>JBBRBN010000007.1:0-74436 GCA_038205755.1 Lysobacterales bacterium | reverse complement strand
GAACCACCCGATCCCATCCCGAACTCGGAAGTGAAACGCACACGCGCCGATGGTAGTGTGGTTCGCCCATGCAAGAGTAGGTCATCGCCAGGGGCTTCATCCCCAAAACCCCCAGATACCCTCTGGGGGTTTTGCTTTTTTGGGGCAAGCTGATCAGAGGCAGTTGCAATTCACTGATCCGGGGGTCAACGGCGACGAGCAGCGACGCCCCAAAAATCACCGTGAGGATTGCCTCGGGTAAACCCGTTGTCGTGTCGTATGAGCTCAGGGCGTCCGCCAAGGATCGCAGCGTACCCGTTTGCGTCAACAACATCACTGCTCCTCGATTTACCTGCCGGCAATGTTGAGCGTCATTCCAGCGCCTGTTCTATGCGAGGAAGCGTGGTGATCCCGCGAGTATTCTTCGCTGCCTTGACCATGGCTTTCACCTCCGCCAAAAGATTTTTGGCGTCGTAAACGATTCCATCCTTGATCGTAAATTCAACTCCTCCCACCCGTCGAAGTTGACCCTCGCTGTCAAGTCGAATATGGCCGGTTCCGTAAAGCAGCTTTAGATTCGACAGCGGGTTGCCCTCCACGATTACAATATCTGCCAGCTTTCCGGGCTCGATCGATCCGATCCGTGCGGCTTCTCCCAGCGCCTCAGCGCCATTAAGAGTGGCGGCACTAATTACTTCGATCGGATGGAATCCCGCTTCCCGCAGAAGTTCAAGCTCCTCGATGGTTCCGAAGCCATAGATCTTGTAAATGTATCCGGAATCACTTCCAACCGTCACCCGGCCACCTCGATTCTTGAAGTCATTTACGAAAGCCATCCATCGACGATAGTTGTCGCGCCAAGCCACCTCCTCCTCGGTTCCCCAGTCGAAGAAAAAGCTCCCATGGCGGGCGCGGCCTGGGCGGAAGAAGTCCCACAGCGCCGGATGGGTGTAATCATCGTGCCACTCGGCAGTGCGCGCTCGCATCCAGTCGCGTGTGGCCTGATAGACCGTGAAAGTTGGATTGATCGTCAGATCCAGTTCGATAAGCTCGCCGATGACCGCTTCGTATCGCTCGCTTCCTTTCTCCGAAGCTTGGGCCCAAAGCCTTCCCGCTTCGCTGAAGCGATGCTGCTCATTCTGATAGTTGTAGTTCGGAGGAAATGTCTGGACAGTTTGGCCAGAAAAAAGCGCCTCGGGTAGACCATACCAGTGCTCCATGGTGGTCAGACCTTGTCGGGCAGTGGTGAGCACATTTACCCGTGCGACATCGAGCTGTGCATGGTGGCAGGCGCTGCGCATACCCAGCCGCTTCAGTTCATCGAGCGCGGCAGCTAGAATCTCTGGCCGCTGTCCAAAGCATTTCATCCCGAGTGCGCCTTGCTTGTGGATACCGCGGACCCACGCACGCGCATCACTGGCTGTCAGCATTGGTGTAGCACGGCCGGCACCGAGAAATACATAGGGATAGATTCTGGGTGCGGTAATGGCGTTTTTTTCGCTACGACGCATTTCGGATACGCACCATTCAACGCCGTTTCCGCAGCCCGGTTCGCGTACCGTGGTTATGCCGTGTCCCAGCCAAAGCTTGTAGACATATTCGGCATCGACGCCTTGCTCGGTACCGCCAATGTGGCCATGCATGTCTATGAGACCGGGAATGGCTGTGTAGCCGGATAGATTGATCTCTCTGCCGCTCTCACGAAGAACTGGGCGGTCGTCGGCGGGGATCGGGTGGCCGGGATAGCCGACAATCTTTACATCCGTGATCGTGTTTCCTTCGATCACGATGTCAGCGGGCCCAAATGCCGGTGCGCCGGTGCCATTGACTACGGTAACCCCACGCAGAATCAGCTGCGAGTAGGGCCCCTCGCCTTCGTTTCGGTCGGGCGCCGGAGCGACCGCGGCTCGCGCGACGCCGGTGCTCGCGACGAGCATGCCCAGTAGAAACCACCGCAGTTGTTTTGATCGCATCGCTGTTCACTCCCTGGACCTTGGCGCTGTTGCATACTCGAAGCCATGGTTTGGTTTCGATCAGCTAGCCTAGCAATATTCCTGTTTGCGGCCTCCCCCTGCGACATTGAGGCAGAGGGCCGGCTGGACGTTTACCGCTGCGTGCCAGCTGACGGCCTCGTGAGCTTTCAGGACCAGCCTTGTCCGGTGTCCGACGACCAGACGTTACGACGAGTGCGCCTACCGGCCACCACCGAGCCGCGCGCCAAGGCCATAGCGACCCCGGCGTTGGTCGATCTCGCGCCCCAACCGCTCGCCGAGCAGCCAGAGGCAATCGCGGCGGGTCCGCCGCCACCGCTTTGGATGTGCGTTGATTTTGACGGCGCCGAACGTCTGTCGCAGGACGGCGCATCCCGAGGACGCTATGTGCCGCTGTGGGTTGTCGGGCGCGACCCGAAGGCGCCCGCCCAGCTGTTTGGCCGTGTCGGCGCAACGCCGCGATTGCCGGCCGTTCAATCGCCCGTGGGGCCACAGCCCACCGGCCCGTCGGCAGGGGGGCCCTCACCCCAGGTGTATGTGGAGGAACGCTGCCATCTGTTAAGCGTCGAGGAGACCTGCGCCCGCCATGTTGCGGAACGCCGTGAGCTGCAGCGGAGGATTTTTAATGCCCAGTCGAGCGAGCGCGCCATCTTGGTGCCCCGATCCAATCAGCTGCGCGAGCTGCTTGCGACGTATTGTGGCGGCTGAGCGCGCGCGCGCTCGACCACTTGCCGCCTGGCAGCCGGTCGACCTGCGTCCGACCGGCTGCCAGGGTCGATCAGAACCCGAAAGCGAGAAAGCCACCGTCGACTGCGAGGCACTGCCCGGTAACGTAGCTCGCCGCCGGCAGGCACAGAAACGCAACCGCCGCAGCAACCTCTTCCGGTGTCCCGATTCGACCCAACGGCGTGTGATCGATGACGTCGTCCAGATAGTCGGGGTCGGCAAGGGCTGCCGAGGTTCGGCGGGTGCGGATGTACCAGGGCAAGACCGCGTTGACGCGGACACCATCCGCCGCCCACTCGCACGCCAGGTTTCGCGTGAGCTGGTGCAGCGCTGCCTTGCTCATGCCGTAGGGGGCGCCCGTTCGGACATGCCGCGCACCGGATACCGAGCCCACGTTGACAATGGCAGTGGCTGCATGACGGGAGAGCAGTGGGTGCGCCAATCGGCAAAGTTCCCAGGCGCAAAACGTATTGGCCTCAAATATTGCTCGCCACTGGCGGTCGTCATAGTCCAATGCCGACATGGGTGTGTTGCTGCCGGCATTGTTAACGAGGATGTGCAGGCCGTCTCCGAGGTCCCCGATCCAGTCGAACAATGCGCCGCGATCCTCGGCATCAACCAGATCAGCCGCGAACGTAAGCACTTCGCGCTGCGGAAACAGCTCGGACAGCTCCTCGCGCGCCACCTCGAGGGGACCGTCTTCGCGTGCGGTTAGCAGCACGTCCGCACCACGGCCCAGCAATTCGCTGGCAATGGCGCGGCCAATGCCGGCGCTGGCGCCCGCCACAAGCGCCAGTTGACCGTCCAGCCGCCACCGTGATTCGGTCATGAGCGCACGTCCGGAGATGGAATACCGGCTAGGATAGTGGCCCATTTCATCCTGTCCACCTGAAATCGAATGCGGCTTGTTCTCCTTGTTCTACTTGTCTCGGTGGCCACTGCGGGCTGTCGTTCGCCCGGCGCGGACTGTCGGCCGCTTGATGGTTGGCGTCAAGGCGGCAGCGGCACGGCCGCGCTCCCGGGCTGCGTCAACGCGGGCTACCGTGAGGCTCACGAGTTGGGTCGCAGCCTGCATGAGCTGCAGAGGGAGCGCGCCAGTCTCGACGTCCAAATCGCAGCAAGTCCCGAATCCGCCGGCGAGCTGCGCCGGCGCCAGCGCCAGCTGGACATCGACATCGAGGCAATCGAAGGTCTGGCGGTAATCGAGCGCTGGAATACGGCGTCGCCCTGAGGCCGGACGGATGGACCAAGTCATCGCCCGGCGTAACCTCAAGGCGGTCGACGCTCGGGTCGACCGCTCCCAACCAGGTAGCTTTAGCGTGCTGCGCCGCTGCGGCTAGATCCCGCAGAAGCAGTGCACAACGCTGCGGAACGGGCGAGCTCCGGGCGGCGGCGGCAGCAGCCACGGCAGCTCGCGCTTGAGCTGGGCGCGGGTCTGGGGGTCCAGCGGCAGAAAGCCGAACGGCGACTGGCTCAACCCGACGGCGCTGACGGCGTGCCGCGTCGTGGGACTGCTGGTCGCGGCATCGATAAACTTCTCGAATGCGCTCAGTTCGTTCTCGACATACACCAGCTGATAGTCGCCAGGATCCAGGTCGACCAGCTTGGCCGCCGCCGCAACCGCATCATTAAGACCGCCCAAGTGGTCGACCAAGCCGCGCTCCAGCGCCTGCGCGCCGGTCCACACCCGGCCCCGTGCCACCTCGTTGATCGCCTCTGGCGATTGACCGCGCGCATCCGCGACCTTGGTGATGAAGTCGCTGTAGCCCTTCTCGATCAGCGACTGGATCATGCTACCCAGCATCGGATCGAGTGGCTTTCGCGGATCAAACGCCCCGGCCAAGTTCGTAGTGCCGGTGCCCTCCACGCGAATGCCGACCTTCTGCAGCGTTTCCGGCGCGCTGAACAGCAGTCCGAAAATTCCGATCGAGCCGGTGATGGTGCTGGGATCCGCCCAGATCTCGTCGGCGTTCATTGAAATCCAGTAACCGCCCGACGCGGCGACGTTGGCCATCGACGCCACCACCGGCTTGCCGGCGGCGCGGGTCAGCTCAATCTCGCGGCGAATCTGCTCTGACGCAAACACCGAGCCCCCGGGCGAATCGACCCGCAGCAGCAGCGCCTTGACCTTATCGTCGTCACGCGCCCGCTTGATCAGGGCGGCGGTCGTCGGACCACCGACCGTACCCGGCGGCTGCTCGCCATCGAGAATCTCGCCTTGCGCAACCACCACCGCAACCTGCGGCCGGGTGTCGATGGGCGACCTGCTCGCGCTCAGGATGCCCAGATAACCGGCGAGGTCGACTGCAACCAGCTCGCCGTCGTCGTTGGCGCTGCCGCGCTCGATCAGCAGGTCGTAGGCCTCGTCCTCGTTCATCAGGCCATCGATCAATCCCCACGATTTGGCCATCTCGGCCGGGTTGCCGCCTGCCTGGGCCAGCTCTACGTCGCTGCGATTGATGCGCGCCTGCAGTTCACTGGCGTCCAATCCTCGAGCCTCGGCCATGTCGGTCAGCCAGCGACTCCAGATGTCCTGCATCCAGAAGTTGGTCGACGCGGTTGCTTCTTCGGACGGCCCATCAAGGATGAAGGGCTCGCCAAAGCTCTTGTACTCGCCGACCCGGAACAGGTGGATATCGAGTCCGAGCTTGTCTTCGAGCGCTTCGCGGAAGTAGGCGCGATTGCTCGACAGGCCCTCCAGCCACACCAGTCCCTCGGGATGCAGGTAAACCTCGTCGGCCTGGGCAGCAAGGTAGTACTGCTTCTGGTCCATCGCATCGCCGTAGGCGATCACCTGTTTGCCCGCCGCGCGGACCTTGCCGACCGCCTGCGCGAGATCACGCAGGGCCGCAAAGCCGACGCTGGAGATGCCATCGGTGCGCAGGGCAACCCGCTCGATGCGGTCGTCAGTAGCCGCCGACTCCAGCGCGCGCAGCAGATCGCGCAGTCGGATTTCCGGCACCTCGGTACCTTGGGCTCGCGCAATCGCACGTGAAACCGGGTCGACGCTGAACTGTTCCACGATGTCGCCCTGCGGCTCGATCAGCAGCGTGCTGCGCTTCTCAAGAATGGGCGCGGACGCGAAGATGGTGACCAGAAGAAACACCATGAGCAGCAGAAAGAGCAGGTTGAAAATCAGCCGGCGGCCGAAGTTGAGCGTGTCCCAAAGCCCACGAAAAAAACGTACAACGATGTTCGGCCTGCGGGGGTTCATTCGTTCGAATCCTGAAAGTCTGTAGAGAGGATACCCAGCGCGGCGGCACTTGCCACCCGCCGATGGTCATTTGGACCCAAAGGCCGTCAAGGGTGCATCAGTGCCGCGGGCGCCTGGGACAACGGATCAGGCAGCAATCGCTGCGGATTTTGGCTCAAGCGCACGAAGCGCCAGGTGAGCAGAATGGCGGCCGCGCTCAGACCGGCGATCAGGCCCATCCACATGCCCGCGGGGCCACGCTGTCCGACAATGCCCAGCCACCAGCCCAGCGGCATTCCGATTCCCCAGTACGACAGCACAGTGATGAACATTGGAATGCGGGTGTCCTTGAGGCCACGCAGCGCTCCGCCCGACGCCGCCTGCAGGCCATCGGAGAGCTGGAACAGCGCGGCAAACAGCATCAGCTGCGCGGCCAGCGCCGCAACCGCCGCGTCGCGCGTATAGGCATTGGCGATCAGCGTTGCGCACGTAACCAGCAGCGCCGCCGACAGCAGCTGCGCGATGGCGGTCAGCGCATAGCCGCCCGCCGCTGCCCCGCGGACGCCCGCCGCATTCCCGCCACCCGCGGCATAACCGACCCGCACGGTGGTCGCCATCGCGATGCCCAGCGGCACCATGAAACATGCCGAGGCGATGTTGATCGCGATCTGGTGTGCAGCCACCGCCACAATCCCCAGTGTGCCGATGATCAGCGCCGTAGCCACGAACAGACTGCCTTCCATGAAAATGGAGATGCCCATCGGCAGCCCCAGCCGCAGCAGCTCGCGGATCGGCCGCCACTGCGGCCAGTCGAAGCGGGCGAACAGCGCCAGGTCCGCATAGTTCGACGACCACGCCAGCCACGCAAACAGCGCGATTGCCTGCAGCCACAGCACCACCGACGTCGCCAGCCCAAGACCGTGTGGCCCCAGTGCGGGCAGTCCCAGCCCGCCGTGCATGAACAGGTAGCCAAGAGGAATCAGGATCAGCAGTCCGCCGATTCCAAACACCATGGTTGGCCGGGTCAGGCCCACCCCCTCGCTCAGATAGCGGAGCGCGAAGTAGATCGCCAGCGCAGGTGCGCCCCACGATATGCCGGCCAGAAAATCCTCCGCGCCCGGCCGCACCAGCGGATCAATGCCCATCGCGGCCAGCAGCGGGCCGCTGCTGCGAACCAGCACGAACAACACGCAGCCCATGCCCGCGGCCAGCCACAGCGCCTGGCGAAACTGCGCGCCGACCTCGCCGCGTCGGCCCGCGCCATTGAGCTGGCTGACCGTCGGCGGTACCGCCATCAGCACGCCGATCAGGATCAGGATTACCAGCGACCACACCGCGCTGCCAACCGCCACCGCCGCCAGCGCCTGCGCGCTGTGATGCCCCGCGATCAGCGTGTCGACCACGTTCATCGCCACCGACGACAGCTGCCCGAGCACCAACGGCAGCGCAAGCGTAAACGTGGCGCGCATCTCGCCGGGCAGTCGGTGTCGGATCGAGGTCGGCATAAATGCGGCGGCGGCATGGCCGCGAGCGGCGGCATAGTCTAGCCCGCCTATTTCATGAATCTCACACGCCCTCGCTGGTCTCCTGTCCGCACAAGGGTTTTTCCCCGGTCAGTCGTATGGCCCGATACGCCGCTCCTTCGGAAAACCCCCTGTGTGAACACTATCCTGCGCGATCATCGAGCGAATTCGTGAAACGTGCGGGCTAGCCCTGCCCTTTACCCATATCTTTAGTTCCGTTTCCCTGGGCGGTTTGCATTGCCTCGTACAGCAAGTACCCCTGACACATTCCGGCCATCATCACGTAGCCGTGCCACATCAGTTGGTGGCCGGGTGGCGGGTCGTGTTTGCGGTTCTGGTAGCCGCCCAGAATAGCGACCCAGCGCACCGCGTCGGCCAGGGTGGTGATGGCGGGTCGGCCGCGCGTAAGGGTGTAGGCGTTGAGGACCTTGATTTCAACGTCCGAGAACAGGATGTCGGCGGGTAGATCGTTGGTCTCGCGGCCGAGCAGGGTCATGAGCATGATGCGCCAGGCGATGACCATGCGGATGGCACTGGCGCGCTGGATGCGCTCGGCGCTGTGATGGGCGAGGTCTTCGACCTTGCAGCCAGTCTTGAGTACGCGGTGCCAGTCTTCGATGCGCCAACGCAGGCAATACCACTTGAGGATCTGTTGCGCCTGGTCGTCGGACTCGACCGCCAGCGTGGTCAGCAGGAACCATTCCAGGCGTGTCGCACCTTCGGGCGGCGACTCCTCGCGTACATGCACGACCGTCAGCGTGGTCGGCTCAATGCCGGCATGCTCAGCCAGGGTCGAGGTAAATGTCACCTGACGATAACGCAGATCGACGGTTGCTGTGCGCGCCTTGCGACCCGGATGGGCCTGCTGCCCGGAACGCTTGTGGCGCACGCTCTTGCGGGCAACGCTCAGTTGCATCCGGCCCTTCACCGGGGCCGTTCGCAGGCTGTCGAAGAGCTTGGTGCGAAGCTTCTCGTCGTCGCCGTTGGGCAGGCGACGGTTATGCTTGGCGCGCACCAGGATGTCGACCTGCGGGCACTGGCGCTGCTCCGCGAACAGGCTGAAGAAGTCGGCCTCGCGGTCCATGACGCTGATCACGCGCGTTTGTGGCAACTGGGTCGCAATATCCGCGCAATCGCGCAAGCTCTCGATCCAGCGCTGGCTCTTGCGTTGCAGCGGGTCCCCGCGCCCGACCTTCGCTGTCGGTTCGGGTGCCTCAAACTCGGCGCGCAACACGCCCAGGGGCAAGCCTTCGCTGCTGATCGCCAGGGTCGAGTGCAAGTGCAGCCCGCGGCTCTTGGCGCCGGTCTGATTGCTGCCGATGATGCCCAAGCCCTCGGCCTCGGGACGATTACTGAAGTTCAGATCGGTGCCGTCCTGCACGCACAGTACCGTCGTCTCCGCCTGCATTCGACGCAGGGTCAGGGCGCGATGCGGCGCGAGAATATTCTCGGGCGTGACCTGCGAGTCGTCAGACGGCTGGTCGATCAGTCGGTAGTAACCTTTGACCGCGGCCCAGTCCTCACGCGCCACGCCGGTAAACGCGCGCAGTGGGTTCTCTGCTTGACGCTGTGCGCTCAACACCAACCTCCGGCTCAGTCTTCGATCACCCAGCGGCGCGCCGCCGAACTCCTGCTCGGCCCAGTGCGTCGAATCCAGGCCCGCGCCCGCTGCCAGCGGCCCGGGCGGCGACGGCACGATACCCTCGCCCACGCCCAATTGTGTGCGCCAATCGGCCTGGATCGGGTAGACATAGATGGCCTTGGTCGATTCGCTCGCCGCATGCTTGCGATCCTGGCGACCGCGTCCGCCGCTATCGCCCAGATAGATCCAGTTCGCGGCTCTCAGGCTCACACCGGAATGCTCAGTGCGATCAACAAAGGTCTCCACCAGCCACGGACGATAGGCGAACTGGGCTTCAAAATCGTCAGCTATCTGGCGCATCACCCGGCCCAGCAGGTGCGAGGCCAGGTTGTGGCAGCGCACCGAGGGACGGATCAGAAAGCGGTTGAGCCCGACAATCTGCGACAGATGACTGCGCCGTTGAGCATCGTCCCAGCCGATCCAGCGGTCGCGCGCGCCAAGCTTCAGAGCTGCGGCACCGAAGCCCATGGCCCCCAGCCAGCCATGCGCCGATTTGACCAGATAGCGCAGCTGGCAGCCGACCAGCGGGCCGGCGCCGCGCGGGTGCTCATGCACCATCAAGCCGTTCCAGATCTCACGCTCAGTGCAGTTCCCCACCAACACCAGTTCCAGCCCGTGCAGTGCACCGACGTCGTTGGGTACCGCTCGCGGCACCTCAACGGCCGCGGCCGCGGTCCGCGGCGACGACCTGCCGCCACGGGTCTGCGGCGCTGGCAACGCAATGCGCCCGGCACGCTCTATTTCCCGCAAGGCCTTGAGGCAACCCGCCCGCTGCAGCCCGCCGCGAGCATCACGGAAGCCGAACTCCGTGCAAACGGCGTCTGCCAACGCCGTACGGTGCATGATGTCGCCACCCGCAAGCAGCGCCTGCAGCCGCGCGGTGGCCTGCGGCTCGCTGAGAGAACGTTTGATCTGGTGCTGAATCCACATGGCGCCAAGCGTAGGGCGCACCAGTCCATTTGTCCAGCGAAGATGTGGGTATAGGGCAGAGCTAGCCCGCGTATTTCATGAATTCGCGCGAGGGCGTGTGAGATTCATGAAATAGGCGGGCTAGAATCGCGCCTTCATCCTCCGGACGTCCGTCATGGCCACCAGCCTGCTCGCCCTGCTCGACGACATCGCAACCGTGCTGGATGACGTGGCGATACTCACCAAGGTGGCGGCGAAGAAAACGGCGGGCGTGCTCGGCGACGATCTGGCGCTCAACGCCGAGCAGGTGTCCGGCGTGCGCGCCGAGCGCGAGCTGCCGGTGGTCTGGGCAGTGGCCAAGGGGTCGGCGTTCAACAAGCTGATTCTGGTGCCGGCGGCGCTCGCCATCAGCGTGCTGTTGCCGTGGGCGATTGTTCCGCTGCTGATGCTGGGCGGCGCGTTTCTGTGCTTCGAAGGTGCCGAGAAGTTGCTCCACAAGTTCCTGCACAGCCGTGCGGAGCGGCAGAAGGTGCACGTCGAACTGGTCAGGGCGGTGGCGGATCCGGGGGTCGATCTGGTCGAGTTCGAGCGCAAGAAGATCAAGGGTGCGATCCGCACCGACTTCATCCTCTCCGCCGAGATCATCGTGATCACCCTTGGCACGGTGGCGAGCGCCGGCTTCGGCACCAAGGTTGCGGTGCTGGTCGGCATTGCGGTGCTCATGACCGTTGGCGTGTACGGCCTCGTGGCCGGCATCGTCAAGCTCGATGATGGCGGGCTGCTGTTGACGCAAACCGCAGGTGAGAGCACTTGGGCGCGCTTTCGCCGCGCCTGCGGACGCGGCATCCTGCGCGCCGCGCCGTGGCTGATGAAGTTTCTGTCGGTGGCCGGCACCGCGGCGATGTTTCTGGTTGGCGGCGGCATCCTGGTGCATGGCGTGCCGATGCTGCATCACGCCTTGCTTCCCTACATATCCGACGGCAGCTGGGCGGCAACCTTTTCCGAGATGAGTGCGAACGCGGTGGTCGGTCTGTTGGCCGGGGCGATCCTGGTTGGCGTCATCACCACAATCAGCAAGCTGCGTCAGCCGCCCGCGGCTGCCGCGCACTGACCGCGGCGTCATGATCGAGCTGGTGGGTTTCGACGCCGACGACACGCTGTGGCACAGCGAGGGCTACTTCCAGGATGCCCACGCGGAGTTCGAGCGCATCATCGGCGCGTATGTCGACCTCGCCGAAGCCGGTCTGCACGACCGCCTGCTGGCCACCGAGCAGCGCAACATCATGCTGTTTGGCTACGGTGCGAAGGGCATGACGCTGTCGATGATCGAGACCGCAATTGCGCTGACCGACGCGCGCATATCGGCCCGTGACATCCATCGCCTGGTCGAGCTGGGCAAGTCGATCCTGACCCATCCGGTCGAGCTGATTGACGGCATCCGCGCGGCAGTCGAGGCAGTGGCGACGCGCTGGCCGCTGGTGCTGATCACCAAGGGCGACCTGTTCCACCAGGAGGCCAAGGTGCGGCAGTCGGGCATGGCCGACCTGTTCGGGCGCATCGAGATTGTCTCCGAGAAGGACGCCGCGGCCTACGCCCGCGTACTGCGCGAGTGCGCGGTCGACGCCCGCCGTTTCGCCATGGTCGGCAACTCGCTGCGTTCGGATATCGCACCGGTGCTGGCGGCCGGCGGCTTTGGCGTGCACATGCCGTATCGGGTCACCTGGACCCACGAGCTGCAGGCCAAGGTGGCCACCGATCATCCGCGGCTGGCGACGGTCGCCGCTGCGGCGGAGATTCCGGATGCGCTCGACGAGCTGGTCCGCCGTTCAGCGGCCGTCGCCTCAGCCGCGTAGACTGGTCCGCGGCGGAGTCGGCCAGACAGTCGCGTCATTCGCGTTCACTTCGGTGGACAACGGTGCCGAGGAAAGTCCGGGCTCCATAGGGCACGGTGCCAGGTAACGCCTGGGCGGCGCGAGCCGACGGAAAGTGCAACAGAAAGATACCGCCGAACGGCATCGCAAGATGGGCGTGGCAAGGGTGAAATGGTGCGGTAAGAGCGCACCGCGAGTCCGGCAACGGACCGGCACGGCAAACCCCACCGGGAGCAAGACCAAATAGGGAGGCTATGCTGCGGCCCGCAGTGTCTCCGGGTAGGTTGCTTGAGCCCTGCGGTGACGCAGGGCCTAGAGGAATGACTGTCCACGACAGAACCCGGCTTATCGGCCGGCTCCGCCACTTCTCTCGTGCGTCCAGATCGCGACGCCAAGCCCCCGACGGCGACTACAGAGCGGTTCCGCAGGATGGCGCACCGCGCTGCCGCCAGCTCCGGGCAGACGCGCTTCCGCCGCCGCTGTGGTGGCAGCGCCGCTCGGCGCGAGCTCTAGCAGCCTGTCGGACTTAGCCCGCCTATTTCATGAATCTCACACGCCCTCGCTTGTCTCTTGTCCGCACAGGAGATTTTCCTCAGTCGGTCGTACGGCCCGCTACGCCGCTCCTTCGGTAGTCCCTTGTGCGAACACTATCCTGCGCGATCATCGCGCGAATTCATGAAACATGCGGGCTAGAGCGCCCGATCGCTGCTGCAACTCAAGGCGACGACACGCCCGCCGGGCCGGCCGGATCGGGGCGCGCGTAGCTCCGGATTTTCGGTTGGCCCGGTCGTTCCGGTGGCGTACTCAATGCTGCGTTGCAACAGTAGGTGGCGGCACTGTGCGAGCCGACGCCAGAAACTCCCAATTCCTCAGGTTTTCTTTAGCAATGACTGCTAAGTAAATGTATTTTCGACACTTTACCTTCACGACCAAGTGGCGTCCGGAAAACTCAACGGTGGCAGGGGCTTAGCTGATCTTTGCAAAGTTTCGCTTTTCCTTGACAGGCGTTTCCACGGTGCCTAATGTGGGCGGACGTAGGAAATTAGGGGAAATTGTGGTTCCCCGTGGTCATGAACTTCCAAGGCGAGACAGCAATCACGATTGACGACAAGGGCCGGCTGGCGGTGCCCACCGCGCACCGTGACACCGTCGTGCGTGAGTGTGCGAGTCGCCTGGTGGTGGCCTACAACCCCTACGAGCAGGGTTGTTTGTGGCTGTATCCGGTAGCCGAGTGGGAGCGCGTGCGTGACCAGGTGAACGCGCTGCCGAACGCCAAGCGGGTGCACCGCGCCCTGCAGCTGAAGCTGGTCGGTGCTGCGACCTTCGTCGAGCTGGATGGCAACGGTCGGCTGCTGCTGCCGGCCAGCCATCGCAACGCGACTGGCATCGAGAAGCGGGCCGTGCTGCTGGGTATGGGAAGCAAATTTGAACTGTGGAGCGAGCAGGCGCACCTGGCTCAGATTCGCCAGACCATCGGCGAAGACGAAGTCAGCGACGACATGCTTGATCTGCGGCTCTAGCGGGATGGCAGGGACGCCTGCAGTGCAGGAGCCCGATCACATTCCGGTGCTGTTTGCGCAGGTCATGGAAGGGCTGCGGGTGAAGGCGGATGGACGCTATCTGGACGGCACGTTTGGTCGCGGTGGACACGCGCGCGGCGTGCTTGATCGGCTTGGCCCGCAGGGGCGGCTGCTGGTGATGGACAAGGACCCGGAGGCAATGGCGCAGGCCACCCAACTGCAGGCGGAGGACGCGCGGGTCGGCGCCCGGCGGGGCAGTTTTGCTGACCTCGCGGGCTGGAATGCCACCGCCGATGGGCTCGACGGCATCCTGCTGGATCTGGGCGTCTCCTCGCCGCAGCTGGATTGCGCCGAGCGTGGCTTCAGCTTCCAGAACGACGGGCCGCTGGACATGCGGATGGATCCCGACAGCGGTGAATCCGTGGCCGACTGGCTGCAAACTGCCGACGAGGCTGATATCGCCGATGTGCTGTGGCGCTTTGGCGAGGAGAAGCTGAGTCGGCGGATCGCCCGCGCGATTGTTGCGCGGCGCGCGCAAGCGCCGCTGCGGCGCACGTCGGAGCTGGCGGCGCTGATCGAGGCGGCCATCGGCCGTCGCGAGCCGGGCAAGCATCCGGCAACCCGCAGCTTCCAGGCGCTGCGAATCCACATCAACCGCGAACTGCAGGACCTCGACGCCGGGCTGGATGCCGCCCACGCACGGCTGCGGCCGGGGGGTCGGCTGGCGGTGATCAGCTTCCACTCGCTTGAGGATCGGGCGGTGAAACGCTTCATTGCCGCCAAGGCGCGCCCGGCGCCGGGCAACCGGCGTCTGCCCGAACTGCCCGCCCAAACCCTGACGCTGCGCGAAGTCGGCAGCGCCACCCGCGCTGACTCCGCCGAGCTGGCGCGCAACCCGCGCGCCCGCAGCGCCGTGCTGCGCGTTGCCGAGCGACTGCCGTGATGGCGCGAATCGTGGCCTTCCTGCTGCTTCTGCTGCTGGTGGTAAGCAGCGGCGTGGGCGTGGTCTACGCGCGCCATGAGCACCGCCAGCAGTTCGTGGCCTTGACCGCGCTGGAGCGCGAGCGCGACGAGCTCAACATCGAGTTCGGCCGGCTGCAGCTGGAGCAGGCGACCTGGGCCGAGACCAACCGAATCGAGCAAGTGGCGCGCATCGCGCTGGGCATGAAGTACCCCGACGCCAGCGAGCTGCGGGTGATCCAGCCATGAAGCACGCTCGCAACCCACCGCGCGCCGCCCGTTCGCGCCAGCCGTGGCTCGACACCCGTCGCCGACTGTATGCCGCCGTGGCGGTGCTGGGGTTGTCGACCATCGCCCTGGTGGTGCGGGCGGTCGACCTGCAGCTGATCGACAAGGACTTCTACCAGCAGCAGGGTGACGCGCGCTTCCTGCGCGAAATGCCGATCGCGACCTCGCGCGGCATGGTGACCGACCGCAACGGCGAGCCGCTGGCGGTGTCTTCGCCGGTGCTTTCGATCTGGGCCAATCCGAAGGAGCTGCTGCTGCACCCAGAGCGGATTCCCGAGCTGGCCGAGGCGCTCGGCACCGGCGTCGATCTGCTGCAACAGCGGCTGGCCCAACGTGCCGACAAGGAATTCGCGTACCTGCGCCGCCACCTCAATCCGGACGAGGCCGAGGCGATCCTTGCGCTGGGCATTCCGGGCGTGTCGTCGCAGCGCGAGTTCCGCCGCTTCTACCCGATGGGTGAGGTGCTGTCGCACGTGCTTGGTTTCACCAATATCGACGACCGCGGCCAGGAAGGCCTGGAGCTGGCGTTCGACGAGTGGCTGACCGGCAAGCCGGGCGCCAAGAAGGTCATTCGCGACCGCCGCGGGCGGATTGTTGAGAACGTCGATCTGATTCGCGCCGCCGAGCCCGGCCGCGACCTTGTCCTGTCCATCGACCGCCGCATCCAGTATTTCGCCTACCGCGAGCTGAAGACCGCGCTGCTTGAGCACGGCGCCACCAGCGGGTCCGTTGTGGTGCTCGAAGTTGAGAGCGGCGAAGTGCTGGCGATGGTCAATCAGCCGTCGTACAACCCGAATGCGCGCGATACGGTGGAGCTGGGCGCCTACCGCAACCGCGCCCTGACCGACGTTTTCGAGCCCGGCTCGGTGATCAAGGCGTTCACCGTGGCGGCGGCGCTGGAAACCGGCAAGTTCACTCCGGAATCGATCCTCGATACCAGCCCCGGCACCATGCCGCTGGCCGGCCACACGATCCGCGATGTCAGCAACTACGGCAAGATCAGCCTGACCCGCCTGCTGACCAAGTCGTCCAACATCGGAGCGACCAAGCTGGCGCTGGAGATGTCCAACGAGCATTTCCACGACGTGCTGCGGCGCTTCGGCTTCGGTGAAGCGACCGGCATTGGCTTCCCGGGTGAGTCGCCTGGCGTGCTGCCGGGGCCGCGCAGCTGGGGCATTCTCCACAAGGCGACGATTTCCTACGGCTACGGTCTGTCGACCACGGCGCTGCAGCTTGCCCAGGCGTATGCCGCAATTGGCAACGGCGGCGTGCTGGTGCCGCCGACCTTCATCCACGGCACTCGCAGTCCGGGTCGACAGGTTATTGATCCGCAGCTGGCGCAGACGCTGGTCGACATGCTCGAGACCGTCACCGGCTTCGAGGGCACCGCACAGCGTGCGCGGGTGACCGGCTTTCGCGCGGCCGGCAAGACCGGTACGTCGCGCATGGCGGTCGCTGGCGGCTACCAGAAGCGCTACATCAGCCTGTTCGCCGGGCTGATTCCGGCCAGTCATCCGAAGTTTTCGGTGGTGGTGGTGATCAATGATCCCCACGGCCGCGACTATTACGGAGGCCTCGTGGCGGCGCCCGTCTTCGGCCGGATGATGGAAGGTGCCCTGCGGGTGATGGACGTGCCGCCGGATGACGTGGCTGGACTTCTGGCAGCGATGCCTGCCGCGCCGGCTGCCCGCGCGACCGTGCCGGCGCAGGTCGTGCAGCTTCCGATCGAGGCCGAAGCAGTGCCCGACAGTCTGGGCGTGCTGCAGTGATGGGTATGCCGCTGCAGCAGCTGCTGGCCGGCGTGGTCGAGGTTCCGCCAGCCTTGGCCGGGCTGGCGGTGTCCGGTCTGACGCTGGACAGCCGCCAGGCAATCCAGGGGACCGCTTTTGTCGCACTCGCCGGCGCCACGACCCATGGGCTCCGACATGCCGGGGAGGCGCTGCAGCGCGGGGCCGCCTGCATCCTGTTCGAGCCACCGGTGGCGTCGGACGTCATGCGGCCGTCGCCAGCGCTGGAGGTGCCCGGCCTGCGACAGCAGCTGGGCGCCATTGCTGATCGCTTCTACGCCAGCCCATCGGCGCGGCTGACGCTGATCGGCGTCACCGGCACCAACGGCAAGACCTCGACCGTGCAGCTGCTCGCGCAGGCGCTGGAGGACAGCGCGCACGGTCCGGCCGGCAGCCTCGGAACGCTGGGCATGGGCTTTGCCGGCAGCCTGCGCGCCGGCGAGCGGACCACGCCCGATGTCATCAGTGTGCACGCCGCACTGGCCGAGCTGGCCGCGCTCGGCGCGCGCACGGTGGCGATGGAAGTGTCATCGCATGCGCTGGATCAGGGGCGGGTGGATGGTGTGGCGTTCGACCTTGCGGTGTTCAGCAATCTCACCCGCGATCATCTCGACTACCACGGCGACATGGACAGCTACGGTGCGGCCAAGGCGCGGCTGTTTGCCTGGCCATCGTTGCGCGCGGCGGTGATCAATATTGATGATCCGTTTGGTCATGCGCTGTGCGGCACGTTGAGCCCCGACCTTGATCGCTGGACGCTCAGCGCCGCCGGCAACCGCGCCGCTCGACTGCGCGCCGGCAGCATCCGCTGCGACGCCGCCGGGCTGGCGCTGGAGTTGATTGAAGGCGACCAGCGGGTGGCGCTGAGCAGCCGCCTGTTGGGACGCTTCAATGTCGACAACCTGCTGGCGGTCGCCGGCTGTCTGCGTGCGCTCGGCTGTTCGCTGGTTGAGACCGCGGCCAGGCTGGCCGCGCTGCGACCGGTGAACGGACGCATGAACCGGATTGACGCAGGTGCTGACGCGCCGCTGGTGGTGGTTGACTACGCGCACACGCCGGATGCCCTCACTCAGGCGCTCGACAGCCTGCGCGCACATACCCGCGGGACGCTGATCTGCGTCTTTGGCTGTGGCGGCCAGCGCGACCGCGGCAAGCGGCCGCAGATGGCGCGCGCGGTCGAGGCGAGCGCCGACCGCATTATCCTCACCGACGACAACCCGCGCGCCGAGGACGGCGAGCAGATTGTGGCCGACACGCTGGCAGGTTTCGCCGATCGCACGCGGGTACACGTGCAGCGTGATCGGGCCAGGGCGATTGGCCTCGCGCTGGCGCAGGCCGGTCCATCCGACACCGTGCTGATCGCCGGCAAGGGCCACGAGAGCTACCAGGAGGTTGCCGGGCGCAAGCATCCGTTCGACGATGCGCTGTGCGCGAGTCGCTGGCTGGAGGCGCGCGCATGAGGCCGGTGAGCATCGAGCAGCTGGCGAGCTGGGCCGGCGCCCGGGTTCACGGCGCGCTGAACACGCGGGTCGCGACGGTGAGCATTGATTCGCGCGCGCTCGGCGCGGATGCGCTGTTTGTAGCGCTGGCCGGTGAACGTGTCGATGGCCATGACTTCGTTGCCCAGGCGGCGGCCGCGGGCGCCGTCGCTGCGCTGGTCGAGCGCGAGATCGCCGGTGTCGCCATTCCGCAGCTGCGGGTCGACAGCACCGTGCTGGCACTGGGGCGGATCGCCGCCGGTCTGCGCGCCGGGCGGCGCTCCACGGTGCTGGCATTGACCGGCAGCAACGGCAAGACCACGGTGAAGTCGCTGCTGGCCTCGATCCTCGCGCAGGTCGCACCGACCTACGCCAGTGCCGGCAATCGCAACAACGAGATCGGCATGCCGCTGGCGCTGATCGACGAGCCGGCCGACTGCCGCTTTGCAATTTATGAGCTGGGCGCCGGCCAGCCAGGCGACATCGCCCACCTGGCCGCCATCGCCGCGCCGCAGGTGGCGCTGGTCAACAACATCGGTCCGGCGCATCTGGAGCGGATGGGTTCGCTGCTGGGCATTGCCGAAACCAAGGCAGCTATCTACGACGCGCTCCCGGCCGACGGCACGGCGGTGATCAATGCCGACGACGTCTTCGGACCATGGTTTGCGCAGCGTGTCGGTCGCCGTCCGGTATTACGCTTTGGGCTGGAGGCTGACGCCGATGTGCGGGCGCTCGAGATTCGCTGCAGCGCTGCCGGCAGCCGCTTCCGGCTGCTGGCCAACGCGGCGGAGATCGACGTCGAGCTGCCCCTGCCGGGGCGCCACAACCTGCGCAATGCGCTGGCTGCAGCGGCGATGGCGGTTGCGGTTGGTGCACCGCTTGAGCGCGTGGCAGATGGCCTGGCCCGTGCCGAGGCCGTTGCTGGTCGGCAGACGCGGCTCAATCTGGGCAACGGCGCCGAGCTGATCGATGACAGTTACAACGCCAATCCCGCCTCGGTGGCGGCGGCGATTGCAAGTCTCGCGCAGGCTGGCGGAGAGGCCTGGCTGGTGCTCGGCGACATGCTCGAACTTGGCCCGCAGGCCGCCGAGCTGCACGCCGAGGTCGGCCGCCAAGCGCGCGCGGCCGGGCTCGGCGGCCTGTTCACGGTGGGCGCGCTGGCGGCGCATGCGGCCCGCAGCTTCGGTTCCGGAGCCGCCCATTTCGAACAGCAGTCGGCCCTGATCGCCGAGCTCCAGACGCGCCTGAAGCCCGGCGTGGTGTGTCTCGTCAAGGGCTCGCGCGGCAGCCAGATGGAGCAGGTCGTCGCCGCGCTGGTCAGCGGCCCGCGCGGCAACGAGCGGAAGGAGGTCGGCCATGCTGTATGAGCTGACCCAGTGGCTGGCTGAACTGAACCGTGCGTTTGCGCTGTTTGGCTACATCACCTTCCGGTCGATCCTGAGCGCCCTGACCGCGCTGATGCTGTCGCTGCTGCTGGGTCCGTGGGTGATTCGCCAGCTGGCGCGCCTCAAGGGCGGTCAGCCGATCCGCAGCGACGGTCCCCAGTCACACCTGTCCAAGGCTGGCACGCCCACCATGGGCGGTGCGCTGATCCTGATTGCGATCAGCCTGTCGACCCTGCTGTGGGCCGATCTGAGCAACCGCTACGTCTGGATCGTGCTCGGCGTGCTGATCGCGTTTGGCGCCATTGGCTGGTGGGATGACTGGCGCAAGGTGGTTGATCGCGACCCGAAGGGACTTCCGGCGCGCTCCAAGTACCTGCTGCAGTCGATCGTCGGACTCAGCGCCGCGCTGGCGCTGTTTGTCACGGCTGATGTGCCGGCGGCCACCGCGTTCCACGTGCCGTTCTTCAAGACCGTGGCAATTCCCATGGGCGCGCTGTTCGTGGTGGTGGCCTACTTCTGGATCGTCGGATTCTCCAACGCGGTGAATCTGACTGACGGCCTCGACGGACTGGCGATCATGCCGGCGGTGCTGGTGGCCGGCGCGCTGGGCCTCTTTGCCTACGCCTCGGGGCATGCGGTGTTCGCGGCTTACCTGCAGATCCCGTCGATCCCCGGTGCCGGCGAACTGACCATCATCTGCGCCGCCATGGCCGGCGCCGGGCTCGGCTTTCTGTGGTTCAACACCTATCCGGCGCAGGTCTTCATGGGTGACATCGGCGCGCTGGCGCTGGGCGCCGCGCTGGGCACCATTGCGGTGATCGTGCGGCAGGAGCTGGTGCTGGTGGTGATGGGCGGCATCTTTGTGATCGAAACGCTGTCGGTGATGGTGCAGGTGGCGAGCTTCAAGCTGACCGGCAGGCGGGTATTCCGGATGGCCCCGATCCATCACCACTTCGAGTTGAAAGGGTGGCCCGAGCCGCGGGTCATCGTCCGCTTCTGGATCATCACCGTGGTGCTGGTGCTGATCGGCCTTGCCACGCTGAAGGTGCGCTGATGACCGCCATCAGCATCGGTCCGCCGCGAAGCGCTGCCCACCCTCGACCGGAAGGGAATGCCGCGTGATCCCCGAGCGCTTCCAGCAAGCCTTCCGGCTTGACGAGATCGAGGGTCGCTACGACCGCGTGCTGTTCTTCAGCGCGGTGCTGCTGGCGGCCTTCGGTCTGCTGATGGTGTCGTCAAGCTCGATCGCGGTGGCCGAAGGGCATGGGGTCGGGCCCTTCTATTTCCTGATCCGGCACGCGGTGTTTCTCACCCTTGGCAGCGTTCTGGCGCTGATCGTAGCGCGCACCGAACTCAAGCTGATCGAGCGCCACAGCCGCACCCTGCTGATCGTCGGATTTGTGCTGCTCCTGCTGGTGTTCGTGCCCGGACTCGGCGTGTCGGTAAATGGCGCCAGCCGCTGGATCACCCTGGGTGTGTCCAACTTCCAGGTCGTGGAGGCGGTCAAGCTGATCCTGATCATCTGGCTGGCAAGCTACCTGGCCCGCCATCGCGACCAGGTGCAGACACGCTGGTTCGGCGTCCTGAAGCCGCTGCTGGTGGCGGCGGTGATGGTCACCCTGCTGTACTTCCAGCCCGACTTCGGCTCGATGTTGCTGATCTGCGCCATCACCGCCGGAATGATCTGGCTGGGTGGTGTGCAGGTCGTTCACGTCGTTGGTCCGGCCCTGGTCGCGGCGCCGGTGCTGGCATGGGCGGCCTTGAATGAGACCTACCGGGTGCGTCGGCTGACCTCGTTCATGAATCCGTGGGATGACCCGTTCGCTGGTGGCTTCCAGCTGACTCAGGCACTGATCGCGATCGGTCGCGGCGAATGGCTGGGCGTGGGGTTGGGGGGTTCGATCCAGAAGCTTTACTACCTGCCTGAAGCCCACACCGACTTCATCTTCGCGGTGATTGCCGAGGAAACCGGACTGGTTGGCATCCTGCTGCTGGTAAGCGTGTTTGTGGTGCTCTGCGGTCGCGCCTTCTGGCTCGGTCTGCGCGGCGTCGAGATGGGGCGCAGTTTTGTCGGCTTCTGCGCCTTCGGCGTTGCGCTATGGCTCAGCCTGCAGGGACTGGTGTCGGTGGGCGTCAATCTTGGCCTGCTGCCGACCAAGGGGCTCACCTTGCCGCTGATATCGTCAGGCGGATCGAGCGTGCTGATGACCTGCGCGGCGATCGGCCTGCTGCTGCGGGTCAGCTACGAGTTGGACCGGACCGAGAAAGTCGTTCAGCGCCGTCGCCACGAGCAGGACCATAGCGAGGCCGAGGAGTCCGACGGATTTGACCCTGCCACGCAAGTATCGGCACGCCCGCGCAGCGCATCGCGACAGCGCATCGAGCCGAGTATGGGAGCCTTGCAGTGACCGGCCGTCCGGTCCTCATCATGGCCGGCGGCACTGGCGGCCATATCTTTCCAGGCCTGGCGGTGGCGGCTGCGCTGCGCGCGCGCGGCGTGCCGGTGGCCTGGCTGGGATCACAGCGCGGACTGGAAGGGCGGCTGGTGCCAGCAGCGGGCATTGAGCTGACCACCATCGCGGTCGCAGGACTGCGCGGCAAAGGACCGCTGGCGCTGCTGGCAGCGCCGCTGGCGGTGCTCCGCGCGGTGCTGCAGGCCCTGCGCGTATTTCGCGCGCTGCGTCCGCGGGCTGCCATCAGCTTTGGGGGCTATGCCGCCGGACCCGGCGGGATCGCCGCCTGGCTGCTGCGCTGCCCGCTGCTGGTGCATGAACAGAATCGCATTCCTGGGCTGACCAACCGCGTGCTGTCGCGTCTGGCCAAGCGCGTGCTGGCTGGATTCCCGGATGCACTGCCCACCGCGCAGTGGGTCGGCAACCCGGTGCGAGACGCGATTGCCGCGCTCGCGCCGCCCGCCCAGCGATTTGCCGGGCGCGACGGTCCGCTGCGGCTGCTGGTGCTCGGCGGCAGCCAGGGCGCGCGTGCACTGAACGTGGCGCTGCCCGCGGCCCTGGCGGGGCTGTCGAACATCGAGACTCGCCACCAGTGTGGCGAACGTCTGCTCGAAAGCGCCGAGGCGGCCTATCGGCAGGCCGACGTGGTGGTCCACCTCGAGCCCTTCATCGAACGGATGGAGCAGGCCTATGGCTGGGCTGATCTGGTCATCTGCCGGTCCGGCGCGCTTACCGTGGCCGAACTCGCCGCAGCCGGCGTGGCGGCCCTGCTGGTGCCATTTCCGCATGCGGTGGACGATCACCAGACCCACAACGCCGGCTGGTTGGTCGCAGCCGGTGCCGCGGAGTGCCTGACCGAAGGGCCCAACCTGGCTGCGCTGCTGCGCGCGCGGGTTGCGGCGTTGGCCACGGATCGACCGGCCTTGCTGCGGATGGCCGAGGCGGCGCGTGCGCTGGCCAAAGTCGACGCCGCCGAGCGGGTGGCAGACGCCTGTCTGGCGGAGCGGCTGCCATGAAGCGCCTGATGCATGAGGGTGACATTGCAGCGGCGTTTCGTCGGGTCCATTTCATTGGTATCGGTGGCGTCGGCATGAGCGGTATCGCCGAGGTGCTGTGCACGCTTGGCTACAGCATTTCCGGCTCCGACATCGGCGCCTCGGCAGCGACTGCGCGGCTGCAGGCGGCCGGCGCCCGAATCCATATCGGCCACGCCGCTGCCCATGTCGAGGGGGCCGATGTGGTGGTGGTGTCGAGCGCCATCGCGCGCAGCAATCCGGAGCTGCGGGCGGCACACGAGCGGCGCATCCCAGTGGTGCCACGGGCCGAGATGCTGGCCGAGCTGATGCGCTTCCGCCGTGGCATCGCGGTCGCCGGCACGCACGGCAAGACCACCACGACCAGCCTGGTGGCCAGCGTGCTGAGCGAAGGCGGTCTGGACCCGACCTTTGTGATCGGTGGCCAGCTGATCGCGGCGGGCCGCAACGCCGGGCTTGGCCAGGGCGACTGGCTGGTGGCCGAAGCCGATGAGAGCGACGGCAGTTTTTTGCGCCTGACGCCGCTGATCGCGGTGGTGACCAACATCGACGCCGATCATCTGGAGAACTACGGCGGCGACTTTGCACGCGTCCAGGCAGCCTTCTCCGAGTTTCTTCATCGCCTGCCGTTCTACGGCCTGGCGGTACTGTGCATCGACGATCCGGAGGTGGCCGCGCTGGCCGCCGAGATGCCGCGTCACGTGGTGACCTACGGTTTCGCGGACGGCGCCGAGGTGCGGGCGGAAAACGTCACCCAGCGCGGCGCACGCACCCATTTCCGCCTCCTGCTTCCCGACACGCCGGCGGTTGACGTGTGCCTGAACCTGCCCGGTCGGCACAACGTGCAGAACGCGCTGGCGGCCGCCGCCATCGGCTATCAGCTGGGCGTTGAGCCGGCCGCGATTGCCAAGGCCCTCGAAGGCTTCCAGGGAATCGGGCGGCGCTTCAATCTGCTCGGAGAGCTTGATTTCGGGCGCGGCCGAGCGCTGCTGGTCGACGACTACGGCCATCATCCGGTTGAGCTTGACGCGGTGTTCGCTGCGGCTCGCGCCGGCTGGCCGGAGCGGCGCCTGGTGGTGGCATTTCAGCCGCACCGCTACAGCCGCACACGCGATCTTCTCGACGATTTCGCCAGCGTCCTGTCCAGCGTGGATGCGCTCATTCTGACCGAGGTGTACCCCGCCGGTGAGTCGCCTATCCCCGGCGCTGACGGCCGCGCGCTGGCCCGTGCGGTGCGTTCGCGCGGTCGGATCGACCCGGTGCTGGTCAGCCATCCTCGCGACATCGCCGCCGTGCTCCCTGATGTCCTTGCCGATGGTGATCTGCTGATCATGCTGGGGGCGGGTGACATCGGTCGCACCGTTCAACAGCTGGCCACCCACGGCTTGAGCGGAGGGTCGCAGTGAGCGTGCCCATGGACCCGCGCAGGTTTGGCCGGGTGGCGGTGCTGCTTGGCGGCACCTCCAGCGAGCGCGAAGTGTCGCTGAACTCCGGTCGCAACGTGCTCCAGGCGCTGCGTGATCGCGGCGTTGACGCGGTACCTGTGGATGGCGTGCCAGCCCTGATCGAGGCAGTGCTGGCGAAGCGCGTGGACCGCGTATTCAACATCCTGCACGGCAGCCACGGCGGCGGCGAGGACGGCGTGCTCCAAGGCCTGCTTGATGCGCTCGGTGTCCGCTACACCGGGTCCGGCGTGCTCGGCGCTGCGCTGTCGATGGACAAGATCCGCAGCAAGCAGGTGTGGCTGGCGCTGGGTTTGCCCACACCGCGTTACCTGCGGCTGGGGCCGGGCGACAATGTGGCTGCAGCGGCCGTGAAGATTGGCTTCCCAATCATCATCAAACCGTCGTGCGAGGGCTCCAGCGTGGGCGTCAGTCGGGTCTTCAGCGAAGCTGACCTGCCGGCGGCGGTCGCATTGGCGGCACGCTATCCCGGCGAGCTGCTGATGGAGCAACTAATCGAGACTGTTGGCGCCGATGCCGGCGAGTACACCGTCGGCGTGCTCGGCCAGACCGCGCTGCCCAGCATTCGAATCGTTGCCGCCGGCGAGTACTACGACTATCACGCCAAGTACGTGGCCGAGGATACCCAATACCACTGCCCTGGCCTGACCGATGAGGCCGAGCAGGCGCTCGGCGAGCTGGCCCTGCAGGCGTTCAACGCGCTGGGCTGCAGCGGCTGGGGCCGGGTCGACGTGATGCGGGACTGCGCTGGCAACAACTGGCTGCTTGAGGTCAACACGGCACCCGGCATGACCAGCCACTCGCTGGTGCCCAAGGCCGCGCAGCAGAGCGGAATCGGCTTTGAGGACCTGTGCCTGCAGATTCTGCAGATGACCCTCGATGAGGGTCCTGGATCGGCGGTCATCGACGCGCCTGGGACCGTTGCAGCGCATGAGGTCTCCGCATGAGCTTCGTTACGCGACTGCTGGCCTGGAGCATTGCGCTGGTTCTGGTGGGCCTGCCGCTGGTCGCGGTGCTGAATGGCTGGCTGGCAGCCGACCGCTGGCCGATCCAGCGGCTGCAGCTGAGCGCCGAGTTCCAGCGGGTGAGCTCCGAGCAGATCCAGAGCGCGATTACACCGCAGGTGACTCCCGGCTTCTTCGCGCTCGATATCGAAGCCGTGCACACAGCGCTGATGGGTCTGCCCTGGGTAGCCGAAGTCGAAGTGCGCAAGCGCTGGCCAGATGTGCTTGAGGTGCGCGTGGTGGAGCATCGTGCGGTCGCCCGCTGGGGCGAACAGCAGCTGGTGTCGGACCGCGGCGAGCTGTTCGCAGCGCCCGGCTCGGATCGGGTTCAGGGCCTGCCGGAACTGGCCGGGCCGGACGCCCGGCTCGATGAGGTCATGAGCTTTGATCAGCTTGCGCGTGACGCGCTGCAGGGCAGCGGGATCGACCTGCGCGGCGTGCGCCTGTCGCAGCGCGGCAGCTGGACGCTGACGCTCGCGTCGGGCGCCAGAGTGCTGCTCGGCCGGACCGATGCAGGCTCGCGCCTGGCCCGTCTCGCCCGTTACCTGCCGGCGCTGCTCGGCAGCGAAGGGCGGCCGCTGGAGCGCGCGGACCTGCGCTACAGCAACGGCTTTGCACTGCGCTGGCAAGCCCCCGTCGCGCCCGTTCCACCTGGTAACAACCCATGACTACGATGACCGCAGCAAGCAGCTTGGTGACCTCACCCGGGCCCCTACCGGTATGAATCGCAAGGGCGACAAATCGCTGATCGTCGGTCTCGACGTTGGCACTTCCAAAATCGTTGCGCTGGTGGGCGAGTACAGCGTGGGCCAGCCGATCGAAGTGATCGGCATCGGCTCGCACGCCTCGCACGGACTCAAGCGCGGCGTGGTGGTCGATATTGAATCCACCGTTGCGTCCATCCAGCGCGCGGTGGAAGAGGCCGAGCAGATGGCCGGATGCGAGATCCGCTCTGTCTATGCGTCGATCTCCGGCAGCCACACGCAGTGCAAGAACTCGCCGGGCATCGTGCCGATCCGCGATGGCGAAGTTACCTACGCCGACATGGAGCGCGTGCTGGAGGCGGCCAAGGCGGTGGCTATTCCGTCCGACCAGAAGATCCTGCACGCGATTCCACAGGAATACATCGTCGACAACTCGCAGGAAGGCATCCGCCATCCAGTCGGCATGTCCGGCGTCCGGCTTGAGGTGCGCGCGCATCTGGTGGTCGGGGCGCAGTCGGCGGCTGCCAACATCAGCAAATGCGTCAACCGCTGCGGCCTGCAGGTCGACGACCTGATCCTGTCGGCGCTGGCCTCGAGCACGGCGGTGCTGACGGCCGACGAGAAGGAGTTGGGCGTGGTGCTGGTCGACATCGGTGCCGGCACCACCGACATCGCGGTCTACGTGCAGGGCGCCATTCGCCACACCGCCTCACTGCCGATCGCTGGCGACCAGGTGACCAACGACATCGCCCATCTGCTGCGCACGCCAACTCCGCATGCCGAGGAAATCAAGGTCCGCTATGCCTGCGCGCTGGCCCAGCTCGCGACAGCGGAGGAATCCATCCAGGTGCCGTCGGTGGGCGATCGGCCGCCGCGTCGATTGGCCCGGCAGGCGCTGGCCGAAGCGGTGCAGAACCGCTACGAGGAGATTTTCGAGATGGTCCAGGCCGAGCTGCGCCGCTCCGGCTTCGAGGAGTTGGTGCGAGCGGGGCTGGTCCTGACCGGCGGCGCCTCGCGTATGGAAGGGGTGGTCGAGCTGGCCGAGGAAATGCTGCATATGCCGGTGCGCGTTGGTATTCCGCAGTACGTGACCGGGCTGGGTGAAGTGGTCGGCAATCCGCTTCACGCCACCGGCGTGGGGCTGCTGTTGTGGGGTGCCCAAGTCGAGCATCCGCGGCGCCCGAGCCTCCCCCCTGGACGGGTCGGGACCCTGTGGTCGCGGGTTAGGAACTGGTATCGAGGTGAGTTCTAGCGGTGCAGGACAGGCGCGCGTGGCGCAGACGCTGCGGCCCTCTCGGCCGCGGCATCTGGGTCCTGAACGCAGGCACATGAATCGGGCGCGCACCAATGGCGGGCCTGCAGGTATCAACAAACGGAGGATGTGGACATGTTTGAGCTGATCGAGAAAGCGGCACCCAACGCAGTCATCAAGGTGATTGGTATCGGCGGCGGTGGCGGCAACGCCGTCGCCCACATGGTCAACTCGAACGTCGAGGGCGTGGAGTTCATCTGCGCCAACACCGACGCCCAGGCGATCAAGGGGGTCGGCGCCAAGCTCACCCTGCAGCTGGGTGGCAACGTCACCAAGGGCCTGGGCGCCGGCGCCAATCCGGAAGTCGGCAGGCAGGCCGCGCTGGAGGACCGCGAACGCATCGTCCAGGCGCTTGAAGGAGCCGACATGGTGTTCATCACCGCCGGCATGGGCGGTGGCACCGGCACCGGCGCGGCGCCGGTGGTTGCCCAGCTGGCCAAGGAGATGGGCATCCTGACCGTTGCGGTAGTCACCAAGCCGTTCCCGTTCGAGGGTCGTCGGCGCATGCAGGTGGCACTGAAGGGCATCGAGGAGCTCAGCCAGCACTGCGATTCGCTGATCACCATTCCCAACGAAAAGCTGATTACCGTGCTTGGCCGAGAGGCGACCATGGTGCAGGCGTTCCGCACCGCCAACGATGTTCTGCTTGGTGCGGTCAAGGGCATCGCCGACCTCATCGTCCGCCCCGGCCTGATCAATGTCGACTTTGCCGACGTGCGCACCGTCATGTCGGAAATGGGCATGGCGATGATGGGCAGCGGCACGGCGCGCGGTGATGACCGCGCGATGGCCGCCGCCGAGGCAGCGATCAGCAACCCGCTGCTCGACGACATCAACATGTCCGGCGCCTGCGGCATTCTGGTGAATATCACCGCCGGCCCCGATTTCACGATGCGCGAGTTCGACGAAGTGGGACGGACCATCGAGGAGTTTGCCTCCGAGGACGCCACCGTCGTCCTGGGCACCGTGCTCGACCACGACATGCAGGACGAAGTCCGCGTCACCGTCGTTGCAACGGGCCTCAACCGCGTCGCCAGCCGCCAGACGGTGCGCAGCGAGGGCGCCACGCGGTCTGAGACCCTCCTGCGGCCGCAGGTGAAGCTGGTTCGCAATGCCACCACCGGGATGCCCGACTACGCCAGCATGGCGCCGATCGAGCCCGCCGTCACGGCGGCGACCACGACCCGTACGGCCAAGGCCGACAGCGCGATGGACTACCTGGACATTCCGGCCTTCCTGCGCCGCCAGGCTGACTGAATCCGACCGGTGCCGCTGCCCGCGGGTTGGGCAGCGGACGGGACGAAGGCGCGTGTCGCATGCGTCCTGTGTCGGGAGCGGCGCGCGCGGGTCGGACAGGATGGCCGCTTTGTGTTGCAGAAGTGCGACAGTGTTGCGTCAAGGGCATTGAAACTCCTTCCTTGTTGGAAAAATCGTGTGGTATTCTCCGGACGCTTTTGTCGCGCTCCCGTCCCGGAGGCCGCACGATCAATGATCAAACAACGAACTCTCAAGAACGCCATCCGCGCCACCGGCGTTGGCTTGCACTCCGGCAGCAAGGTCTATATGACCCTGCGACCGGCGGCGGTCGACACCGGTATCGTCTTCCGACGTATCGACCTCAAGCAGCCGGTCGAGCTGCGGGCGTGCGCGGAGCGGGTGGGTGACACCAGCCTGTCAACCACGCTGGTCGAGCAGGGCGTCCGTGTTTCCACCATCGAGCACCTGCTTTCAGCCATGGCGGGGCTGGGGATCGACAACGCCTACGTCGATCTGTCTGCCGCCGAAGTGCCGATCATGGATGGCTCCGCTGGGCCCTTCGTGTTCCTGATCCAGTCGGCCGGGATCGAAGAACAAAACGCTGCCAAGCGCTTCATCCGCATCAAGAAGACGGTGGTTGTGCGCGAAGACGACAAATGGGCCCGCTTCGAGCCATTTGACGGGTTCAAGGTCGGCTTCTCGATCGACTTCAACCACCCGCTCTTTAGTAAGGCCACCTCCAGCGCCGAAATCGACTTCTCGACGACATCATTCGTGAAGGAAGTCAGCCGCGCCCGCACCTTCGGCTTCATGAAGGACATCGAATATCTCCGCGAGCGAAACCTGGCGCTGGGCGGCTCGATGGACAACGCCATCGTGCTGGATGACTACCGGGTCCTCAACGAGGACGGCCTCCGCTACGAGGACGAGTTCGTCAAGCACAAAATTCTCGATGCGATCGGCGACCTGTATCTGCTCGGGCACAGCTTGATCGGCGCGTTTTACGGGCACAAGTCCGGCCACCAGCTCAATAACCTGCTGCTGCGCACCCTGCGTGCGCAGCGCGACGCGTGGGAAGAGGTCACGTTCGATGACCCAAGCGAGGCCCCGATCTCCTACGCCCATCCGGCGCAGGCGTCGGTCTGATAAGACAACCGTCACTTGATTTGACAAATATGGCGTTCAGGAGGGCGGCAGGTGAGTGCCGCGATGGGGGACTATCCCCGTGTGGTTTTGAAGGATCAGCTATTCGGCCAGTGAGGCCAACGAAAGCAGGCGATGCCGCAGTTGCGGGTCGTCAGTAGCTTCAGCTGCGGCACGCAGGGCATCGCGGGCGGCAGGGGAAAGGGGTTTGTGCGGTGCTTCTCCCGGGGGAACGGGATGCATCGTCGCCACTTTGAAGGTCAGGCTCCGAACCTGGAGGCCGGCCGCGGCAGCGGCGCTCAGCAGAGCGTCCGAATGCAGCCGCAGTCGGGCTTTCCAGATCGGCGTTTGGACCAGAAAGACAAGCCTGTCCTCACGGACGTTGGCCAGCCGACAGTGCTGGGCCAGCGACTCGGGCAGGGACTGACGCAGTTGCCGGTCCAGCGCATCCAGCCAGCGGGCGCGCTCGACCAATCGACCGAGTCCGCTCGCTGTCGCCACACGAAGGGGCGACTGGGGTGGTGAAGGGCGGTCGGACTGCATGGGCTGACGAATTCGCATCGGGGTGGAATGAACATCATAGTCGTAGCCAAGTTCCTCAAATCGCCAAAAAAGCTGTCGCTGTGGGATCCGCGATTGCTGGCGGGTGTGGCGGCAACCGCGCTGCTGATTGCTGGCGCTGGAGCAGCCGTCGGCAGCGCGATGAGCAGCGCGGAAGATCGCGCGCTCACCGAGGCCGCCCAACTTCGCGAAGAGCTGCAGGCGCAGCAGCAACAGCTCGACGAAGCGCGCGCCGACGTGGATCGCGACGTCAACGCGATGGCGGCGCGTCTCGGCGAACTGCAGGCGCAGGCGACCCGGCTCAATGCGCTCGGTTCGCGCCTGACCACAGTGGCAAACCTGGACGCAGGCGAGTTCGACTTTTCCGACGGCCCGGGGCTTGGCGGACCGGAGTCGGCCGAAGAGGTTGGAATGATGACCGAGCCGAGCCTGCAGGCGTCGCTCGACACGATGGCCAAGCGGCTTTCTCGTCAGGCGCAGCAACTCAGCGTGCTGGAGAGTCTGCTGCTGGATAGCGGCGTGGATGCCGACCTGCTGCCGGCCGGTCTGCCAGTGCGTGTCGGCTACTCTTCGTCGAACTATGGCGTGCGGATCGACCCGTTCAGTGGTCGTCGCGAATTTCACCGAGGGGTTGACTTCAGCGGCGAACGCGGCTCCGACATCCTTGCCGTCGCCGATGGCGTGGTGGCCTTTTCCGGGCGCCACAACTCCTACGGCAACATGGTCGATATCGACCATGGCAACGGCTACATGACGCGTTACGCCCACAATCAGATCAATCTGGTGAAACCAGGCCAGCGGGTGCGGGCGGGCGAGGTCATTGGCAAGATGGGAGCGACCGGCCGCGCAACCGGAACCCACCTGCATTTTGAAGTGTGGAAAAACGACCGCTCGGTCAATCCTCAGCAGTTTCTCCGGGGCGAGCGCGGCTGAGAGCAGCGGGTGGACCCAGGTCTCACCTGATCGCAAGCACTACCGGCTGCACCGTCCTGCCGCGTCGGCGCGGCGATCCAAGCAGCCTTCGAGGCTCAGGCTTGAATCCCCGGCGTGACGCCCCCACGCTAGAATGCCGCGTTTGGCCGCCCTTGGCGGTCTTCTTGTCTGACCCCTCTGGCGCCCACGCGCGTCACATCCCGGAAATTCCATGCTGAACAAGGTACTGACCTCCATCTTTGGCAGCCGTAACGAGCGCCTGCTGAAAACGATGGGAAAGAACGTTGCGCGCATCAACGCCCTTGAAGCGCAGAACCAGGCGCTCAGTGACGAGCAGCTGCAGGCGAAGACCGCCGATTTCAAGGCCCGCGTTGCCAAAGGCGAAACGCTGGATGCCCTGTTGCCGGAAGCCTTCGCCACCATGCGCGAGGCCGCTCGTCGGGTGCTGGGCATGCGCCACTATGACGTGCAGCTGATTGGCGGCATGGTGCTGCACGGCGGCAGAATCGCCGAGATGCGGACCGGCGAGGGCAAAACGCTGGTGGCGACGCTGGCGGTCTACCTCAATGCCCTGTCCGACAAGGGCGTGCATGTCGTCACTGTCAATGACTACCTGGCCCGCCGCGACGCCGCCTGGATGGGCCGGGTGTACACCTGGCTCGGGCTCAGCGTGGGGGTGGTCTATCCGGGCATGCCGCACGCCGACAAGAAGGGCGCCTACGGCACTGACATCACTTACGGCACCAACAACGAATTCGGCTTTGACTACCTGCGCGACAACATGGCGCTGAGCAAGGACGACCGCTTCCAGCGCGGCCTCAATTTCGCAATTGTCGACGAGGTTGACTCGATCCTGATCGACGAGGCGCGCACGCCGCTGATCATTTCCGGTCCGGCCGACGAGTCGCCGGACCTCTACGTGCGGATCAACCGCATCGTGCCGAAGCTGGTTCGCCAGACCACCGAGGAAGGCGAGGGCGACTTCTTCGTCGACGAGAAGCAGAAGCAGGCGCACCTGTCGGAAGCCGGCATGGAGCGCATCGAGGAGCTCCTGAAGGAAGCCGGGATCATCAACGAAGGCGACAGTCTCTACGATGGCCAGAATGTGGCGGTCGTGCATCACCTGAATGCCGGTCTCCGCGCCCACAATCTGTTCCAGCGCGATGTCGACTACATCGTCCGCGACGGCGAGGTGGTGATCGTCGACGAGTTCACGGGTCGCACCCTGGCTGGCCGGCGTTGGTCGGATGGTCTGCACCAGGCGATCGAGGCCAAGGAGGGGGTGCCGATTCAGCGCGAAAATCAGACGCTGGCCAGCATCACCTTCCAGAACTACTTCCGCATGTATGGCAAGTTGGCCGGCATGACCGGCACCGCCGACACCGAGGCCTACGAGTTCCAGAGCATTTATGGTCTTGAGGTGGCGGTGATCCCGACCCATCGGCCGATGGTGCGCAAGGACTACCCGGACCTCGTGTTCCTGAAGAAGCCGGCCAAGTACAAGGCGGTGATCGAGGACATCCGCGACTGCCACGGGCGCGGCCAGCCAGTGCTGGTCGGCACCACGTCGATCGAGATCTCCGAGCTCATTGCCAACCAGCTGAAAGAGGCCAAGGTCACCCATGAGGTGCTGAACGCCAAGCAGCACGAGCGCGAGGCCCACATCATTGCCCAGGCGGGCCGACCGGGGGTGGTCACCATCGCCACCAACATGGCTGGCCGCGGTACCGACATCGTGCTGGGTGGCAATCTGGAAGCCGAACTGGCCGAACTTGGCGAAGCCGTCGATGCCGCCGCCAGGGACGCCGTCAAGGCAGAGTGGCAGCTGCGCCATGACACGGTGATCGCCGCCGGCGGTCTGCACATCATCGGCACCGAGCGGCACGAGTCGCGCCGCATCGACAACCAGCTGCGCGGCCGTTCAGGCCGACAGGGCGATCCAGGTTCGTCGCGCTTTTACCTGTCGCTTGAAGACAACCTGATGCGCATCTTCGCCTCCGACTGGGTGCAGAAGGCGATGGCCTTCCTTGGCATGAAGGAAGAAGACGCCATCGAGGATCGCATGGTCAGCCGGCAGATAGAGAAGGCGCAGCGCAAGGTCGAGGCGCACAACTTCGACATCCGCAAGAATCTGCTCGACTTTGACGACGTCTCCAACGACCAGCGCAAGGTCATCTACCAGCAGCGCAATGAACTGCTGGAGTCCGACAGCATCGCCGACAACGTGCGCAACATTCGCGATGACGTGTTCGTTGCGGTAGCTGAGCAGCACGTCCCGCCGGGCTCGATCGACGAAGCGTGGGACCTGCCGGGTCTGGAGCGCGTTCTGCAGGCCGACTTCGGCGTGCAGGTCGACCTGAAGGCGATGGTCGAGGCGGAGGAGGAGATCAGCGCCGAGCACATCGCCACGCGTATTCGCGATCTGTGTACGCGGGTGTTCGAAGAGAAAGAGCAGCAGACCGGTCCGGAAATGATGCGCCAGCTGGAGAAGCACGTGATGCTGAACGTGCTTGACCAGAGCTGGAAGGAGCATCTGGCTCGGATGGACTATCTGCGCCAGGGCATCCATCTGCGCGGCTACGCGCAAAAGCAGCCCAAGCAGGAATACAAGCGGGAAAGCTTCGAGCTGTTCGGCGAGCTGCTTGAGAAGGTCAAGCGCGACCTGGTTTCAATGCTGGCGCGGGTGCGCATTCGCAGCGACGACGAGGTGCGGCGGCTGGAGGAGGAGGAGCGCCGTAAGCAGCAGGCCGAGGCAGCGCGGCTGCAGTTCCAGCACGCGGATGTTGGCAGCTACAGTGCCGACGAGGAGGCCGCCGACGTGGAGCGCGCGATGCGCGAAGCCGGCGCCAGCATGCCGCGACAGCCGGTGGTGCGCGAGGAGCCCAAAGTGGGCCGCAACGACCCGTGTCCCTGCGGTAGCGGCAAGAAGTACAAGCACTGCCACGGGCAGCTGGCGTAACCGAGCCCGTGTCTCTGCCGGTTTGGAGGGCGCCGCTCCCGCGGCGCCGCACTTAGCCCGCATGTTTCATGAATCTCGCGCGCCCTCGCTTGTCTCTTGTCCGCGCAAGGAGATTTTCCTCAGTCGGTCGTATGGCCCGCTACGCCGCTCCTTCGGTAGTCCCTTGGGCGAACAACATCCTGCGCGATCATCGCGCGAATTCATGAAACATGCGGGCTAGTGGCGCCGGGATTGAAGTGTTGAACGCCGCCGTCGTCCACGTGGTTGCCGCCGTGTTGCGCGACGCACACGACCGCGTTCTGCTGGCCCAGCGCGGCGGCGGTGACGATCTGACCGGCCTGTGGGAGTTTCCCGGCGGCAAGCGGGAGGCTGGCGAGACGTCGCTGCAAGCGCTGCAGCGGGAACTGTGGGAAGAGCTTGGCATCTCGCTCGACAGCGCCGAACCGCTGATCGAGGTCCCGCATGACAGCGGCAGCAAGCGCATCGCGCTTGAGGTGTTCAGCGCGACTGGCTGGCGCGGCGACGCGCGAGGCCGCGAAGGCCAGTCGCTGATCTGGCTGGCGCCGGACCGGCTGGACGCGCAGGCCATGCCATCCGCCGACCGTCCCGTGGTCGCTGCCCTTCGGCAGCCGGATTGCTACGCAATCACGCCGCAGCCGACGGCTGATCTGACCCGCTTTCTGGGCGAGCTGCAGCAGAGCCTGGATGCCGGCGTCCGCCGCGTGCAGCTGCGCGCAACGCAGCTGTCCGAGCGGCAGACGGCGCGCCTGGTGCCGGCTGTGAACGCGATGTGCCGGCAGCGCGGCGTCGATCTGTTGCTCAACAGTGCTTGTCCGAACGCCCTGCGACTGTCCACGGCGCTGGGTTGCGGCCTGCATCTGACGGCGACCGACCTCCGACGCGCCGCCAACCGTGCCGTTCCCTCGACGTCCCTGCTTGCGGCGTCGTGCCACAGCGCCGCCGAGTTGGCCAAGGCCAGTGCGCTGGGCTGCGAGTTTGTGGTGCTGGGGCCGGTGGCCGCGACGCCAACCCATCCGGACGCCGTGCCGCTCGGTTGGCAGGCATTTCGCGTGCTGCGCGAGACCTCGGCCCTGCCGATCTATGCGCTGGGCGGCATGACACGTTCAGACCTGCCCGTGGCGCGCGCCAATGGCGCACAGGGAGTCGCGGCTATCCGCGGGCTGTGGGCGGCGCCTTCATGATTCGCTGCTTCAGGCAGAAGCCACGCCAATCGAATCCCCGACCCAACCCGATCGCGAAGGCTGAACGGCCCGTCAGCGATCCGCCCAACGCCGCTAGGCCGCCGTTGCGAGGTTCCGACTCGAGTCGGACAGCCGGGCGAAATAGTCGGCCGTGAGACGCCGCTGCTCGGCGCCGCTGGTGGCGCGGTTTACCACGCTGCGAAATGCTTCGTTCTGCGACCGATCCTTCGCGTACCAGCCCAGATGCTTGCGCGCGAAGCGCACGCCGGCCTCTTCCCCGTAGTGCGCGTGCAGCGCATCCAGATGACCCAGCAGGATACGTCCGACCTCGTCTGCGGTCGGTTCGGGCAGCAACTCGCCCGTGGCCAGAAAGTGTGCGACCTCGCGGAAGATCCAGGGCCGACCCTGCGCCGCGCGGCCGATCAGCAGCCCGTCGGCGCCGGTGTAGGCAAGCACATTGCGCGCCTGCTGCGGGCTGTCGATGTCGCCATTGGCCAGCACCGGAATGGTCAGCGCGGCCTTGATCGCGGCGATGGTGTCGTACTCGGCGACGCCGCTGTAGTGCTGGTCGCGGGTGCGTCCGTGCACCGCCAGCGCGGCGATGCCGCAGTCCTGCGCGATCTGCGCGATGCGCAGGCCGTTGCGCTGGTCGGCGCGCCAGCCGGTGCGGATCTTCAACGTCACCGGTACGTCGACTGCCGCGACCACCGCGCGGCAGATACGCGCCACCAGCGCTTCGTCCTGCAGCAGGGCTGAGCCAGCCCAGACGTTGCAGACCTTCTTGGCCGGACCGCCCATGTTGATGTCGATGATCTGGGCGCCCAGCGCCACGTTGTGGCGAGCGGCGCCCGCCAGAAGCTCGGGGTCAGCGCCAGCGATCTGGACTCCGATCGGTGCCGGTTCACCGACGTGATCCATTCGCCAGCGGCTCTTTTTGGTGCCCCACATGCGAGGGTCGGAGATCGTCATTTCGGACACCGCATAGCCCGCGCCCAGCCGCTTGCACAGCTGTCGGAACGGCTTGTCGGTGACGCCGGCCATGGGCGCCAGCACCAGCGCAGGCTGAATCAGGTAGGGACCGATCTGCATGGTCACGCAGTGTAAGCGACGCGCCGCAGACCGGCCCGCGCTAATGCAGTCTTCATGCCGGGTATATGAGAATGCGGAGTCGATCCAGGTCCCGCTGCGGAGTGTCGAAATGCTGCGAATCGTACTTTCCGTCGGACTGATCCTCGCGCTGTCGGCTGGCGCCAGCGCGGCCACTACGCAGGAACGTGAGGTCGAAACCAACTCACGACCAATCGCAGCGGATGAGCAGCTGGCGCGGCTGGACGAGGTGGTGGTCTCGGGCGATCAGCCCGGCCCCGGCATGTGGCAGGTGCAGCGCGGTGACCACACGCTGTGGATACTCGGCACGCTCAGTCCGGTGCCCAAGCGGATGCGCTGGAAATCTTCTGAGGTCGAGGCGCTCATTGCCCGCGCAGGACAGGTGATCGAGCCTCCGGACCTGTCGGCGAGCAGCGATCTGGGAACCTTCCGCACCATGTTCCTGGTGCCGGCGGCACTGCGGGCGCGCAACAACCCCGACGACCAGCGGCTGGTCGATATCGTGCCGCCCGATGTCTACAGCCGCTGGCTGCCGCTGCGCGACAAGTATCTGGGCCGCGGCCGCGCGATCGAAAAGCGGCGGCCGATCATTGCCGCCAGCGATCTTTACCGCAAGGCAATCAGGCGCAGCGGACTGGAGCGGCGGTCGCCGGTCGCGGCGGTGGTCAGGAAAGCCGCCAAACGGCACAAGGTCGAGATCGTCGAGCCTAAAGTGACGATCAAGATTGCCGATCCGAAGGCCATGCTGCAGGAGTTCGCCGCCAGCGGTCTGGATGATCTCGACTGCTTTGCCCGGACGCTGGCCCGACTTGAGATCGAGCTGAGCCAGATGCAGGCGCGCGCCAACGCCTGGGCGGTTGGCGACATCGAAGCGCTTCGCGAGTTGCCCTCGCAGGACCAGGCGCAGGCCTGTATCGCCGCCGTGCTTGGCGCCTCCGCGCTTCAGAGCCGGGGTTTTGACGACATCAGTGTTCGCCTCCGTGCGGCCTGGCTCGAAGCGGCCGAGCAGGCACTGGCGCACCACGCGACAAGCTTCGCCACGCTGCCGATGTCGAGGCTGCTTGCCGACGATGGCTATCTCAGCGCGCTGCAGGCCCGCGGCTACGTGGTGGTTGCGCCGGAGTAGGTCGCCCGGTTCACGTCGGGAAGCGGCGCCGCACGTCCGCCAGGGTTGGCATTGCCAAGGCGGCACCGGCGCGTTCCACCGCCAGTGCGGCGACCCGGCCGGCATGTCGAATAGCCGCCACAAAGGGCAACTCCGGCCATTGCGCCAGCGCCGCAGCGAGCCCGCCGTTGAAGGCGTCGCCGACGCCGGTAGTGTCCAGAACGGCGGCTTGCTCAGCGACCTGCCGATAGTGCGTCCCCTGATCACCGCGGGTTGCGCCGTCGGCATGCGAGACAAAGGCGCCGGCGCCGCCCAGGGTCAACACGACCGTCGGCACGCCGAGCTGACGGCACAGGCGATGCAGCGTCAGGTCGTCGGCCGCAGCCAGGCGCTCGCCGCTCACGTGGATGCCGAGCCGGGCGAGCAGCGCGGCGAATTCGCTTTCGTTGGGTGTCAGTACGTCGGCAAGCGGAAGCAGCGCGTCGCTCGCGGACGCCGCGCTCTGCGGTGCGGGATTGTGCAGCGTCAGCACGCCGGCCCCGCGCGCCGCCTGCATGGCCTCGATGCAGGCTTCCACGGTGGTTTCCTGCTGGGTGACCAGCACGCGGGCGGCGCTGATCAGCGCGGCGTGTTGATCAACATGCGCGGCGCTCAGCGCGGCGTTGGCTCCAGCGCCAACCACGATCATGTTCTGGCCATGGGCATCCAGCAGGATGGCGGCGCTACCGGTGGCCTCGGTTGGGACCCGCTGCCAGTGCGCCTGCAGACCCTCCGCGGCCGCTAGCGCCGCGGCGCCTGCAGCCAGTGCATCGCAGCCGAGCGCGCCGATGAATGCGGTTGTCGCGCCTTGGCGGACGCAGGCCAGAGCCTGGTTGAACCCTTTCCCGCCGGGTCCGCTGCTGAACCGGCCAAGCTGGGTCTCGCCCGCCTGCGGAAAGCGCTCGCTGCGCCAGACGTGGTCCTGATTGAAGCTGCCGACGACCACGACCTGTGGCGGCGAGAGAGGGGGCGAGGACGGCACGAGTCAGGTCCAATCGGAGCGAGGGGGAGCGGGTTCCAGTGGCGAAGCGAGTTCCCGTTCCAGTTGGAAAGGGGCTTTGCGGCGTTGGCTTTTTTCTGGAACGGGAGCTGGAACTTGAGCTGGAACTGGGACTGCTTCCAGCCCTACAACTGGGTAATCACGCCGGCAATGGTGGCTGTCATCAGGGTCGCGATGGAGCCGCCGAGCACTGCCAGCAGCCCCATCCTGGCCAGATCCTGGCGACGCTCCGGGGCAAGGCTGCCGATGCCGCCGATCTGGATCGCGATCGAGCTGAAATTGGCGAAACCGCACAGCGCGTAGGTGGCGATCAGGGTCGCCTGCGGACTCAGGGTGACGCCTGCCACGCCGCCTTGGACAATCTCGCCGAGGTTCAAATACGCGACAAATTCGTTCAGCACGACCTTGGTGCCGATCAGGCCGCCGACGGTCTGGGCATCGGCCCACGGCACGCCGATCAGCCACGCCACGGGCGCCAGCACGATGCCCAACAGAGATCCCAGATCGGTCGGACGACCGAGCAGTTCCTGCAGTCCGCTGATCTCACCCAGCCAGGTCAACGGTGCATTGACCAGCGCGATCAAGGCGACGAAGGCCAGCAGCATGGCGCCTACGTTCAGCGCCAGGCGCAGGCCGTCGGCGGCACCGGAAGCGGCGGCATCGATGGTGTTGGCAGTGGTGATCTCGACCTCCACCCGCACCTCTCCCATGGTCAGCGGCGAGCCCATTTCCGGCAGCAGGATCTTGGCGATCACCAGCGCTGCGGGGGCAGCCATGATGCTGGCGGTGATCAGGTGCTTGGCAAACTCGGCCTGCTTCACCGGATCATCGCCACCGAGCATCAGCACATAGGCGCCGAGCACGCCGCCCGCGATGGTCGCCATACCGCCGACCATCAGCGTCAGCAGCTCGGAGGGCGTCATGCCGGCGATGTAGGGCTTGACCACCAGCGGCGCTTCGGTCTGGCCGATGAAGGCGTTGGCACAGACGCTGAGCGTTTCGGCGCCCGAGACCGGCATCAGCTTGGTGATTCCCCAAGCCATGCCGCGGACGATGGCCTGCATCACGCCCAAGTGATAGAGCACGGCCATGAAGGAGGCGAAGAATATGATCGTCGGCAAGACCTGAAAGGCGAACACGAATCCGAATTTGTCGACCCGCGCAAAGTCACCAAAAATGAACTGCGCGCCCTGCTGGGTGAAGCCAAGCAGCTTCACGAATCCCTGGCTCAGCCCGCCGAACAGGCCGGTGCCCCATGGCGTGAGCAGGACGAAGCAGGCGAACACAATCTGCAGCACCACCCCGATGCCGACCAGTCGCCAGTTGACGTTTCGGCGGTCGCGGGAGAACAGCCAGGCGATGGCAATCAGGCAGGCGAGGCCAAACAGTCCGAACAGGATCGACGACATGCGGTGTTCCCCAGGGGGATTGCGCGGTACGCGCGAATCCAAAGTCGCCGCAGCGTAGGTCAGCCCGACGGCACGACGCAAGCCAAATGGTGGGAGCTCAGCCGCGCAGCAGCACGAACACCGCCATGCCGAGGAACAGCGTCGCTGCCGCATAGCGCGCCAGCCGCAGCGGCAGGCGAGCGGCAAAGCGCGAACCCAGTGCGACCACCGGCAGGTTGGCCAGCAGCATGCCCAGCGTGCTGCCAGTCACCACGGCCAACAGCACGCCCTCGTAACGGGCCGCCAGCACGACCGTGGCGATCTGGGTCTTGTCACCCATCTCCGCCAGGAAAAAGGCGACCACCGTCGCCGCGAATGCACCGTGTCGCTCCGCCGCGGGAGCACCGTCTTCATCGAGCGTGTCCGGCTTGAGCGTCCACAGGGCTACTGCGAGAAAGCTGCCGGCGAGCAGCCAGCGCAACACCTCGGGTTGCAGCCACCCCGCGATCAGCACGCCAAGCCAGCCGGCCAGCGCGTGATTGAGCACCGTGGCCACAAGAATGCCCCAGGCAATTGGCCAGAAAGTGCGATAGCGCGCTGCCAGCAGCAGCGCGAGCAGCTGGGTCTTGTCGCCGATCTCCGCAATGGCTACTGCCAGGGTGGAGACGAAGAGTGCTTCCATGATGCTTTGTTGCTCAGCGGGAGAAGGGCCAAACCATCGGCACCACGACCATGGTCACGACCACGATCAGCGCAGTCAGCGGGCCGCCGACCCGGACGAAGTCGTTGAAGCGGTAGTTGCCAACGCCATACACCAGCACATTGGCCTGGTGGCCGATCGGGGTGACGAACGCCGTTGAGGCGGCGATCGCCACCGCCATCACAAAGGCATGCGGGTCGATACCGATGTCATTCGCCATCTGGATCGCGATTGGCGCGATCAGCACCACGCAGGCGGCATTCGACATCACCTGGGTCAGCCCGACGGTGATGAGAACGATCGCCAGCATCGCACCGTATGCGCTATCGCCACCGGTGAGCGCCAGCAGCGCATTGGCTACTGTCTGGGCGGCGCCGGTATGGCTTGCGTCCATCGCGATTCCCAGCGGCATCAGGGCGGCGATCATGAAGATCACGCGCCAATCGACCTGGGCGTACATGTCGCGGACCGGCATGCAGCCGCTGGCGACCATCAGCAGAACCCCGGCCAGCGCCGCCACGGATATGTGCAGCGCGCCCGTGGCTGCTGCCAGCACGGTGCCGGCCATGATCGCCAGCGCGATCCAGCGCCGCGAATGGTCGCGCACGCCCGCCGTCAGCCGGTTGACGACCAGGAAGTCCGGGTTGTGGCTCAGTTCGGCCAGCGCCTCCGCACTGCCTCGAACCAGCAGCACGTCACCGGTGTCGAGTCGCAGCTGGTTGATCCGCTCGTCCTCCTGGCGGCCGTTGCGACGCAAGCCCAGCACGCTGACGCCGTAGCGGCCGGGAAAGTCCGCGTCCGCCACGCTGCTGCCAAGTGAGCGCGATCCCGGAGACAGCGCAACCTCGCCAATCAGCAGAGGGATTGCGCTGCTGGCAGGAACGCTGGCGACGGGGCCGGTCTGCGGGTGGATCAGCTCGAGCAGCCCGCGGCCCTGTTTTTGCAGCAGCAGCGACGGGTCGCCCTCGACCTGCAGGTGGTCTTCGACCTCCAGCGTCGCTTCCGGCCAAGGCACGAACGAATAGCTGCCGTCAGCCTCGTCGCGACCGTGTCGGCCATGCCGCAACCAGGGACGATCAGCCACTGACTCGGGCCGCTCGGCACGGTAGCGGCGGTGCACGCGAAGTATCCGCAAGCCAAGTGTCTCTTTCAGCTGCGCCCGGTCGACGCGCTTGCCGACCAGCGCCGAGCCCGCCGGGACGACCGTCTCGGCGACGTAGTGACGCAGCGAGGCGCCTTCGTCAGGCGCTCCGGTCACTTCGCGGATTGGCACCAGCCGAACGCCAATCGCTGCGAAGTAGATGAGGCCGGTTGCGAGAACCGCCAAGCCAGTGGGGGTGAAATCGAACATGGTGAACGGAGTTTCGCCGGCACGAGCCAGCGCCTCCGAGGCGAGCAGGTTCGGCGGCGTGCCGACCATCGTGGTCACTCCTCCCAGCAGCGAGCCGAACGAAAGTGGGATCAAAAGCTTGGTCACCGGGACGCCGCTGCGCTGAGCGATGGCAAACACGCTGGGCAGCAGGATGCTGACGGCGGCAATGTTGTTCATGAAGCTCGACATCAGGCCGCTGACCAGCATCAGCGTGACCGCCAGGCTGACCTGTCCGCGCAGGCCGCGGGCCAGGATCCAGCTGGCGATTTCGTCCGCCACGCCAGCCCGGACGAGGCCGCCAGACAGGATGAACATGCAGATCACAGTGATGACGGCCGGGCTGGCGAAGCCGCTGAACCCCTCCTGCACGGTCAGCATGCCGGTCATCAGCAGCGCCAGCAGCAGTGCCAGCGCGACCATGTCGGCGCGAAAGCGCTCGGACGCAAACAGCGCAAGCGCGGTCAGCAGCAGTCCGAGCAGCAGATACTTTTCCATCGGAAGGGTGGCCAGCGCGCGGGATGCGAGGCGGCATCCTAGCAGCGCACTGCCCGCTGCAGCCGGCGGCGGGCCATGACCAACTCGCAGCGAGATATAGCCAGTCGGGCTGCGGATGCCAGCTACCGCAGCACGCGGTCGAGCACGCCGCGCGGCGGCGGCTCAAGTGGCGGCGGCGGCGCAAAGGCAGGCGCCGGTGGGGCCGGTGCGCGTGGCGCGACCGGTGGTCGAGGCGGTTCCAGCGGCGCGGGTGGCGCAATGCCCGGAAACGTCGGCAGCGCGGCGGCCTCGAGCTGCAGCGTGCGGTTGCTGCGATCACGCAGCAGCGTCACCGGCACCGTTTTCGAAAGGTCGCGATCGCGCAGCGCGCGCAGCACGTCAGCTGGCTCATCGGTGGCTTCGCCCGCGACCTGAAGCAGCACGTCACCGGGTTCGACGCCGACCAGCGGGCTGCCCTCGGCGGTCAGCACCAACACGCCGCGTTCGGTGCCGAAGTAGCGGCCCAGCCGCGGCTCGATCGGCGCGAGCCGCAGGCCGCGCCAGCGCAGGTGCTCGATCAGGTCGGCTTCCATGCACGGGCCGTCATCGACGCAGGGAGCAATTGGTGCGATCCGTTCGAGCGGCAGCAGGCCGCGCATTGCGACCAGTGGCGCCAGCTGCGCGCGCAGGGCTTCGGCGTCGACGCCGCCGTCGCCGTCGCGCCACCACGCAAGTCCGGGCAGGTGTTCCGCAGTGACCTCCACGCGCTGTCGGCGGCCGTCGCGCTGGTAGTCGATGCGCAGCACCTGGCCCGCTTCGAGCGAAGCGAGGATCTCGCTGGCGCGTTCGCGGCGCTGCTCGGCGCTGCCGCTGCCGATCGGTACGTCGTCGACAGCAAGCAGGCGGTCGCCGCTGCGCAGCCCCGCACGGGCGGCCGGACCTTTGGGTGTCACGCCGGCAATTCGTGCTCCGCTCTCGGGGTCGCTGCCGAGGATCAGGCCGACCACCGGGCGATCAAACGCAGGACTGGCCATGGCTGCCTCGATGTCTTCGCGGGCAATGCGCAGCGACAGCTCGGCAATTTTCGATGAGGTCGCGTTGAGCTCGCTGCGGGCCTGTTCGAGCTCGCCGCGGGCGCGGTCGAGTTCGGCGCGCGCGCGCGCAATCTCTGCAGCCGCCATCGCCTCCGGCGGGTCGCTCGCAGCCGCTGCGGAGGTCAATGCCAGCGACAGCAGGACAATGGTAAGTAGAGGTTTCATAGATAGTCTCCGGCGGTGCTGCGAAAGGGCTGTAAGGCTGGCCTTGGGCCGGCGGCTACAGGGTGGCGCCAGCGCTAGCGAACGCGGCGACGGCCAGCAAGGACTCGTCCTGACTGAGGGCAACGCGCTGCCCCAACAGGTCGACCCGTTGCCGCCAGAGCACTTCGTGGGTGCCATCGCTGGCCAACGGGTCAGCCAGCAGTCGGTCGATCCACTGCAAGCGATCAACCAGCTGGATGTCGATGGCGAGCGCATCGGCGCCGCGCAGCCCCGGCTCAAGCCAGGCCAGCATTGCCTCGAGGTGCGCCGACTCGGCCTGCAGCGCGGGCAGCGCATCGAGGCGTTCAGGCGCTGTACTGAGCATCGGCGCAACCACCGGCGGCGTGAACCAGCGCGGCGCGCTGACCCCGATCAGCACTCCCAGCATGGCAACACTGGCCGCCAGCGCCATTCGGCGCGCGCGCCTGGCGTGATGGCGGCGCTGCAGGCTGGCGGCCAGGCGCGGCCAGGCATCGATGGGTGGTGCCTGCGGCGGCAGCGCGCGCAGCGCCTCGCCGAGCGGGTCGGGGCGCCGCCGGGACAGTGATTCAACCGACATGATGTCTCTCCAGCGAATGGACAGTGGCAACTGGCGTCGGGCCATCGAGCATGGCGCGCAGGCGCTGGGTGCCGCGGGCGAGCTGCGATTTGGAGAAGCTGGGCGTGCGCGCCATCAGGCGGGCGATCTCTTCATGCGTATAGCCCTCGCCGTGATACAGCCACATCACGCTGCGGGTCAGCGCCGGCAGATCCGCCATGGCCCGCTCCAGCAGCGCGGCCTCGGCATGCTGCAGCGGGCCGGAGGTGGGGTCGGTGAGGTCATCGCCGTCGAGGCTGTCAAGCGTTGGCAATGCCGTGCGGCGGCGCAGCTGCATCAGCGCCTCATTTACCGCGATCCGCCGCAGCCAGCCCCAGAACGGCGCGTCGCCGCGAAAGCCCGACAGTGCATGGGACAGCTTGAGGAAGGTGTCATGGAGGGCATTCATTGCCTCCTCGCGGTCGCCGAGCATGCGCAGCGCAAGGCCATATACCGGCCGTTCGAAAAGACGGAAGAGCTGTTCGAAGGCGGCTCTGTCGCCACCGCGCACTCTGGCCAGGAGCCCCTCAGGCAGGTCGATGGCGAAGGTCGAAGTCGTGCTCACGACCAACAGGATGCGCCAACCTCAAAGAGCGTCGCAGATGCCCTGCCACGGCGAGCGCCGCCGCCGCTGCCGCCGCCCGCCGTTCGGGTGTCGACGAGCCATAAGTTTCGGCATTGCAGGTCGTTTGCCAGCTTGGCGGCAGGGGTCCCGATGCTATGATCCGGGCGCGCTCCCGCCAGCCCCCTCCGCAGTTTGATGACCGCTCCGGCCTTCGACATTCCAGGCTACGACTTTATCCGCGAGCTCGGCTCAGGCGGCATGGCGACCGTGTATCTGGCCGTGCAGCGCTCGCTTGATCGCAAGGTCGCGATCAAGATCATGCGTCGCGGGCTGGCCGACGCCAATACCGAGCAGCGCTTTCTCAATGAGGGCCGGACAATGGCCCGGCTGCCGCACGCGTACATCGTCGGCGTCTACGACATTGTCCAGAATGACACCATCAACTACATCGCGATGGAGTTCCTGGACGGTGGGCTGCTGTCGGACCGGATGCGTGACGGCCTGTCGCTTGGCGAGGCGATCACCATCATCGTGCAGATCGCCGGCGCACTGCAGTTTGCGCACGACAACGGCGTGGTGCATCGCGACCTGAAGCCGACCAACGTGATGTTCCGCGACGAACACAGCGCGGTGCTGACCGACTTTGGCATCGCGCGGGCGCAAGGTGCGGGTGCCAGCCGTCTGACCCAGACCGGCATGATGCTGGGCACGCCGACCTACATGAGCCCCGAGCAGGCCACCGCCAGTGAGGTCGACGGTCGCTCCGACCAGTACTCGCTCGGCGTGCTGTTTTACGAGATGTTGACCGGCCACGCGCCGTTCGAGGGCGACTCCCCGATCCAGGTGGCGCTGGCCCACGTCAGTCAACCGCCACCGCCGCTGCCGCCGCAGTTCGCATTCTTCCAGCCGGTCATGGACCGCATGCTGGCCAAGCTGCCAGACCACCGCTATCCCGACCTGCACGTTTTCGTGCGCGAGCTGAAGGCCTTGGTGACCGGAAGCAGTACGCTGATGGCGCGGCTGCAGATCGATCCGCAATCCTCTTCGTCCGAACAGCTGCGAGCGCTGGGTTTCTCCGAGAGCCAGATCAACACCGGCACACGGCGCGCGCCAACTCCCGGCCCCAGCGGTGCCATCGGCTGGCCATCAACGCGGGCCACCGGTGGATCAGCGGTTCGATCCAGCAGCAGCGGACCGGGCGTGCGCATGGGTGGCCCGCCACCGGGGCCGCCGCCGCGCCCGGCGTGGGTGATTCCGGCCATTGCCGCAGCCTGCCTGTTGCTGGCTGTGGTCGGCGGCTGGATGCTGTTTGGACCGTCGGATTCACGGCAGCAGCTTGATCCCGCATTGCGCAGCCTGCTGAATGACCGGCTGCAAAGTATCGATCAGCTGATCAGCGAGCGACGGCTGGTGACGCCGGCCGGAGAAAGTGCCTACGACAAGCTGCAGGAGGTGCTGGTGCTGGCGCCCGACCTGCCCGAGGCGCAGCAGCGGCTGGTCGCGATTGTGGCGGCGCTGCGCGGGCAGGCGGAGGCGGCGGTCGGCGCCAAGAACTTCGACGTGGCGGAAGTGCGGGTTGGCGAGGCGCTGGCCGTGCTGCCGAATGACCCCGAGCTGCTGGTGCTCCAGAAGACCGTTGCGAAAGCGCGGTCGGCAGCAGAGCGCAGTGACCGCGTGCGCGACCTGCTGGCCCGTGCGGAGGTGGCCCGTCGAGCGGGCAAGTTGACTGGCGATGATCGCGAGGACGCCTGGTCGCTGTTGGGTCAGGCGCGCGAAATTGCACCCGACAACGCCGACGTTCAGCGCGCCGTCGACGCGCTTGCGGCAGTCCTGCTCAAGCCTGCCGAGGATGCACTGGCAGGAGGTCGATTCGATCAGGCGGAGGGCGCCCTGCGCGACTCGTCAGCCTATCTCGCGGCGGATCCGTCCTGGCAGCGCCTCAGCGCCCGGCTTGCGCAGCAGCGTGTGCTGCTGGAGCAGAAGGCGCGCATCGATGCGCTGCTGGCCCAGGCCAAGACTCAGCTGGCCGCGGGCCGGGTGGTCGAGCCGCTGGGAGACAATGCTCTGGAGACGCTGGCGCGGGTTGCGGAGATCGATCCCTCCAATTCGGAAGGGGCGCGTCTTCGTACTCAGAGCGCCGCCGCGCTGGCGCGCCTCGCCCAGCAGGCTGAACGCAACGAAGATTTCAGTGCCGCCTTCACCCGCTATGAACAGGCGCTGCTGGCGGAGCCGGGTAACGCTGCCTATGCCAGCGCGCGACAGTCGCTGGAGCAGCGACTGGGTGAGCGCACCACGCAGCTTGCGCGTGCGCTGACCGACGTCCGCAACGCCATCGCCGAGCGTCGTTATTTCGCCCCGCCCAAGCGCAATGCGCTCGACTATCTCAACGCCGCTCTGGCCATCGAGCCGACCAACGCCCAGGCGCTGCAGCTGCAGTCGCAGCTGCCGGTGATGATTCGTGAGTCGGCGCAGGCTCTGGCCAGCGAGGGCCGGCTGGACGAAGCACTGGCGCTGCTGGCAGAAGCCCAGAAACGCTACAGTGGCGATGCGGAACTGGGCCGTCTGGCCAGCCGGCTGGGCGGTGACCGGGATCGCGAAAGGCTGGCCCAGGCGCGGGTCGAGCAGCTCGCGGGGCTGCGCAGCACGCTGGCAAAAAGGCCGCTCGGCGTGGAGGCGGTCAAGACTGCCTCCACCGCGCTGTCGGCAATGCTGAAGGTCGACCCCGCCGATGCAGACGCGCTGCGCCTCCGCGAGCAGCTGATTCAGGGAATCGCCGGCGACGTGGCGGCTGCCAGTGGCGCCGATACGCTGGCGGCGCTGGGTCCGCTGGTTGATCAGATTGAAACCAGCTTCGGCGCCGGTGGCGCCGATGTCCGTCGTCTGGTGGTGGACTATGCCGGTCGGCGCCAGGCCGTGGAAGAGCGCGAGGCCGCGCAACGGCTGGCGCAGCAGGGCTTCCTGGTGCTCAATGCCTCACCGTGGGCCAACGTCGAGTCGGTTGTCGAGCAGGCCAGCGGCCGCAGCGTCACCCTGCCGACTGACCGGTCGACGCCACTGCGACTGACGGTGCAGGCGGGAACCTATCGCATCACCTTCCGGCATCCTGATGTCGGTCAGGCGGTTGTCCGGGTGTCTGGGCTGGAGGCCAAGAAAACCCAGCAGGTCGCGGCCAGCTTCCCGACCATCAAGGCCGATGACTACCTGCGCCGGGCCGGTTATGGCAATTAGCCGATGGCTTCCACTGGTGCTCGCCGGCCTGCTGATTGGTGGGCCCGCACTGGCTGACTGGAAGCGGGACTACGTCCGAGCGGAACGTGCGGCCTCCGATGGCAACTGGTCCGAGGCTGAGGCGCTGTTTCGCCAAGCGGCCCGCAGCGAACCCACGCCGAGCGAGCGCAAGCGCTTCGAGGGCGTGGTGTTCCGCGACTACGCGCCGCACTACTGGGCCGGTATTTCGGCGTGGCGCCAAGGCGCCTGCGACCGCGCCATCGATTATTGGCAGGATGCCGCCAACAGCGCCGCAGTGCTTTCGAATATTAAAGACTTCAAGGCGCAGCAGGACCGGGGTCTGGCCGAATGCCAGCAAACCCTTGCAAGGGCCGCTGCACCCGCCCAGCCGACGGCTCCAGCGGCTCCGGTGGCGGCCCCCGCCGTCGCCACCGCCCCCGTTTCGACACCGAGTGTCGCTACTCCGGCGCCCGCGCCAGCCCAAACCCAGCCGTCGCGCCCGACTCAGGTTGCACAGCAGCCCAGCACGACGCCAGTCGCGCCAGCCCCGCGTCCCACCGCTCCGGCGTCCGATCTGCGGCCCGCGCCGGCGCCGCTGGTGACGGCGCTGCAGGCGTGGCTGGCCGGCCGCTATTCCGATGTTCTGGCGGTCGCGCCAGACAGCGTCAGTGATGCGCGAGCGCGTGCGCACCTGCATCTTCTGCGTGCTGCGGCCCGGCACAGCGAGTCCGAACTGGGCAACGCGTCCAGCCTCCCAGCGGCGCAGGAAGAAGTGCGCGCAGCGCGCCGGGCTCAGGCGACACTCACGCCTGACGCCGCGCTGTTCTCGCCGCGTTTCCGCACCTTCTGCGAGCAGACGCGGTGAGGGAGCGAGTTCCAGTAGTCAGCAGCCAGTTCCAGTAAGGGCACGGCTGGTTCCTCTGCAACTGGCCACTGACCACTGGAACCGGAAGAGCGCCTCCTCAACGAACAAGGGCGCAGTTGCCTGCGCCCTCGTGTGGTGCGTCGCTGCGATTGCCGCGGGCGGTCAGTCCCAGCGATACACGCCTGACAGCGACAGCGTGTCCTGCACGTCCGAGCCGTCGTAAGCGAAGTCGACCTGGAACCTCGGAAAGGCCCAGCCAAACCCGACCGCGTAGTGCGTCTCGGCCCTGCCCGCCGAGAACAGCACCGCTTCGGCGTAGGCGCTGATGGGATCAGTTGCGAAGGTGCTGGCGTCGGGGTCAGCGACAAAGCGCAGCGAGCGATCCCGCTCGCGCCACAGCCCGGCCCGGATGAAGAACGGGTTGGCGGTTTCGAAGCCGTACTCCATGCCGATGCGCGGCTCGATCTGATCCTTCACCGCGAAGCCATTGAGGATGGCGGGGTTGGACTGGGTGGCGAACTGGCCGCTGAAAAAGCCGTCGTCAACCTGCTCGCTGATGTTGGAGTAGCCGACGTGGTTGACGTCGAGATTCAGCGTCAGCTTGTCTGATGCGCGCCAGCTGAAGCCCACGCCAAGCGTGTCCGGCGTTTTGAACGGGGTGCGGAAGTTGGCAGTTTCGAGACTGGTTGCGCCATTGCCAAACACACCCAGAACGTTGTAGTCGAAGGAGGCGGCGCTGCGATAGGTGAGGCCAATGCTGAAGCGGTCGGAGCCGCGATACAGAAGGCCAACGTTGAACGACAGATCGTTGTCGCTGCCGGACTGGGTGCCGCGGAATACCACTTGGTTCGCCAGCGTGGGATTGAAGCGCTCGTTGAAGGTGTCAATCTCGAACCGGTGATAGGCGAGCCCCACGCCCCAGGAGAGGGCCTCAGTGATGTTCTGCCCGAAGCTGGTCCCGTAGCTTTCGATCGTCAGATCGGCCACTGCCGTATAGGGCAGGGTGAAGAAGCCCGATCCACCCTGGAAGCTGAAGTTCGCCGGAAAGAAGATCCGCTCATTGGTGTAGCTGTTCTGATAGTTCAGCAGCTGGTGCCGGTAGAACGCGATTGACCAGTCGTCGCGCGGCAGCACAAAGGCGACGAAGGCCAGTTCGCTGGCGTCGTCTGATGCGGACCGGTAGTTGACGCCGCTCAGATCAAACGGGCGGATGCCGAAGTTGCCGCTGGCGGCGTAGGGTGTGTCGAAAGAAAGTTGGCGGAACTCAGCAGAGAACTGCTTTGACAGCCCCAGGCGGGTAAGACCGGCGGGGTTCGTGTAGGCAGCGGTGGCGTCATCGGCTAGCCCCAGAAAGGCGCCACCCATGCCGAGGCTACGTGCGCCTGGGTTGGAGAAGCTGAACGGGATCGTCGCGTTGGTTTCGATATTGGTGATTGCCAGCGCGGGTGCGCTTGTCGCCAGCAGAAGCGCTGCGCCGATGCAGGCTGAAAGGGGTTTCATGTTCATTTCCGCGTTCCTGGGGTTGGAAGGGCCGGCGGCAGTTTAGCGCAACGCAAACTTAACTGACACTTCACACTTTTCGGCAGGTCACAGCGGTGCTGCGGTCGCGTCCTGCACGGCGCGGTCGGGGCTGATGCTCAGCTACCATGTCGACAGGTCGGGCGCGCCGCCTGACACGGGGAGATGCAACATGTGGTTCGGATTGATCCTGCTGGCCTTCGTGGTCGTAACCATTCTCAAGGGTGTGCGCTCGGTGCCGCAGGGCTATGAGTACACGGTAGAGCGCTTTGGCCGCTTCACTCACTCGCTGCGACCGGGGTTGGGATTCATCATTCCCTGGGTCGACAACATTGGCCGTCGGATGAACATGATGGAGCAGGTGCTGGACGTGCCGTCGCAGGAGATCATCACCAAGGACAACGCGGTGGTGAAGGTGGACGCGGTGGTGTTCTACCAGGTGCTGGACGCGGCCAAGGCGGCTTACGAGGTTGCGCAGCTGGAGGTCGCGGTCCTCAACCTGGTGATGACCAACACCCGCACCGTGCTGGGCTCAATGGACCTCGACGAGTCGCTGTCCAAGCGTGATGAAATCAATGCCCGGCTGCTGATCGTGGTTGACGAAGCCACCCATCCCTGGGGCATCAAGGCGAACCGGATCGAGATCAAGGACATCCAGCCGCCGCGCGATCTGATCGACTCGATGGCTCGGCAGATGAAGGCCGAGCGCGAGAAGCGCGCTAACATCCTCGATGCGGAGGGCCACCGTCAGGCTGCCATCCTCAAGGCTGAAGGCGAGAAGCAGGCCGCCGTGCTGGAAGCGGAGGGGCGGCGGGAGGCGGCATTCCGCGATGCCGAGGCGCGTGAGCGGCTGGCCGAGGCGGAAGCCAAGGCGACGATGATGGTCTCGCAGGCGATCGCCAAGGGTGACGTGCAGGCGATCAATTACTTTGTGGCGCAGAAGTATGTCGAGGCGCTGCGCGAGTTCGCGCATTCGCCCAACCAGAAGACGCTGCTGCTGCCAATGGAGTCGATGGGTGTGCTGGGCTCACTGGCCGGCATCCTCGAGTTGGCCAAGGGCGCCGCCGAGGGCCAAGCATCCAGGCGAGTGGAGCCGCCGGCGCTTCCGCGCTGATCCGATCAGCTCAATCCAATCAGCCCAATCCGATCAGCCCATTCCAATCAGCCCATTCCAATCAGCCCATTCCAACGGGCCAGTGAACGCGGTCGGCGCGCGCCGCGTGCGCTGACGAGAGAGCCGTTTCAGCGTTAGCAGACAGGAGCAAGGTCATGCAGATTATGTACACGGCGACGTTCTGGTTTGGGCTGTCGCTGGCGCTGTTGGCAGCCGAGGCGCTGCTGCCGGGCACCTTTATGCTCTGGCTCGGCTTCGCGGCGGCGGCAACCGGGTTGACCGTCTGGATGCTGCCGCTGTCGCCGGCCGGTCAATGGATTGTGTTCGGCGTGTTCGGGCTGATTTCGGTGGCCGCCGGCTGGCTTTGGCGCCGCCGGCACCCGGTCACCGCGACCGATCAGCCGCTGCTCAACCGGCCTGCCCAGCAGCTGATCGGGCGGGTGCTGCCGCTGCACGAAGCCGTCGTCAACGGCCGCGGAAAGCTGAAGATTGGCGATGCCCTGTGGTCGGCAGTCTCGGCTGTCGACCTGCCCATCGGACGGCGCGTGCGGGTGGAGGCGGTCGAGGGGATGGATCTGCGGGTGGCGCCCTGCGACTGAACGGATAGCGCGACGCTGGGCTGCTCCCGCTTGCTGAAATAAATGCGAATGAATATCATCCAATCTTTGTCGATTGGATGGCATCAATGCACAGTTTCCGTCGCATGATTCCGGGATTCATGCTTGCCGCGGCGCTGTTTGTCGTCGCCGAGTCCCAGGCGGCCACCACACTGGTGGTTTACTCCGAACGCCGCGAGCCGCTGATCCAGCCAATCTTCGAGCGCTACACGCGGGAAACCGGTATCGAAGTGCGCTGGCTGACTGACGTGGCGCCAGTGTTGATCGAGCGTATCGCCGCCGAGGGCACGGCCACGCCGGCCGACGTCTTCATGGCAGTTGACGCCGGCAACCTGTGGCAGGCGGCCGAACGCGGCCTGCTGGCGCCAATCCAGTCCGCCGATCTCGAGGCTGCAGTGCCGGCCAACCTGCGCGATAAACGTGGCCGCTGGTTCGGGCTGTCGCAGCGCGCCCGGACCATCGTCTACTCGACCGAGCGGGTCACGCCTTCCAGCCTGACCTCCTACGCCGCCCTGGCTGCGCCCGAGTGGCGCGGTCGCCTGTGTCTGCGGACATCGAAAAAGATCTACAACCAGTCGTTGATCGCAATGATGATCGCCCGGGAAGGCGAGGCGCAGGCCGAGCGCATCGTCCGGGGCTGGGTCGACAATCTCGCCGCGCCGCCGTTTGCCGACGACACTCTGCTGGCCCAGGCAATTGCTGCCGGTCGCTGCGATGTGGGCATCATCAACACCTACTACCTGGGGCGTCTGCTGAAGGACACGCCGACGTTTCCGGTGACCGTATTCTGGCCGGACCAGGCCAGCGCGGGCGTGCACGTCAATATCTCCGGTGCCGGCGTGGTCGCCGCCTCGAAGCAGCCAGCGGCCGCGCAGGCGCTGCTTGAGTGGCTCGCATCGAAACCCATCCAAGCCGAGTTTGCCGCGCTCAATCTTGAGTTCCCGGTTCGGGCCGATGTGCCGGCGGACCCCGTGGTCGCTGCGTGGGGCTCATTCGAGATGGAGCCGATACACGTGGAAGACGCCGGTCGCCTGCAGTCGGCCGCGGTCCGCCTGATGGATCGCGCCGGGTGGAAATAGCGCCAGAAAAATTGCGCAGGTGAGCGCCGCAGCGCGAATCTGATGGCGTCTCGCGCGCTGTTTCAGCGGATCTGGCCGGGCTCTGTGCTGGCCTGGATGCTGGCGTTGCCGTTGGCTCTGGTGCTCGTTGCGCTGCTGTCGGCCTGGGGTCAGCCGCAGCCCGACATCTGGGCGCATCTGCGAGCCTATGTGCTGCTCGATGTCACGCTCAACACGCTGCTGCTGCTGGCGGGCGTTGGGTTCGGTGTCAGCCTGCTTGGCATCGGCCTCGCTTGGCTGTGCGCGCACTGCGACTTTCCCGGACGACGCTGGCTCGATTGGGCGCTGGTCCTGCCGCTGGCGATGCCGACCTACGTCGTTGCCTTTGCATGGATCGGCCTGCTCGACTACGCGGCGCCGCTGCAGTCGGGCTGGCGTGCGCTCAGCGGCTCGCGCGCCGCCCTGTTCGACGGGCGCGGCCTGCTCGGCGCAACCCTGCTGCTGTCCGTCGTCCTGTACCCCTATGTCTATGTGCTGGCGCGGAGCGCCTTCCTGCGCCAGGGCGCGGCTGGATTCGATGCGGCTCGCTGCCTCGGACACGGACCCCTGGCGGCCTTTTTCCGGGTCGCTCTGCCGCTCATTCGTCCGGCCTGGATTGCCGGACTTTCGCTGGCGCTGCTGGAGACGCTGGCCGATTTCGGTGCCGTGTCGATTCTCGGCGTGGATACGTTCACCACGGCGATCTACAAGACCTGGTTCGGCCTGTTCTCCCTCGCCGGCGCCGCCCAGCTGGCCAGCCTGCTGCTGCTCGCGGTGACGGCGGTGCTGGTGGTGGAACGGCTGCTGCGAGGGCGGGCACAAACGCGTGAAGCGAGCCCGCGACCGCGGCCCCGCCTGCGGCTTCACGGTTGGCGCGGATGGCTGGCAAGCGCCGCCGCTTCCGGGGTGCTGCTGGCTGGGTTTGGCCTGCCGGTCGGGCAGCTGCTGGCCTGGCTGCAGGTGTCCGCTGGCGAGTGGCGCGCCCTGCTCGATGCGTCCATCAACACGCTGCTGCTCGGCGCCCTTGTCGCAGCGTCGGTGCTGGCAGTGGCGGCCACGCTGGCGAGGCTGACCTATCTGCAGCCCGCAGACCGCTGGCGCCGCTCCGCAGAGTTCGTCGCGATGCTCGGCTATGCCGTTCCGGGAACGGTGTTGGCGGTAGCGGTGATGGGGCTGATGATCGCCACTGAGCGCTGGAGCGGCGAGCAGCTGGGGCTTCCGCTGATGTTGGTCGGCAGTCTGGTTGGCGTGGTGCTGGCACTGACCGTGCGCTTCCTGCGGGTTGGCCATGGCGCGCTCGAAGCGGGCCTCTGCCAGCTTCGGCCAGGTCTGCTGGAGTCCGCCCAGCTGCTCGGAGCCAACCGCTGGCAGCGCTGGCGGCAGGTCGTCTGGCCGCAGCTGCGGCCGAGTTTGCTGGGAGCGCTGCTGCTGGTGCTGGTCGAGACCATGAAGGAAATGCCGGCCACGCTGATGCTCCGTCCGTTCGGCTGGGACACGCTGGCGGTGCGCATCTATTCGCACACCGCCGAGGGGCTGTGGCCGAGCGCCGCCGCGCCGGGACTGCTGCTGGTCGCGGTCGGTTTGCTGCCGGTCTGGTGGTTGATGCGCACGCAGCGCTGAGGCCAACCCTTTGGGCGTAGGCGATAATGCCGGCCCATCCTGCTGCCCGTCGAGTCGCCATGAGCCTGACCACTGTTCTCAATGCCACCCACCGTGCGCTTGGCGCGCGCATGGTCGACTTTGGCGGCTGGGACATGCCGATCCACTACGGCTCCCAGATCGAGGAGCATCATGCCGTGCGCCGCGATGCGGGCATGTTCGATGTGTCGCACATGACGGTGGTCGACCTGCACGGAGACGCCACGCGTGGCTTTCTGCGGGTGCTGGTGGCCAACAGCGTGGACAAGCTGAAGAAGCCCGGCAAGGCGCTCTACACCTGCATGCTCAACGAGGCAGGCGGCGTGGTCGATGACCTGATCGTCTACTTTCTGGGCGATGGCTGGTTCCGGCTGGTGGTCAACGCCGCCACCCGCGAGAAAGACCTGGCCTGGATTTCCAACCAGGCGGCCAATTTCGGTGTGCAGGTGATCGAGCGGCCGGAACTGGCGATGATCGCGGTGCAAGGCCCGAATGCGCGCGCGTGCGTGCGCGGCCTTCTCGGGCCGGAGGCGCAGTCGCGCGTCGAGGCGCTGGGCAAGTTTGCCGCCGCCGAGATCGAAGGGCCGGACGGCATGCCGCTGTTTGTCGCCCGCACCGGATACACCGGTGAAGACGGTTACGAGATCGTGGTTCCGGCAGCGCACGCGGTGACGCTGTGGGAGCTGCTGCGTGCTGCCGGCGTGCGACCGGCGGGACTGGGTGCTCGCGACACGCTGCGACTGGAGGCCGGTCTTCCGCTCTACGGCCAGGATATGGACGACAGCGTGACGCCGTTCGAGGCGGGCCTCGGCTGGACGGTGGCGTTTGACGCTGATCGTGACTTCGTCGGTCGTGCCGCGCTGCAGGCGCAGCAGGCGGCTGGCGTGCCGCGCCAGTTGATCGGTCTGGTGCTGGACAACAAGGGTGTGCTGCGGCACGGCCAGACGGTACGTTGCGCAAGCGGCGTCGGTGAGATCCTCTCGGGGACATTTTCTCCGACCCTAGGCAAGGCCATTGCGATGGCGCGCATTCCGAGCGGTGAGCCCGGCGAAGTGCACGTCGATATCCGCGGTCGGGACATCCGGGTGCGAGCATTGAAGCCGCCGTTTGCGCGCGACGGTGCCGCCTGCGCGGGCGTCTGACGTCGGCGCCGGCGTACCTGCTGCAACACATCTGCTCGGTTACAATCCGCGCCGATCCGACCCCATTCCTGGCCGCACGCATTCAAGTGGAGTTTTCGCGATGAACGAGATCCCCGGTGATCTGAAGTTTCTCAAGTCCCACGAGTGGGCCCGCATCGAAGACAGTGGCCGAGTCACGATCGGAATCTCCGATCACGCCCAGGTGCAGCTCGGTGATCTTGTTTACGTCGAGCTGCCCGCAGTGGGCGACCGCGTCGAGGCCGGCAACGGTGTCGCGGTGGTCGAGTCGGTGAAGGCGGCATCGGATGTCTATGCGCCGCTCTCGGGCGTGGTGGTTGCCATCAACGACGCCTTGAGTGATCGCCCGGAAGCGATCAACGAAGACGCATTCGGTGAGGGCTGGATCTGCGCCATCGAGCCCGATGATGTCGGTGAGTTGGAGTCGCTGCTGTCGCCCGACGACTACGCCGCGCTGATCGAAGACGACGCCGATTGATTGACGTCAGCGCGCGCGGCGACCTGCTCGCGCGCGGCGTCCGCACACATGCAGTGCAGTGCCGCTGCATGTGATGCACTCAAAGCCAGCGCATTTGTTCCACAGTCGCGTTGAAATGCAGCGTTTGCAGTGCGCGCCGCGAATTTGATTTTCGCGCTCCCGTTACGCGTCAGCAGCGTTCGCAGACTTCTCGCGCACAGCCGCGCAGCACCGTTCCACGTTGCAGTGCGTGCTGACGAAAGCCTGCTCCAATGCGGCTCTCAGAGAGTCGACCCGGCGCGACACTCCTTGCTGCAGTGCGCGTGTCGCGTGTGCGCTCAATTGCCAAACCGGGTTATCGCGCAGCTCGTGATGAACGCAGCACGCACAAATTGGCCGCGCCGTTGTTGACAGTGTGATGACGCGTGATTAGCGTTCGCCGAACTGATCGGCACGCGGGATACGGTGAGCAAACAGAGCGTCAGGCAATTCGTCCCACGCGGTCGTTTTTCCGCGGAGCACTCCACCCCGGTGGAGTTCGGCGTTTTGACTCTCTCGCGGCCGCATTTCCCACTGTCATCGGCCCGCGATTCCGGGCTTGATGACGCTCGATACGACGCCCGTTTCCTTGCCAGGACACGGGCGTTTTCGTATGCGATGTCTGTGACATCGCGTTCTGGGCACCTGCTGTTCCCGCACCTCAACCAGGGAGTTCAACCAACAATGGCCACCAAGAAAGCCGCTGCAAAGAAACCCGCCGCCAAGAAGCCAGCCGCCAAGGCCGCTGCGCCCAAGGCTGCGCCGAAGAAGGCAGCTGCCACCAAGGCAGTCGCGAAGAAGCCCGCCGCCAAGAAGGCTGCAGTGAAGAAGGTCCCCGCCAAGAAGCCAGCAGCCAAGAAGGCTGCTGCTCCGAAGCCCGCCGCGAAAAAGGTTGCAGCGAAGAAGCCGGTCGCCAAGAAGGCTGCGGCGAAGAAACCGGTCGCCAAGAAGGCTGCCGTCAAGAAGTCGGCGGCGGCAAAGCCGGCAGCCAAGAAGGCCCCTGCCAAGAAGGTCGCCGCTCCGAAGAAGGCGGCTGCTCCGAAGAAGGCGGCCGCTGCGCCCAAGAAGGCGGCTGCTGCGCCCAAGAAGGCAGCTCCAAAGAAGAAGGCTGCCAAGAAGGCCGCCCCTCCGGTGCCCGCCGCGCCGGTGGTCGCGCCCACGCTCTGATCGAGCCGCACGCACCAGTGAGGACTCCCTTCCCGCGTGCCCAGGCGGGAGGGGGGGCTTTTCACCGATGGCGTCCCATCTGACGCATCGGATTTGCGCAATCGGCAGCGCCGATCAGGTCGCGCGGACTGCTTGATGAGCCAGCTCGACGCGGTCGCACGGTGGCCCGATTTTCCAGCATTGAGCTTCGACGCGCTTGGATATCCTGGTCACCGCAGGTCACCCAGCATGATCGGCTTCGCAAGGCGCCTGCGCGCACCGCGGGGCAATGCGAACCGCGTTGCCGTCAGCGTCTGCCGCGCCGCTTTGGCACCTGATCCAACCCGGTCCAATCGCGCGCCGGAAGCCCCAGCATCTGGTCCATCGCGGTGGCCAGAAGACCGCTGGGCGCGGCACTCTCGCAGTTCCACATAACCACCAGTCCAAAGCCTTTTTCCGGCAACAGGCCAAGCATGGCACGGTAGCCTTGAACGGCGCCGGCGTGAAACACCAGCGGTGTGCCGGCGTAGTCGAATATCCGCCAGCCGATTCCATAGTGGGCGTCGCTGACCCGCTCGTTGCGCCAGCCGCCGCGTATTTCGCCGGGCGTTGGCACTTGGCCGGCGTGCAGGGTCGCCAGAACGTCGGCAGAGAGTACGTCCGGCCGCTCGCCGAGCTGCGCCAGCAGCCACTGGCTGATATCACGGGCACTGCCGTTGGCGCCTGCGGCGGGTGGAATCCGGTAGTAGGTTTCCTTCGGGCGCACCTCGGCCCAACGTCCGTTGCGCCGCACATGCGGTCGCGCCCAGCGCGGGCTGGCTTCGAGTGCATCGCGGCCGAAGGTGGCGCTGTACATGCCAAGCGGATGAAACAGACGGCGTTCCACCTGGTGGCTGTAGAAGTCACCTGTCACCGCAAACACCATGTCGCCGATCAGGCTGAAGGCGATGTTCTGATAGGCGTAGCAGTCGCCGGGAGAGCAGGTTGACGGCGCGTTGCCAAGCTTGGCCACCAGCAGCGGATAGGGTTCGTTCGCTTCCAGATCCCGGTCGTAGGTGTTGTAGGGAAGGCCCACCCGATGGGTGAGGATGTCCAGCACGGTGACGCGCTGCGCCGCCTGGATATCCTTCAATGCCAGCGCCGGGAGCTGGTCGGCGATGCGGCTGTCCCAACGCAGCGCACCTTCCGCAACCAGCTGGGCGGTCACCGCGCTGGCGAAGGTTTTTGACAGCGAGGCCAGCCGGAAAACCGTGTCGCCATCGACTGCCTCGGTGGTGCCCGCGCGGGTAACTCCGAAGCCACGCTCGCTCAGCACCTTTCCGTCGTGAACCACGGCAATCGCCAGACCGACCACGCCGGCTTCCTTCACCACGCGATCCGCCAGTGACTCGATGTTGCGCGCCGCCGCCTGCGCGCGGCGCTCTTTGGCGCCGCCCTGCGTTCCGTTGCCCGCAGTGACGCCCAGCGAGTCTGCTGCCAGAGTCGAGGCAGCGAACAGCAGGGTCACAAGAAAAGCGTAGCTGCGTCTGGACCGCACGGTCAGTCAACCTGCTCTGTGCTGGAAAGCTGCCGTATTCTAGCCCGCATATTTCATGAACCTCACACGCCCTCGCTTGTCTCTTGTCCGCGCAAGGGATTTTCCTCAGTCGGTCGTATCGCCCGATACGCCGCTCCTTCGAAAAATTCCTTGTGCGAACAATATCCTGCGCGATCATCGCGCGAATTCATGAAATATGCGGGCTAGCTCGCCTGCGGTTCCCGGTCCGACACCTTCTGGAGAAGTGTCCATGTTCAGCTTTCTGGTCTTCATCGGCGTGGTTGTTGCCGTCGCCTTCTGGGTCGTCAGCCTCTACAACGGCCTTGTCACGGCGCGAAACGGGTTCAAGAATGCGTTTGCGCAGATCGACGTCCAGCTGAATCGACGTCACGACCTGATCCCGAATCTGGTTGCCATTGCCAAGCAGTACATGGCGCATGAGCGCGAGACGCTGGAGGCGGTCATCAACGCGCGCAATGGAGCGGTAAGCGCGCAGCAGGTGGCGGCGGCCAATCCGGGTGACGCAGCGGCCATGCAGAAACTGAGCGGCGCCGAGAATGCGCTGGGGCAGACACTCGGCAGGCTGTTTGCGTTGTCCGAGGGCTATCCGGATCTGAAGGCGAACCAGAACATGATGCAGCTCAGCGAAGAGCTGACCACCACGGAGAACAAGGTAGCGTTCGCGCGGCAGGCGTTCAACGACCAGGTAATGGGCTACAACAACCGGCGCGAGGTGTTTCCAACCAACATCGTGGCCGGGATGTTCAACTTTATGCCGGCGGCACTGCTGGAGATTGGCGGCGAAGAAGCGCAGATGCGCGAGGCGCCCAAGGTTTCTTTCTGAGCCGCCGCGTCAGGCGCACGCGATGAACGTCGCTTCGAACCAGCCGATGCCTGGCCTGCTGTGCAGATGAACTTCTTCGAACGCCAGGAGGTTGCGCGCAGCAGCACGCGTCGGCTGCTGGTGCTCTTTTCGCTTGCGGTGCTGGCAATCGTCCTTTCGGTGAGTGGCGTGGTGGTCATGGCCATCGGCATGTCCGCGCCTGAGCAGGTCGAGGCAGCGGGTGGGCTCGCAGCCTACATCCGCGGCAACATCGGGCTGGTCGCTGTGGCAGCGCTGGCGACGCTGGCGGTCATTGGGATTGCGTCGCTGGTGCGGATCACCTCGCTTCGCGAGGGCGGAACGGCCGTGGCGCGTCAGCTCGGCGGCGTGCCGGTGCCGGACCAGACCAGCGATCCGCAGCTGCGCCGATTGCGCAATGTGGTGGAGGAAATTGCTATTGCCTCCGGCGTGCCGGTGCCGGCGATCTTTGTGCTGGAGAGCGAAGCTGGCATCAACGCATTTGCTGCCGGCTACTCACCGAGCGACGCCGCCGTGGCAGTCACGCGGGGCGCGCTCGAGAGGCTCAATCGGGCTGAGCTGCAGGGTGTGATAGCGCACGAGTTCAGCCATGTGCTGAATGGCGATATGCGGCTGAACATCCGGCTGATGGGCGTGCTGTTCGGCATCCTGGTGATCGGTATCGCCGGCCGCAAGGTGCTGCTGCACACCCGCGGCGGGCGGGATTCGAAAGGTGTCGCAGCGGTGTTGGCGGTGGCGCTGGCTCTGGTGGTTGTCGGGTTTGTGGGCGTTTTCTTTGGGCGGCTGATCAAGGCCGGGGTGTCGCGCCAGCGCGAGTACCTCGCCGACGCGTCGGCGGTGCAGTTCACGCGCCAGACCGAGGGCCTGGCCGGGGCGCTGAAAAAGATCGCCGGCGTCGCCGAGGGCTCGAAGCTTGTCGCCGCGGACACCGAGGAAGTCAGCCACATGCTGTTCGGCGATGGCGTCGGTTACTCGGCGCTGATGGCGACCCATCCGAGTCTGCTCGAGCGGATTCACGCGCTGGATCCACAGTTCGATGCAAAGGCCCTGGCCGAGGTCAAGACGCGCTATCGAAACTCGCCGCCGTCCGGGTTGGCTGAGGATCTGGCTCTGGGTTTCACCTCGGAGCGACCGGCCACGTCGCTGCCGCGCCGCAGTTCGGAGACCACGGTTTCGCCGCAGGGTGTGATCGGACAGGTGGCCCAGCCGGCTGCGGATGACTATCGCCGCGCCAGCAGCCTGCATGACGCGATACCGGCCCTGTTGAACACGGCGGCGCACTCGCACGATGGATCAATGGCGCTGGTCCTGGCGTTGCTGTTCGACACCGTTGACGCGATCCGCCAGCGGCAGCTGTCGGCAGTCATCAGCGCCCTCGGCGCAGCGACTGCGGGGCGCGCCGATGCACTCGCGGCAGCCGCTGCGGAACTGCACCCGGCGCTGCGGCTGCCTCTGGCCAGCATGGCTTTTCCCGCGCTGCGGCGGCGGCCGCGCGGAGAGCTTGAGCATTTCATCGGATGTACCGAGACGCTGATTCACATCGACTCGCAGGTGGGACTGTTCGAGTACTGCCTGGCAAGGCTGCTCCGGCGACAGGTGATCGAGGCGCTGGATCCCTCGCGCTATCCGCCGAGCGGCAAGCGCAAGCTGGCCTCCGCAACCGATGCCGTGCGGGATCTGTTCTCGCTGTTGGCGCAACATGGACACCATCGTGCCGATCAGGCGCGGCAGGCGTTTGCGGTTGGCGCCGGTCATGTGTTGCCCGGCGCCGCGTTGGCCTACCGGCCGCCGGCCGACTGGGTCGCCGCGCTGGACAGCGCCCTGCCGCAGCTCGATGGGCTGCAGCCAATGGGCAAACAACTGCTGGTGGAGGGCCTGGTGTTGACCACCGGCCACGACGGCCGCCTCAGCGTTGCCGAGGCCGAGCTGCTGCGCACCGTCTGCGCCTGCCTGCACTGTCCGCTGCCGCCAGTGCTGGATCGCTGATCGGAGCCGCCAGCCAACCACCGACCGCGCCCGCAAGCGCCGCCCGCGTGCCCCTTGCGGCCCCGAGCTTCGATCGCCAAGCCCCGAGCCCCGACTCCCCAGCTCCCAGCCCCGAGCCCCAACTCACCGCCCCAGAATGAGCTCCGCGGCCCGCTCCGCAATCATGATGGTCGGCGCATTCGTATTGCCGCCGATCAGGTTGGGCATGACCGACGCATCGACGACCCGCAGGCCGTCCACCCCGCGCACCCGCAGCTGACTGTCGACCACCGCGAGCGCGTCGCCGCCCATTCGGCAGGTGCCGATCGGGTGGTAGATGGTTTCCGCCTTGGCCCGGCAGAACGCCTCGATCTCAGCGTCACTGCGGAGCGCGTCGCCTGGAAACATCTCGCCGGCGCGAAACTGCGCAAACGCCGGCTGCGCCAGCAGGTCGCGGCTCAGCTTCACGCCTTCCACCAGCATCTTGAGATCGTAGCCTTCGGCATCGCTCAAATAGTTGGCGTGGATGCGCACCTTGTCGGCGGGATTGGCCGAGGCCAACGCCAGGTGGCCGCGGCTGCGCGGTCGCAGCGCGCAGGCATGCAGGGTGTAGCCGCGGCCCGGCAGGCGATTGCGGCCGTGATCGTCAAGGATCGCCGGGACAAAATGCAGCTGCATGTCAGGCCGCGCATCGGCGGCAAAGCGGGAGCGGACAAAGCCGCCAGTCTCGGCGATGTTGGACGTGCCGGGTCCGCTTCGGAACAGGTAATACTGCAGCCCGATCAGCAGGTCGTTAGTGCTGTCGTAGGTGATCGGCTGGCTGCACCTGTTGATGGTGCAGGTGTCCAGATGGTCCTGCAGATTTGCGCCGACACCGGGCAGATCGGCCAGCACCGTGATGCCGTGGCGGCGCAGCGCATCCGCCGGTCCCACGCCAGACAGCATCAGCAGCTGCGGCGAATTGAGCGCACCGCCGCAGAGAATCACCTCGCGCGCCGCCGGCTGGCAAAACGCCTTGCTGCCGACCCCATAGACCACCGCCACCGCGCGCCCGTGCTCGATCACCACCCGTGACACCTGGGCGCCGGTGGTCACGGTCAGATTGGGCCGTTTGCGTACCGGGGACAGATAGCCGGCGGCGCTGGAGCAGCGCGCACCGTTGCGCTGCGTCACCTGGTAGTAGCCGACGCCTTCCTGCTGGGCGCCATTGAAATCGTCATTGAGCGGGTATCCGGCCTGCTGGCCGGCCTGCAGAAAGGCTTCCGAAAGCGGGTTGTGGTAGCGCAGATCGGCCACGCCCAGCGGCCCACCAGCGCCATGGAAGGCATCGGCGCCGCGGGTATTGTCTTCAGCCCGGCGAAAGTAGGGCAGCACTGTGTCCCAGTCCCATCCCTCCGCACCGGCCGCTGACCACGCGTCATAGTCGCCGGCTACACCGCGGATGTAGCACATTGCGTTGATCGAGCTGGAGCCGCCCAGCACCCGCCCGCGCGGCCACCATAGGCGGCGCCCGTCCAGCTGCGGCTCGGGTTCGGTGCTGTAATCCCAGTTGACGCCCTTCTTGCCGACCAGCTTGGCAATTCCGGCCGGCATGTGGATGAGCGGATGCCAGTCGCGCGGACCCGCTTCCAGCAGCAACACCTTGATCGCGGGGTCAGCGCTCAGGCGGTTGGCCAATACGCAGCCGGCCGAGCCGGCACCGATGATGATGTAGTCGTACACGCGAGGCAGCGGTCCTTGCGGCGAGTGGAGAGGGGCCAGCCCTGGGCGAAGCGCCGCGGCGGCGTATCGACAGCGCGGGCTGCGAGGCTACCGCCGCGAGCTTAGAGCAAATGCTCCAGGCGATTGCGAAGGGGGCGTGCGGGCGCCCGATTGGGGTAGTCTGTGCCGCCCCGGCCAGCGGCCCCTGCCAGCGACCACGGATGAGCCCACCTGTTGCTGCAGAAGCCACCTCTGCTGGCTGGAGCCCGATGTCCGCAGTGCGGACCGATCTTCGCCAGGCACTGGTCTGGAGCTTCATCTACTTCTTCTGTCTGCTCACCGCGTACTACGTGCTGCGCCCGGTCCGCGACGCGATGGGCGCATCGAGCGACGCCGCGGCGGTGTTTCCGCCGGCGCTGATCGAGTGGGCTGCAGCGCACGGCTGGCAGCTGGGAGATTTCACGCTCCAGCTGCTCTTCACCGGTACGTTCATCGCCATGCTGCTGCTGCAGCCGCTCTATGGCGCGCTGGTAAGCCGCTTTCCCCGGCGGGTGTTCCTGCCGGTGGTCTATCTGCTTTTCATCGCCTGCCTGTTCGGTTTTTATCTCGCCTTTGACGCGGAGTTGCCCGGCCGCGGGCTGCTGTTCTTCATCTGGGTGGCCGTGTTCAACATGTTTGCGGTGTCGGTGTTCTGGAGCTACATGTCGGACATCTTTGCCAACACCGATGCGCGCCAGCTATACGGCTACATCGCGGCTGGAGGCACCCTCGGCGGCCTGCTTGGGCCGGAGATCACGTCGCAGTTGGTGGGACCGCTGGGCGTAGCCAACATGCTGCTGATCTCGGGCGGCTTTCTGGCCGTCTGCCTGGCCTGCATCCTTGCGCTGGCGCCGGACGTGCGCCGGCGCGAGCGCGAGCGCGGCGGCCCAAGCGGTGAGGAAGCAATGGGCGGCAGCGCGTGGGCGGCGTTCCGGCTTATCGCCAGCGACCCGGTGCTGCGCGCAATGGCGATGGTGCTGTTCTTCGGTGTCGGTGTAGGCACTCTGCTCTACAACGAGCAGGTCGCGATCGCGCGGGCGCTCGCGCAGGACGACGCCAGCGTCGCGACCCAGTTCTTCTCGCGCATCGACCGCTACATCAACTGGACGGTGCTGGCGATCCAGGTCCTGCTGACCCGACAGCTGATGACCCGTTTCGGCATCGCGCCGCTCCTGCTGCTGCCGCCAGCCGCGATCTTTCTAGGCTATGCGCTGCTTGCGGCGGCGCCGCTTCCGATGCTGGTGGCGGTCGTGCAGGTGGTGACTCGTGCCAGCGAATTTGCGCTGTCCAAGCCAGCCCGCGAAACCATCTACACCCGCGTCGACCGCGAATCCCGCTACAAGGCCAAGGCAACTATCGACACCGTCATCTACCGTGCCGGCGACCTGACCTTCGTCTGGCTGCACAAGGGCTTGGCCGCGTTCGGCTCCAACGCCGTGTTCGTCGCAGGAATGTGCATTTCGGCAATGTTCGGCTGGAGCGCGTGGAAGCTGGTGCGGGCGCAGCGGGCGCTGCCAGAGCGTTGAGCAACGGCGCGCGCGGGTCGGCCGCAGGTTGAATTGCCGGGCGATCGGGTGGCCGACCGGGGGAGTCGCCGCGCGCCGCGCCGCGGCGAGTCCAAGCGCGAGTTGGCTGCTGTCGTTGCTAGCCCGCAGGTTTCATGAATCTCGCGCGCCCTCGCTTGTCTCTTGTCCGCACAGGAGACTTTCCTCAGTCGGTCGTATGGCCCGCTACGCCGCTCCTTCGGGAAATCTCCTGTGCGAACAACATCCTGCGCGATCATCGCGCGAATTCATGAAACCTGCGGGCTAGGACGTCGCCACGCGCGCACCGCGCGAAGCCCCCGTAGAGCCGAGCTTGCTCGGCTGCTTCTTGCTCTATTGCCCCTTGCTCGAATACCCCTTGTTCGAATACCCCTTGCTCGGTTGTCCCTTGCTCGATTGCCCCCTGCTCGGTTTACCCCGGGGGGCTGCGTATCGATCCAGGCTGTAGCGGAGCAAGCTCCGCTCTACGGGAGCGTTGGGCGACCCGATGCGCTGGCACCGCGCGGCGTTCTCGATGCCTTTGACACCGTCGGCATCCGGTGATCAAGTGCAGTAGGCGAGGCGGGTACACGGCCACTTGACGATACGGGCTTTGCATCCCCGTGTCTCAGGTGCCGATCAGACCGGATCGGGTGCGCGCAATTGCCTTGACCCGCGCGGCGCGCACGGCTTCGCCTACCTGCGGACCGGACACGCCGGTCAGATCCAGATCGCGGGCGTTGATTGCCAGCGCCGCCCGGTGCAGCTGGTCGAGCGTGGCTCGCTGCGGGTAGTCCGACTCGGTGAGACCCAGTCGTCCGCGCTTGTCGGCTTCGCAGACCAGGCCGAGCTGAGCGATACGTTGCGGTTGCCGAAAGCCATCGCAGCGTTCGAGCAGGCGCAGCGCGGTGTCGTCGCGCAGTTCATCAATCCGATGCACATTGAGATGTTCGCGGCAGGTGGCGAGCGCCAGTTCGAGATAGTCGGCGGGCACCCTCAGTCGCTTGCAGACGGCGTTAACCGGCGCCAGTCCGCGCTGTTCGTGGGCAATGTGCCGCGGCAGTTCCGTGACGGGCGTGAGCGCTTTGCCGAGGTCGTGGGTGAGGCCGGCAAACGCGATCATCGCGTCGCCCGGCGCCAAACGCGCGCACATGTCCAACACCATGCCGGTGTGGATGCCGGTGTCGACTTCCGGGTGATACTCCGGGCGCTGCGGCACGCCGTACAGCGCATCGACCTCCGGCAGCACCTTCGCGAGGGCGCCGCAGTCATGCAGCATGTGCAGCATCGCCGAGGGCTGCTGCTCGGCCAGTCCGCGCCGCAGCTCCTGCCAGACCCGTTCCGGTACCAGATGATCGACCTCCCCATTGGCAACCATGTCGCGCATCAGCGTCAGGGTCTCGTCTGCCAGCTGGAAGCCGAGCGGCGCAAATCGAGCCAGCAGGCGCGCGCCGCGCAGGATGCGCACCGGGTCCTCGGAAAACGCGGGCGAGACGTGGCGCAGCACGCGCGACTGCAGGTCGGCGCGGCCGTGGAACGGATCGATGATGCTGCCATCCTTCGCCTGGGCGATGGCGTTGATCGTGAAGTCGCGGCGACGCAGGTCGTCGTCGAGACTGACCTCGGGCGATGCATGCACCACAAAGCCGCGGTAGCCCGGTGCGCTCTTACGTTCGGTACGCGCCAGCGCGTGCTCCTCTCGTGTCTGCGGGTGCAGGAAGACTGGAAAGTCACGGCCGACCGGTAGGAAGCCGGCGGCCAGCATCTGCTCCGGCGATGCACCAACCACTACCCAGTCGCGGTCCCCGGGCGGCTCGCCCAGCAGGGCGTCGCGCACCGCGCCGCCAACAAGGTAGGTACGCACCGTGCTGCCAACGGTCTCAGCGCAGCGCGCGGCAGCGGTCCAGCCGCGCCTGACGCGGACTCCCCGACAGCAGCGCCGGCATTACGGCGTCGATCGGTGTTTTTTCGATGCCAAGCTGGAACAGACCATCAATGCCGCCGACCGAGTCGATCTGCAGCGATTTCCAGTTGTCGCTGGAAAACGGCTTGCCGGGCACGAAATCGAACACCGCGGCCTGCAGCCGGCCGAGCGGATCCGGCAGGCCGATGATCCAGCGCCGCAGGCCGCGCTGGCGGACGGTGTAGGCAACGATCTCGCGCAGGGTCATGACCTGCGGCCCATACAGCTCATAGGTCCGGCCGATGCTTGATGTGTCCTCTAGCGCGCGCATGAATGCCTGCACCACGTCGCCCACGTAGACCGGCGCAAATTTCGCCTGCGGCCGGGCCAGCGGCAGCACCGGCGCCAGATCGAGCAGCTTGGCGAAGCGGAAGAACAGGCCGTCATCCGGCCCGAAAATCACCGAGGGTTGAAAGATCGTCCAGTCCAGGCCGGAGCTGCGCACGCGCTGTTCGGCTTCGCCGCGGCTGATCAGATAGTGGCTGCTGCCGCGCCCTGCATTGAGCGAACTCATCTGCAGCAGGCGGCGCACGCCGGCCTCCCTGCAGGCGCCGACCAGGGCGCCGGTCAGGTCGACATGGGCGCGGCGGAATCCGGCGCCGCTGCGGCCTGGCTCGTTCAGGATTCCGACCAGATTGATCGCCACGTCGGCGCCCTGCAAAAGGCCGGTCAGGGCGGTGCGGTCATGCACGTCCACGCTGACGATACGCACGCCGGGCAGCACCGCCAGCGCGCGGAGGCGCTCGGCATTGCGGCTGGCCACGCTTACGCGCCAGCCGGCGCGGGTCAGCTCCGGCACCAGATGGCTGCCGACAAAGCCGGTGCCGCCGAGGACAACAATGTGGCGAGTGCTCATGGGGTGTTCGAAGGGCTCGGTTTGGGGGCAGGGCAGGTGAATGGCTGGCGGGTGGCGGTTTGGCCGCGCATGCGTGCCACCAGCGGCACGGCAGCGCCGTGCAACCGCCAATCATAGATCACGCTGAAGGCCATGATGCGACCCACGTACTCGCGGGTCTCGCGATAGGGAATGGTTTCGACCCACAGGTCGACGGGGTGGCTGGGACGCTGCGCCAGCCAGCGCCCGATCGGTGCCGGCCCGGCATTGTAGGCGGCAGTCGCCAGATAGGGTTGACCGCCGTGACGGGCCACCATGCTGGAGAGGTAGGCGGTGCCCAGCGCAATGTTGGCGCGTGGCTCGTACAGGCTGTCCGCGCCGCTCCAGGGCAAGCCGTAGGCCTTCGCGGTTTCTGCCGCAGTGCCGGGCAGCAGCTGCATCAGGCCACGGGCGTCGGCATGGGAGCGCGCGCGCGGCTGCCAGGCGCTCTCGGCGCGAATCAGCGCCGCCACCCAGCCTTCGTCGAGGCCGTGCTTGCGCGCCTCACGGCGCAGCGTTGGGCGTTGCGACAGAGGGAAACGCAGGCGGTAGAAAGTCTGATCCTCGGCGCCTGCCAGACCGAAAACGGCGCGATCATTCCAGCGCACCTCCAGCGCCGCAGCAACGGCATGCCGGCGACCATCCGCAGCCAGGCCGTCAATCAACTGCTTCCACTCCAGCTCAGCCCACAGTCGCCGATCGAGCGCGTGCAGTTCCAGCGCCCGCAGCAGGCCTGGCGGCGCCGCGGGCGCAGCGCCGGCGAGCTCGCTGGGGCACAGCGCGTAAGGCAGCTTGACCCGATCAGCGGCGAGAAAGCCGTGATACGTGGGCTGCGCGGCGAGGGCGACAAACTGCTGCCGGGCGACGGCCGATTCACCCAGCAGCTCGCGCATGCGAGCCTCGAGATAGCGCCAGCGTGAATCGGCACGCAGGGCATCCGGCATCGCCAGAATCGCGCTCAGCGCGTCGGCCCAGTTGCTGCGCGCCAGCGCTTCGCGCGCGCGCCATTCGTGCAGACGGTCATCGAAGGCACTCGCCGGGACAGCCGCCATCCGACGGGCCGATTCGGGCAGATACGACGCGGCGGACCACAGGGCGGCCTGATAGCGCACCTGCGCCTGACCGTCGGCCGTGAGCGCCAGCGGCGCGAGATCTGCCAGCAGGCGTTCGCCAGCGCCGGGGTCGCGGCGTGCAAGCCGACTCAAGCCGGCGGCGGCGATGGCCCGGCTGCGCGCATCGCGCGGCCAGCCGAGGGCCTTGTTTGAAGGCGTATCGACAAACTCGGCGTAGCTGTCGGCCTGCGCCTTTTGCGTGGCGGGCAGGCTGCGGCCGAGAAACCGCATGAGGCTGCTGTTGCCGGCGTCGGCAGCGTGCTCGATGCGCGCCCAGCGCAGCTCGGCGGTCAGGCCACCGACCTTGTTGAGCGCGTCAAAGGCGGGGTCGCACGCGGGCGGACGCGAATCGCCGTGACGCCACAGGTCGGCGATGTCCGACTGCAGCGCCGCATCCAGAGGTCCTGCTGCCAGCCGCGCCGAGAGCGCGTGGCAGCGCAGGTCGTCTTCAAGGTCGAGTGCGGGCCGAAAATGGCGTAGAAATCCCGGCCAGTCGCGGCGACGGCCCAGTTCGCGCAGCCAAAGCCGGCGCAGCGGTTCGACAAATGCCAGATCAGGATACCTGCGCTGCAGCCGGAGCACGGCTGACTCGCTGACGCGACCCAGATCGTGACGCAGTTCGGCATACTCCAGCCATGGCAGCAACGGGTGGTCGGCAAAGCTCTGGCGCATCCCGGCATCGAGCGCCGTGCCGCGCTCGACGGTCTTCAACGCCGCGCGAAAAGCACCGCGTTGGCTCTCATAGTCGGCGGCATGAAGTGCGCCGCTGGCAGCCAGCAGCGCCATGAAGAACACCACGAACACCACGGTCAGTTTCAATCGCATGGACGCAGTGTATCGGCTCATGAACGACGGCCCGGTGAATCGATGACCATCCTGCTGGGTTATCTCGCGCTGGGGGCGTGCGCCGGCCTGCTGGCCGGGCTGCTTGGGGTGGGCGGCGGTCTGGTGATTGTCGCCGTGCTGGCGCACGCCTTGCCGGGCCAGGGCGTGGCGCCTGCGAACGTCATGCATGTGGCGCTGGCTACGTCGCTGGCCTCGATCGTCCTGACCGGGCTGTCATCGGCACGTTCGCACCATCTGCGCGGCAGCGTGCTGTGGCCGAGCGTTCGCTGGATGGTGCCCGGCCTGCTGGTCGGCGGGCTGCTGGGGGCCGGTGTTGCCAGTCTGCTGGCGGGCGCGACGCTGCGCTATGCGGTGGCTGTGTTCTGCCTGCTGGCGGCGGCGCAGCTGGCGTTCGGCACGCCGCGCGGTGGCGTCGAACGGAGCACCGCGCCGGTCGGCTTTGGTCTGGTCGGCGCCGGCCTGGTGATCGGCGCGCTGTCCGCCGTAGTTGGCATCGGTGGTGGCAGCATGACCGTTCCCCTGCTGGTGTGGCTTGGCGTGGTCCCGGTGCGCGCGGTGGGGACCTCGGCGGCATGCGGCGTCGCAATCGGTCTGGCCTCAGCGGCTGGCTATGCAACGCTTGGTCCGCCGGCCGGCAGCCTGCCCGCTGGCAGTCTCGGCTACATCTATCTGCCGGCGGCGGCCGCCATCGCGGTGGCATCGGTCGCCTGTGCGCCGCTCGGCGCGAGGATTGCCCATCGGCTGAGCGGCCCCGCATTGAAACGGCTGTTTGCGCTGCTGCTGCTGGCGGTAGGCGTCAGTCTTCTGACCGCCGGTTGACGGCGCTAGCGTCCACTTGCATCGACTCGACGCTGGCCGGCAGCTCGATTTCCGCGGCCACCGCGAGGTGGTCCGAGAGCATTCCGGGCAGCAGCCAGCGGCGATGGACCGGGACTCCCGGGGTGGTCAGAATATGGTCGATGGCGCGGCGCGGCTGCCAGCTGGGGAAGCTGGCCATGCGCTGCTCGGCCGGCTGCAGGCCGCAGGATCGATGCAGGTGGCGCATTTCCAGCGTATCCGGCTCACAGTTGAAATCCCCCATCAGCACCGCATGCGGGGCGTCCTGCAGCAGTTCGGCAATGAAGGCCAGCTGGGTCGAGCGGGACTTCGCCCCCAGCGAGAGATGGGTGATGAGCACCATAAGTGCGTCGTCGCCATGGCCATAGCGCGCCCACAGCACGCCGCGTCCCGCGACCCGGCCCGGCAATGCGTAGTCGCGTACCTCGTCTGGCTCGCGCTTGCTCAGCAATCCGTTGGCGCTCGACATGATGCCGCCCACGCGGCGATTGGCCTGGTGACTCCAGAACGGGAAGTCAGCGGCTTCCGCCAGATAGTGGGTCTGGTTGAGAAAGCCGGTGCGCAGCGAGCCCGGATCGGTTTCCTGCAGGCCGACAAGATCGAACGCGCTGGCCGCGCTGGCAATGACATCGAGATTGCCGCGCTTCTCCGGATGCGGCAGCACGTGCGTCCACGGACGACTCACATAGTCGCTGTAGCTGCGCGTGCTGGCGCCAGCCTGGATGTTCGCGCTCAGCAGGCTCAGCCTGCGGCTGACGGGCGGGTCACTCACTGCGGCAGTCCAGGGTCAGCGCGCCGAACCGGGACGCTGACCCTGGCCAGGATCCGATCAGGCGGCCTTGGCCGCGCGTTCCTTGGCGATCAGGAAATCGACGATCTCAAGAATGCGTTCGTGGCTGTTGCTGCTGCCGACTTCAATCCGGTACTTGCCGGCCACGATCATGGTTGGCGTCGAGCTGACGCCGTAGCGCGGGACCTGCTGCTGCGACCGACCGATCTTCGCGTTGACCGCAAAGCTGTTCATGGTCGCGGCGAATTCCTCGGCGTTGACGCCGTGGCGGCCGTAGAAGTTCGGGATGTCCTCGGCACCGCGAATCGCGCGCTCGACGTGCACGACCTTGAACATGTCCTCGTGGGTCTTGTCGAGAATCCCCATCGTTTCCGCCGTGTAATAGGCGCGGGCGAAGTTCTCCCAGATGCCGCCAAACATGGCCGGCATGTACGAGAACGAGGCGTCTGCGGGCAGCGTCTTCTTCCAGTTCGAGACCAGCGGCTGAAACGCCGCGCAGCCGCCACAGCTGTAGCCGAACACCTCGATCACCTCGATCTTGTCGCCGGTGGAGGTCGGCTGCGCCGGTTCAATCAGGTAATAGTCAACGCCAGCCTGGAACGGCTCGGCAGCGGGCGCGGGCGCCTGCGCGCCACAGGCAACGGTAGTGCCAAGCAGGACAAGGCCGAGCAGGCGGTTCAACATGATCGATAACTCCAGAGTTCTTGGCCAGGTGGCCGCACGGTTGGCCACGCTGCAGGGAGGGATGCGGCACCTGCCGGGGCGGGCGCGCGCGGATGGGGCAGCGCAGCACTGCCCTAAGACATCATTGGGCGGCAACAGTTCCCGACGGCGCCAGGTGCAGGCCTTCGATGTAGCTGGCGAGCGAGCCGATCTCTTCATCGGTCAGATACTTTGCCACCCCGGCCATCACCTCGTTGGCATTCGCGCCAACGCCATGGACGGTGCCGGCTCGGTAGGCCTTGAGCTGTGCCGCCGTGTAACCGGCGTGCTGGCCGGCCAGGTGCGGATAGGCCGGACCCGGATTGCCGTTGCCGACCGGGCCATGGCAGGCGCCGCAGGCCGGAATGCCACGATCAAGATCGCCGCCGCTATAAAGCGCTTGGCCCACTTCGAAATACTTGCGACCCGCGTTTCCACCCTCGGCGATCAGGCTGTCGTCGGCCATACCGGGCGCTGCCGCCTTCGAAGCGAAGTGGGCGCCAATATCGCGCATGTCCTGCGGGCTGAGCGCGGCTGCAAACCCAAGCATGATCGCGTTCTCGCGCTCGCCACTCTTGTACAAGGCAAGCTGGCGCGCGGTGTAGCGCTCGTGCTGCCCGGCCAGCTTGGGGTACTGCGGATCGACTGAGTTGCCGTCGGTGCTGTGGCAGGCGGCGCAAACGGCGGCTTTGTTGGCGCCGGCCTCGGCGTTGCCGGGCTGGGCCGGGCCGTGTGCCTCGGTCAACTCCGACGCAACCGCAGCGACGGGCTCGTCAATGGCGCCGACCTGCACGGCCGCTGGCTCCGATTGCGCCATGGCGTTGGCGGCGCAAAGCGCTGCGGTCAGACCGAGAATGCGGCGAAAGGTCATACACTTGCTCCAGATTCGAGAGTCAGCCAGCGGCGTGTCGGAGTTTCCGACCTACCTGACGCGGCTCGTTCAGCCCCTGACAGCCGCGTCAGAACTGCGAATTATCCCCGCCGTCCCGGCGACCGGTCAACGAAGCAATGAGCGAAGCCCAACCCCTGCGCCGTGCGCGCTTCATCAAGAGTGCCCACGAACTGATCCACCTGCCGCCCGATGTGGGCCGTGAAGTGGCCATTTGCGGCCGCTCGAACGCTGGAAAATCCAGCGCGATCAACGCCATCTGTGATCAGGGCAAGTTGGCTCGGACCTCGAAAACCCCCGGCCGCACCCAGCAGCTGGTGTATTTCGAAGTCGCGCCGGAGCGCCACCTGGTCGACCTGCCGGGCTACGGTTACGCCAAGGTTCCGCTGCCAATGCGCGAACATTGGCAAACCGTGCTGGAGGGGTTCTTCATGACCCGCGAGGCGCTGTGCGGGTTGATCGTCGTGATGGACATACGCCACCCGCTCAAGGAGTTCGATCACCAGATGCTGGCGTTTGCAGCCGCCCGCGGGTTGCCTGGTCACGTGCTGTTGACCAAGGCCGACAAGCTCAGCCGCGGTGCGCAGGCCAAGACCCTGCATGCGGTGCGGCGCGAACTCGGCCAGCGGATCGGCGCGCAGCTGTTCTCCGCGACCGATGGAACGGGGTTGGACGAGGCGCGAGGGGTGTTGTGTGGGTGGTTGGGGGTTTGAGCCGCGCGTTGCGCACTGTGCTCCGCGCCCGCTGTCGCTGCGCTCGGCTTCATTCGCCCGCTGCAGCCCGTGCAGGAGCGCCGCTCGGCGCGCTGCTTTTCAGGTCGTCTGATGCGACAACGGCATCGGGCCAGGGCCGCTCCTACAGGGGTGCCTTCTCTAGCCCGCATGTTTCATGAATCTCGCGCGCCCTCGCTTGTCTCTTGTCCGCACAGGAGACTACCTCAGTCGGTCGTATGGCCCGCTACGCCGCTCCTTCGGGAAATCTCCTGTGCGAACAACATCCTGCGCGATCATCGCGC
>JBBRBN010000006.1:0-77467 GCA_038205755.1 Lysobacterales bacterium | reverse complement strand
CGGCAACGGCGGCTGCACGATGCAGCCCTTCGTCGCGGCAGCGACCGCAGAAACGGTGGCAGATTTGGCACTGCAGACCGATGGCCGCATCGTCCTCGCGGGTTCGAGCGTGGTCGGCGGCGTGCGGCGCACCGCCGTGCTGCGCCTCAATGCCAACGGCAGCCGCGACCTGTGTTTCAACGACCCCGTCAACTGCACCTCTGGCGGATCGGTCTACAACCCAACGCCTGGCAACGCGATCTCCACCATCCAGGCGATCGCTGTACAGCCGGACGGCAAGATCGTGCTTGCCGGATCGGGCCAGGGGCCGCAAAGCACCGACATGATCGCCGTGCGACTGCTGCCCACCGGCGCCATCGACGCCGCGTTCGGCAACGCCGGTAGCCGCCTGATCGCATTCGAAATCGGCGGCACCAACTTCGACATCGCCAACGCTGTAGTGGTGCTTTCCGATGGCGGGATTGTTTTGGCCGGTAGCGCGACCGACACAAGCAGCAGCGGACTAGCTGCGGTCGTCAAACTCACCCAAAGCGGCCAGTTCGACCTGTTCTTCGGGCAAACCGGCACCGGCCGCAGCACGACGTTTTACACCGACGTGACGATCAGGAGTCAGGGCAGCGACATCACCGTGCAGAACGATGGCAAGCTCGTCGTAGGCGGCACCAGTTTCCTTGGTCTTGCTAGCACTGAGGGCGACTTCGCTGCCTGGCGCCTGCTCGCCAATGGCTTCACGGATACCGATTTCGGCTTTGACGGCCGCATCACGGTGACCACCGGCGCCGACCCCGAAAACACTCAGGGTGTTAGCGCCATCGATACCGATGGCAAGCATGTCGTGCTGTTTGGGTTTCGCCGCCTGACGAATCAATCGTTCAATAAAGCCGCCATTGTTCGACTCGATATCGACGGCGTGTTCAGGGATGGGTTTGAGGGCCTCTGACGCGGGTTGCGTTTGACGATTCCCGGCCGCTGCTAACGCGACCGGATTGGACGCCGCCACCCGACTATCGCGACACCTTCTATGACTGGACACGCTCGGATGTCTGCCGCTCGAAGCGCTTCGACGCCTGGCGCATGCCGTTTGAACGCGCGCCGCTGTTGGCGGACTACACCACATCGGTGCGCGTTTGGAGGTTGGAAGGGCGGCTCGATGATGTTTTGCGCCAAGTCGCCCGACACATTGATCCCCGCCGTCTGCATTTTTCGTATGCAGTCCTGAAAGGCGGCCCGATTTACATGAAACTTGGGGATATCAAGGGTGAGTTTCGCCCCCGCGGCTAGTCGACAGCGATTCCGCTGGATCAACCAAGGCCCCAGCCGCTAACCCCATCATGGCGTTCGCGGCCCTTGCTTCATTCGACAAACGCGCGCTCGCGAAGGGCTCGTGCCGGCTCCAAGGCATAGTCGATCAGGGTGCGTCGCCCAACCAGAATGCGCGCCTCGCCGCGCATGCCGATGCGCAGCGGCAAGTCCGGATTGGTGGGCGAAGTCAGACTCGCCAGCGCGAAGAACTGGGTTTGTTGTTTGTCGACCAAACCGCTAGGACTCACCCAGTCGAGTTGTGCCGTCTGCGTGCCGTAGCGCTGATAGGGATAGGCCGACAGAAATAAGCGTACTGATTGCCCGCTGTGCAAGCGCGGCAGTGCGGCCTCGGCCAGCGTCAGCCGCGGCTGTCCGGCGGCATCCAGGCGTGCCAGCTGACATAGTTCGGCACCGAGTTCGACCACCGCGCCTGCGCCGGTCTGAGCCACGCTCATTACCACCGCGTCATACGGTGCCAGCAGTGATCGGGTGTCGCCGTCTGCACCCGCTAGCTGCGCGTGCGCGGCGGCAATCCTGAACGTCAGTTTTTCGCTCTCGGCGGCTTCCTCATTGCGGTCGCGCGAGCGTGCCGCGACGCGCTCGGACTTATCCAGCGCCAGCTGTTGCAGCTGCCTTTCGCTGGCAGTGCGCTCGTTCTCAGCCGCCGCCACCAGCAGCCGATCAGACAGCAAGGAGATGCGCGGCAGTAGGCCATCTGCCGCCGCTTTTTCCTTGCGATCAAGAATCTCGCGAGTCGAAGCGAAATAGGTTCGACGAAACTCTAGTTCGCGTTCGGTCAGGGCGATTTCACGCTGCTTGATCGCCGTTGCGTCGCTGAGCGCCTGGTCGAGCCGACGCGTGCGCTCGGTCAAGGCCCGCTGGTCTTCGAGCAACTGTCGCAAAAGCGAATCGGCACTGCGGGATACGTCGCTCTTGATGCGAAACAGGGTCGCACCGGCCTTGACTGACTGCCCTTCGCGCACGTCAACGCTGACCAGTTCGCCGGCGACCGGCGCCTGTATCGGAGCGCCACCCTCGATGGGCACCACGACGAAAGGTGCAACCACGGTCTCGGGAATGCGAAACAGGCAGGCGAACGCGATGGCGGTGGCCGCAAGAGCCAGCAACAGCCAGCCGGTGTAACGCGCCGCGCGGGGCGGGGCGTCGCTTAGCAACAGCCCCGACGCGCGGTCAAGTTCGTTTCCTGACGAAGCACGTCGCGCGCTCATTGAGTCGGCCCCAGCTGCTGGCTGGACAAATAGAAGTACATGCCGCGACTCGCCATCAGGTGATCGTGGCTACCGGTCTCCACGATACGTCCGGCATCCATCACCACGATCTGATCAGCCTCGCGGATAGTGCTCAACCGGTGCGCGATGATCAGACAGGTGCGGCCCTTGGTGAGACGGCCAAGATTGCTTTGAATCGCGCGCTCGCTCTCGCTGTCAAGAGCACTGGTGGCCTCGTCGAAAATCAGGATCGGCGGGTCGTGATAAATCGCCCGCGCAATGGCGAGACGCTGGCGCTGGCCGCCTGAAATGGCCAGACCCGTCTCGCCGATGCGGGTCTCGTAACCCAGCGGCAAGCGCTGGATGAAATCATGGGCGTTGGCCATTTGCGCCGCCCACAGCGCGCGTTCGAAATTAGGCTCGACGTCGCCGAAGGCGATGTTGTGCAGGCTGGTGTTGTCGAACACGTGGTTCTCCTGCAGCACAAAACCGATCTGCCGGCGCAAATCGCGGTGGTTGAGCGTGCGGCTGTCGATGCGGTCGAACAGGATCTCGCCACTGGTAGGTTCCAGCAGGCCACTGATCAGCTTCACCAGCGTGGTCTTGCCGCAGCCGCTGCGACCCACCAGCGCCCAGGTCTTGCCAGCGGGTATCGTCAGCGAAATATCGGCCAGAATTTCCGGCGATTCCGGCCCACCGAAGCGCAGCCCGACCTTGCGCAGTTCGATATGCCCCTCGAGCGATTTCACCGGCTGCAAACGCGAACGGTCGTGCCCTTGCTCGGGCTCAGGCTCGATCACATCGTTCAAGCGGTTTAGCAGCTCGCCGACAAATTGCGCATCGTCCCAGACGCCGAGCGCGCGCACGATCGCCGCAGAGGCCATCGCCATGATGCTGCTGAAGGCGACAAAGGCACCCACGCTGAACTCGCCGGCGATCACCGCATGCGCGCCCGCCCACAGAAACAGCAGCGTCGACAGGAACCCCACCGCCTGCAGCGCGCTCTGGTAGCTCATCACCGTAAAGTTGCCGCGGAACTGCTGTTGCGACACTTCAAGAAACTGCGCCAGCATCTCGTCGCGGAACTTGAGTTCGGCGCCCGCTGCCTTGACCGCTTCGATACCCTTGATGGCATCAATCTGCTGCGAGGCATAGCGGCCATGGGCGGTTTCCAGATCGGCATAGAGCGGCCGCAGGACCCGCCGCGAATACCACATCAAGCCGGCGTACAGCGGCGCCACCATCAGGAACAAAGCGGTCAATCGAACCGATTACAGCGCCATCAGCAGCACGCAGCCGAGCAATTGCACCGCTGCGAGCAGACCGCCTACCCCTTGATCCACCAGAAACTGGCGCATTTGCCGAGCGCCGTCGAGGCGGCGCTGGATATCGCCGGTACGCCGCGCCTTGAAATAACTCATCGGCAGGGCCAGTAGCCGCCGGGTCAGGTAGTCGAGCACGGCGCTGTCGATGCGCACGGCGACGAAACTGAGCAGGTACTGCTGGATGAGATTGGCCAGCAGCAGGAAGACCAGCACTAGCGCCATGGTCGGCAGTAGAAAGCTGAGCAGGCTGAGATCCTGATCGACGATCACCCTGTCGACCACGAACTGGGTGACTACCGGAAACAGCAGGGCCAACGCACTGGCAAGCCCCGCTAGCCCAAGCGCGAGATTGAAGCTGGCTTGGTGCTCGCGAAAGAATGGCCATAGCCACGCCAGCTGCGGCGTACTCGCCGCTGCGGGTCGCGGACCTCCCGCGTAATCGAACAATGCCGTGTAGCCGGACCACTGCTTGAGAAACTCGGCGCGCGCGATCTTGCGCCGCGAGCGACCAGGGTCGGCTACCCACACATCCTTGGCATCGACGTGATAAACGACCACCCAGTGATTGCCTTCCCAATGGCAGATGGCCGGTAGCGGCATCTGATCGAGATGGCTGGGCGACACTTTGAGCGCGCGCGCCGCCAGACCGAGTTCGTTGGCCGCAGAGCAGATTGAACGCAGACTGGTGCCGTCGCTGGCGGTATGACACAGCTCGCGAATGCGCGACAGGCTAGCCGTTACGCCGTAGTAGCGACAGACCATTGCGAAGCTGGTCGGGCCACAGTCCATCTCGTCGATTTGGGCGATAAAAGGGAATCTGCGGATACGCCTGGCGCGTTTGCGAAACGCGCCGCCATCGGCAAACGGGGTGGTGGCGTCATCGTCGGCGTCGTCGACGTCGGCATTGCAGAACACTCACCCACGGATTTTCTGCGCCGCTGGCAGCAATAGACCACCGCCTTTGGGTCCTTCGCGGCCGGGAGATCCTTGATGGTCGCCGCAGGCTTGTCTTGGTCGCCTGTGACAGCCTTGCTCCGAGAAGTGTTCGTCGTGTGCTTCAGCTTGCTGTTCATCGCTGGGTATCCTCGACATCGGAGTGGTGGTTCGGCCGCGGACGCTATGGTCTGGGCTCAATCAAGGAGTACGCGGGAGCGCCTGCAAAACGACATCGCAGTCGAAACAACGGGTCTTTTTCGATCAAGTAGGCACCTTGACTGTCGTTTTCGATGAAGTATTCCGTTGACTGCGGTGAACGATCATTGCGTTTACAGGAGGAGCCAGTACCTCAGACAGACGACCTGCTCAGCCTGTATCGCTGGGCTACCCAGGATCTGGACACCCAAGCGGCGGTACTTGCCGAAATCTACCGCCGGCTGCGGGACGGCCGCGAGGCGCGCTGTCTGCGCGAGGACTTCGCCGGCAATGGCGCCGACGCCGTGGCGTGGGTGGCGGCCGGCCGCCATCGCTCGGCGCTGGCGGTCGATCTGGATCAACCCACGATCGAGCACGCACGCCAGCGCGCGCAGCGATTGCTCGCACGACGCGCCGGGCGCATCGCCTTTCACTGTGCCGACGTTCATACGCTCAAGCCGCCGGCGGTGCCCGCAGCCGACCTGCTGTCGGTGCTTAACTTCAGCATCGGCTATCTGCACCGCCGGGCAGCGCTGCTCCGCTACCTCAGGCAGGCCCACGCAGCGCTGGCGGCCGATGGCGTTCTGGTACTCAATCTTTATGGCGGTGCCGCCGCGCTCCGCCAATCGACCACCCGCCATCGCGTCGTACCCGTTCGCGAACGCGGCCAGCGCCAAGCGCTGCCGCTTTCGACTATCTGCGGGAGCAGCGCAGCTTCAATGCCGTGAGTGCCCACGTTGATTGCCGTATTCACTTCGAATTGAGCGACGCCGTCGCTGCCAACGGGCTGCGCCGCATCGACAACGCCTTTCGTTACGAGTGGCGACTGTGGACCCTATCCGAGCTGCGCGAGTGCCTGCGCGAGGCGGGGTTCGCCAGCAGCCAGATCTGGCGGCATACCGCGACCACCAAAGGCGAAAAGACCGAGGTGTTCCTGGGTGCGGTCCGCCAGTTGCGCAACTGTGAGTCCTGGGTGGCATACGTGGTTGGATTGGCCTGATCGGATCATCGCCGTAGGCACTCGAGCCCGCTGCCATCAGGGCGTCAGACGGCCGTCAGCAATCCTGAGCTGCCCGAAAGTTTCGTTTAGCGGGGCTTGCTGGGGTTGCTAGACTGCGTTTGACGCGCAAGGCCGTTTTCGGCCCAGGCGCGCTCGATGAAAGAATCAATCACGCGAGTTGGCGAGGGCTGAGCGGTTGCTGGGTCGCCTGCTTTGCGCGCCGAAATCGAAAGCAAACTTGATCGGCTGGGCGATCGGAATGCGTCCGAAGACCTGACGTCTGATTGGAGCCCGCCAGGGGGGCAGCCGATCAAGCCCGGCTCACTGAGTGCATTGTTAGGCCCGAGAGCGTCGCGACGTTCAAGCGACGAGAGGCATCCGCTTAGCTTGGTGGCCATCGCGCTGCAGGCAATGGTTTGCCCGATCAATCCGATGGACCGATGTTCACCGCGCTTTTCCTCAGCGCCGTTTGCTGCCAGTCAGGCTGCCGAGCACGCCGCGCAGCAGTTGGCGGCCGAGCTGGTTGCCGACCGTGCGCATGGCCGATTTGGCGGTGGTTTCGATGGCGCCCTGGCGGCGTCCCGAGCCGAACAGCATGTCGCGCAGCCAGCTGCGCTCCTCGGCAGGCACGGCGGGATTGCCGCCGCGGGCGCTGCCGGTGGCGCTGCGACTGGCTTCGCGTTCGGCGCCCTCGCGCGCCTTGGCTGACTCAGCGGCTTCGGCGGCCTGCTCGGCGCGCGCATTCAGAATCTCGTAGGCGGACTCGCGGTTGACAGCGGTATCGTAGCGACCGCCGATCGGGCTGCGCTTGCGCACGGTGGCGCGTTCGGTGGCGTCGATCGCGCCCATCCGGCAGCGCGGTGGCGCCATCAGGGTGCGGTCGACCGGCATCGGCACGCCCTTGTCCTGCAGGGTCGAGACCAGCGCTTCGCCGACGCCAAGCGTGGTGATCGCCTGGACCACGTCCAGACCCGGCCGCGCCACAAATGTCTCGGCGGCGCTGCGCACCGCCTTCTGGTCGCGCGGAGTGAAGGCGCGCAGCGCGTGCTGCACGCGGTTGCCGAGCTGGCCAAGAATTTCGTTGGGGACATCGTCCGGATTCTGCGAGCAGAAGTAGACCCCGACGCCCTTGGAGCGGATCAGCCGAACCACCTGCTCGACGCGCTGCCGCAGGGCCGGCGGACAGTCGCTGAACAGCAGGTGCGCCTCGTCGAAGAAAAACACCAGTTTGGGCTGGGCGAGGTCGCCAACTTCGGGCAGCGTCTCGAACAGCTCTGACAGCAGCCACAGCAGGAAGCTCGAGTACAGCCTCGGACTCAGGATCAGTTTGTCGGCCGCTAACAGGTTGATGACGCCGCGGCCGGACATGTCCTGCCGCATCAGATCGGCCAGCTCCAGCGCGGGCTCACCAAAAAAGTGTGCGCCGCCGGCCTGCTCGAGGCGCAGCAGGGCGCGCTGGATGGCGGCGACCGAGGTTGGGCTGACCAGGCCCAGCGCCTGCGAAATCCGCTTGGCATTTTGCGCAGTGAAGGACAGCAGGGCGCGCAGGTCATCAAGATCGAGCAGCAGCAGGCCCTCGTCATCGGCCAGCTTGAACACGATGTCGAGCACGCCAGACTGGGTATCGTTGAGCTCAAGGACGCGCGCCAGCAGCGTTGGGCCCATTTCCGAGATGGTGGTGCGGACCGGGTGGCCGAGCTCGCCGTACAGGTCCCAGAACACCACCGGGTTGGGTTCGCTGCGGTAGTCCTCGATGCCCAGCGTCGCGATGCGCTGCTGCAGACGCTCGGACATCGCTCCGGCCACGGCCAGTCCGGCGATGTCACCCTTCACGTCGGCCAGGAACACCGGCACGCCCATCCGTGAGAAGCCCTCGGCCATGACCATCAGCGAGACCGACTTGCCGGTGCCGGTAGCGCCGGCGATCAGCCCGTGACGGTTGCCAAATCGGGCCAGCAGATGAACGGGCGCCTCGCCCTTGCCCAGGTAGATGTCGTTCATTCGTTTGGATTCAGGCGGCGCGTGAGGAAGCGCGATTCTATCCGGCATTCCAATCGGGAAATCCAGGCGCACAGCGCGGCAGCGCGGGTGATTGACATGCGGCGCCCCATTCGCAGGCAAAATGGCGGTCGACCCACATTTCCTCAACCTCATGTCATCGCACGCCACCGTCATTCTCTTGCTGCTGCTGATGCTCCTGACTGCCTGCGCTGCTCCATCCACCCGCGCAGTGGCGGGCGATGGGTCTGGCACGTTTGACAGCATCTATGCCGAAATTGAGCGCCAGTCGCAGCGACTGGAGGCCGCTGAAGAGCAGATCCGGCACGGCGATGCGGCCCTGGGTGGCGCCGAGCGCGAGTCGGCACTCGCTGCCTTGCGCGCCGCCGCTGCCCGCTGCGCCGCCAGCGCCGGCTGCGACAGCCTGCGCTTCATCGACGCTTATGGCGCGCTGCTGGTCGATCTGCAGGTGGTGGAGCGGGCCGCCGGGGCGGGCGAGGGCGTCACCAGCGCGGCGCTGTCGGTGGACGCTGCCTCGCCGCTGCTGGTCGACGTGCCGGAGGCCGCCCGCAGCCTGAATCTGCTCAACGGTCGGGAGCTGCGCGAGCTGATCACCGTCAATGCCCAGGTTCAGGCCGCGCTCAACGAGTGGCTGACCTGGATGCGCCCGCTGTTGCTCGACACCTGGGAAAACTACCAGTACATGCGTCACCGCATGTGGCCCGAATACGAGCGCGCCGGCCTGCCCGAAGCGCTGCTGTTTGGGATCATGGCCAAGGAGTCGGGTGGCCGCGTGCATGCGGTGTCGCGTGCCGGCGCGTCCGGACCGCTGCAGTTCATGCCGGCGACCGGTCAGCGCTTCGGTCTTGGACGCCGCGCCGACGGATTTGACACGCGCTTTGATCCGCAGCTGGCGGCGCGCGCCAATGTTGCCTATCTCAACGAACGCTTCGCCGAGCTGAATGCGGATCTGCCGATGGCGCTGGCGGCTTACAACGGCGGCGAGGGTCGGGTGGCGCGGCTGTATCGGCAGACCGGCGGCAAGAGCTTCTGGAGCAGCGCCGTGCAGGGCCAGCTGCCGGCCGAGACCCGCGACTACGTCCCGATGGTGCTGGCGGCGGCGTGGCTGTTCCTGCATCCGGAGGAATACGGGCTGGAGTTTCCGCGCGTGCCCCTGGCGCCGTCCGAACTGAAGCTGGAGCGTCCGGCGGCGCTCAATGAACTGGCGATCTGTCTGGGTGGGGCCGGCACCCGCAACGGCTGGTTCCGCACCTTGCGCAACCTCAATCCGCAATACAACCCGCAGCTCGTGCTTGCGGCCGGCACGGCGCTCGATGCGCCGCAGGCGCTGGTTGATGCCTACCGCCAGCATTGCCTTGATGGGCCGCGCGTGGCGCTGGCAGGCGAGATCGCCCGGGCCCGCGCTGCGCTGCCAACCCAGGTGGCGGTCGCGACATCCTCGACCAGCAGCGGCAGCGGCAGCGGCAGCGGCAGCGGCTACACCGTGCGCAAGGGCGACACGTTGGCCAGCATTTCGCGTTCGCGCGGCTGCCGCAGCCCCGAATCGCTGGCCCGCTCCAACGGCATTTCGGCGCCGAAATATCTGATCCGGCCGGGCCAGCGGCTCAGTCTGCAGGGCTGTCGGAGTTAGCCCGCATGTTTCATGAATCTCGCGCGCTCTCGCTTGTCTCTTGTCCGCGCAGGAGACTACCTCAGTCGGTCGTATGGCCCGCTACGCCGCTCCTTCGGGAAATCTTCTGTGCGAACAACATCCTGCGCGACCATCGCGAGAATTCATGAAACGCGCGGGTTAGCTCCTGGTCACGATCCAGCGGTCAGCGACGTGCCAGCACCCGCCCAAGTCGCTGGCCGAGCCGCACCGGCTGCTGGTGCTCGAACGTGTCCAGCTGCACCGCGTCGCGCGGAAACAGCAGGATCACCGTTGAGCCCATGTTGAAACGGGCCATTTCGGCGAAACGGTCGAGCGTGATCCCGCGTCCGCGCCAGTCGCGAGGAATGGGCCGGCTGGCATAGCGCGGAATGTCGACGCCATTCCAGACCGTCTCGACACCCGAAACCAGCAGCGCGCCGACCATCACGGAGCAGATCGGACCGATGTCGGTCTCAAAGTGGCAGACCAGCCGCTCGTTACGGGCAAACAGGCGCGGTATGGCATTCACCGTCCACGGCGCGACGCTGAACAACCGGCCCGGAACGTGCAGTGTGTGAGTGAGACGCCCGGCCCACGGCATGTGAACCCGGTGATAGTCACGGGGCGACAAGTAGATGTTGGCAAACCAGCCATCAGCGTAGGGAGCGGCCGCAGCGGCGTCGCCCAGCAGCTCGGCAGCAGTGAAAGAGTGGCCTTTGGCCTGGAAGATCCGACCCGCTTCGATCCTGCCGACCTGGCTGATCTTGCCGTCGGCGGGCATCAGCAGGGTGTCGGGGTCCGGGTCGGCCGTTCGCGCGCCCGACTTCAGGGCGCGGGTGAAGAACGCGTTGAAGTGGACGTACGCCTCGGCGTTCGGTTCGGCGGCTTCGGCCAGATTCACGTTGTAGCGCCGCACGATCTGCCGGATCAGCAGGTTCTTCCAGGGTCGCAGCCGAATCCTCGTCGCCCACAGGACGAGCCGCGACAGCAGGCGGTGCGGAAACAGGTACTGCAGGACGACCGACGGACGCATCTCAGCGCCCTGCCAGCGTGCGCAGGTCAGCCGCCATTCGGGTGACCTCGAATGGCGGACGGAACACGCCCACCAGCCGCGCCTGCGGATCCAGAATGGCGATGCTGGCAGAGTGGTCGACGGTGTAGTCGCCCCCGTCCAGTGGGGTCTGCATGTAGACCATGCCGAGGCTGCGGCTGAAGGGCTCAAGCCGCCCATGATCGGCGGTGGCGGCGAGTGCGTCGGGGACGAAGTAGCGGGCGTACTCGGTCGCCCGCTCAGCGCTGTCGCGCTCCGGATCGACCGATACGAACAGCACCTGAAGACTGGGCTGCAGCTCCGGCAGCGCTTTTTGCAGCGCCCCCAGCATGGAGAGCGTGGTCGGACAGATATCCGGGCAGTGGGTGAAGCCGACGAACACCACGCTCCAGCGGCCGCGCAGTGTTTCCGCACTGATCTGCGCGCCGTCACCAGCGTCCAGCGCGAAGGGTGGAAGCTCACGCGGCGCCGGGAACAGCAGGGCGTTCTGCAGGACCTGCGGGTTCTCGTTGCTGGTAGCTGGACCCAGGCGCGCTCCCAGCCAAAGCCCCGTTCCGGCGGCGAGGGCGGCGGCGAGGATGACGATCAGGCGAAGCCTGGCGGAACCGCTAGCTGACGTATTCATCCGCCCATTATAGGTTGCGCGGTTGCATCGATTGGCTTCGCCTATACTCGATGGCTGGCCTACTGCGTAATTGCCATGACCGACGTGCTGCGCACCATCATCGATCTGATCCGCTACGGCGGCAGCCGCTTCAACGCCGCCGGCCTGTGCTTCGGACACAGCTATGACAATGCGCTTGACGAGGCCACCCAGCTGACTCTGCACGCCCTGCATCTGCCGCACGATCTCAATCCGGTGTATGGACAGGCACGCGTCACCGCCGACGAGAAGGCCGCTGTCCTGGCGCTGTTCGAGCGCCGCCTGGTTGATCGGGTGCCGGCCTGCTACCTGACCGGCGAAGCCTGGTTTGCCGGCCTCAGCTTCGCGTCGGACGCCCGTGCGCTGGTGCCACGCTCGCCGATTGCCGAATTGATCGAGGGTGGATTCCAGCCGTGGATCGGCAGTCTGGACATCACCCGCGCGCTCGATCTGTGCACCGGCTCGGGCTGCATCGCCATTGCGATGGCCCACCATCAGCCCGAGTGGGCCGTGGACGGCGTCGACCTGTCGGCGGATGCGCTGGCGCTGGCCAAGGAAAACGTGAAGCGCCTGGGTGTCGAGAGCCGGGTTCGACTGCTGCGCTCGAACCTGTTCGATGCCGTGCGTGGCGAAGCCTACGAGCTGATTGTCAGCAACCCGCCGTACGTCACCCGCGCCGAAGTCGATGCGCTGCCCGACGAGTATCGGCACGAGCCCCAGCTTGGCCTGCTGGCAGGTGACGACGGTCTCGATCTGGTCCTGCGCATCCTGCGCGACGCGCCAGTGCATCTGGTCCGCGGCGGGCTGCTGATCGTCGAGGTCGGTGAAAGCGAGCACGCGCTGACGCGCCTGCTGCCGGAGGTGCCGTTCGACTGGATCGAGTTCAAGGTTGGCGCGATGGGCGTGTTCGCGATCCATCGCGAAGCACTGGTGGAGCACATCGAGCGGATCAGGAGACTTGCCGATGCGCGCGCGGCGCTGGCGGCGGGCAGCGTCTCGCCCAGCGTTTCGCAGCCGCATTCTGGCTAGGCGGCCGGCATGAGCGGAAATACGTTTGGCGTTTCATTCGCAGTCACCACCTTTGGCGAGTCCCATGGCCCGGCGATCGGCTGCGTGATCGATGGCTGTCCGCCCGGACTTGCCATTGACGCTGAAGCGTTCCAGCACGACATCCAGCGCCGCGCCACCGGCAAGTCGCGGCACACCTCGCAGCGCCACGAGGCCGACCAGGTCGAGATTCTGTCGGGTGTCTACGAGGGCCTGACGACCGGTACGCCGATCGCGCTGCTGATCCGCAATACCGATGCGCGCAGCAAGGATTACGCGAAAATCGGCGAGGTGTTCCGCCCGGCGCACGCCGACTACACCTACTGGCAAAAGTACGGGCTGCGCGACCCGCGCGGCGGTGGCCGCAGTTCGGCCCGCGAGACCACGATGCGGGTGGCAGCTGGGGTGATCGCCAAGAAGTGGCTGGCAGAAAAGCACGGAATACGAATTCGCGGCCATCTTTCGCAGCTGGGTGAGCTGAAGCCGCGCGGTTTCGACTGGGACGCGGTGGAGGACAATCCGTTCTTCTGGCCCGACGCGGCGATGGTCCCGGAACTCGAGTCCTACATGGATGCGTTGCGCAAGTCCGGCGATTCGGTCGGCGCCCGCGTCACGGTGGTTGCTGAAGGCGTGCCGCCGGGCTGGGGCGAGCCGCTTTACGGCAAGCTGGATGCCGAACTGACCGCCGCGCTGATGAGCATCAACGCGGTGAAGGGCGTGGAAATCGGCGCCGGCTTCGACGCCGTCGTGCAGCGTGGCACCGAGCACCGCGACGAGATGACCCCGGATGGCTTCCTCAGCAACAACGCCGGCGGCATTCTTGGTGGGATTTCGAGCGGTCAGGACGTGGTCTGCTCGATGGCGCTGAAGCCTACCTCCAGCCTGCGACTGCCGGGACGCAGCGTGAACACGGCGGGCGAACCGGTCGAAGTGATCACCACCGGCCGCCACGACCCCTGCGTTGGCATTCGAGCCACTCCGATCGCGGAAGCCATGGTCGCCCTGGTGCTGGTCGATCACGCGCTGCGGCACCGCGCGCAATGTGCCGACGTCGGACCCGTCAGCCCACGAATTCCCGCCTCACCCTGATTTCCTGAGACCCGATCATCCGAATGAATGCCCGACCCGTAATTGCCATCGCCGGCGCCACCGGCGCCGTTGGCCAGGCGCTGCTCGAAATTCTCGAAGAGCGCGACTTCCAGTTCAGCAATCTGATTCCGCTGGCCAGCGGGCGCTCGGCCGGCGACACCGTCACCTGCCGCCGCCGCGAATACGTCGTGCGTGACCTTGCCACGTTTGATTTCAGCGGCGTCGACATCGCGTTCTTCTCGGCCGGCGGCTCGGTGTCGCGGGTGCACGCGCCGCGCGCCGCTGCGGCCGGCGCGGTAGTTATCGACAACACCTCGGAGTTCCGCTACGACGCCGATGTCCCGCTGGTCATCACTGAGGTCAATCCGGAGCAGATCCACAACCGACCGCGCGGCATCATTGCCAATCCGAACTGCTCGACGATGCAGATGCTGGTCGCGCTCGCGCCGATCCATCGGGCGGTTGGCATCAGCCGCATCAACGTGGCGACCTATCAGTCGGTGTCTGGGGCCGGGCGCTCGGCGATGGAGGAACTGGGTCGGCAGACGGCGGCGATGCTGAATTTCCACAGCCCCGAGCCGAAGCGCTTCCCGGTCCAGATCGCCTTCAACGTCATTCCGCAGATCGATGAGTTCCTGCCGAACGGCTACACCAGGGAAGAAATGAAGCTGGTTTGGGAAACCCGCAAGATTCTCGGCGACGACAGCATCCAGGTGAATCCGACCGCGGTTCGGGTCCCGGTGTTCTATGGCCACGCGGAAGCGGTGCATCTGGAAACGCGCCAGAAGCTGTCCGCCGACGAGGCCCGCCGGCTGATCGCTGCAGCGCCTGGGATTGAGGTGGTGGATGAACCAAAGCCCGGCGGTTACCCGACCCCGGTTACCCATGCGGCTGGCAAGGATCCGGTGTTTGTCGGCCGGATTCGCGAGGACATCTCGCACCCGCAGGGCCTGAGCCTTTGGATCGTTGCCGACAATATCCGCAAGGGCGCGGCACTGAACGCTGTTCAGATTGCCGAATTGTTGGTAAAAACCGACCTGTGATCTATAGTTAGCGCAGCGTTGTCAAGTCGATTCTAGGTCTGGCGCCGACCAGAACGTAAACAGGCGACCGTATGCTTCGCGCATTGGGGAGATGCTGGATGCAAAAGAATCATAGGCTTAGCCTTGGCTTGGCGCTCGCGCTGGGCAGTTCAGAGGCTCTGGCGCTGGGGCTTGGCGCAATCCGGGTGAGTTCGTCGCTGAACGAGCCGCTGGTCGCTGAAATTCCCATCATCAGCAGTACGCCCGGGGAACTCGACAATCTCAAGGTGAAGCTGGCCTCGCCCGACGCATTCTCACGGGTAGGCGTTGATCGCACGGCGCTGCTGCCGGTCAATCTCGAATTCACCGTGGTCAAGAATGCTGCCGGTCAGCCGGTGGTGCGGGTGACGACACCCACCCGCCTCGGCGAACCCATCCTTAATTTTCTACTTGAGGTGGAGTGGGGCCGGGGTCGCATGCTGCGCGAGTACACCGTGCTGCTTGATCCGCCCCGTGTTGCGCCAGCGCGCACCGCTCCGGCGGTGACAGCGCCGGTGCGTGAGCCCGCCGCAGCGCCCGCCCAGGCGCTTGCGCCCAGTGCGGCTGTACCGCCACCGCCACCACCCCCGCCTGTCGCTCAGCCCGCCGCGCCAGCCGCTGCCACCGCGCCTGCAGCACCCCCGAGGCCTGCTCCCGAACCAGCGCCCCTGCGTCCCGCTGCCGCGCCGACCCCGCTGGCGCCACCGTCGGCTCCGACCCCTTCGGCCTCCATCAGCGGGGACCGCTACGGGCCAGTTGGATCTGGCGAAACACTGTGGGCGATCGCCCAACAGGTGCGTCCAGACAGCTCTGTATCGATGAACCAGACCATGCTCGCCTTGCTGCGGGCTAATCCGGATGCGTTTATCGGCGACAACATCAACCGCCTGAAGCGCGGCGCCGTTCTGCGCATACCGACCCGCGACGAACTGTCCGCGCTGACTGCGGCCGCGGCGGCAGCAGAGGTCAGCGAGCAGACTCAGGCGTGGCGTGATGCGCCGGCCGGTGCCTCACGGGACAGCGTTTCCGTGCCTGCTGAGCCGGTCCAGTCCGTGGAATCGACGCGCGTCAGCCCGGCTTCGACGGCGCCGTCGGCGGCACGCCTCGAGCTGCTGCCGCCAGGGGGCGACACGCCCGCTTCGGCTGCGCAGTCAGGCAGCAGCGATTCGGGACCAGGCAGGGAGCTGCGTGCCGACCTCGGCCGCGCTCGCGAACAGGTCGCTACGCTGCAGGAGGAAAATCGCGACCTGCGCTCCCGCGTCACCGACCTGGAACGGCTGGATGGCGATACGAAGCGACTGATCGAACTGAAGGATTCCCAGTTGGCGGACGCCCAGCGTCGCCTGGCCGAGCTGGAAGCCGAGCGGACTCGGCTGGAAGGTCTGGCCAGCGCCGCACCGGTAGGAGTGGATACCCCACCGGAAGAGGCGCTGATTGATCCTTTGGCAACACAGGCAACGGATGCCGACGCCGCCGTGTCCAGCGCGCCGGACGCGTTTGATACTGATCCGATGGCCGATCCACTGGCTGTGGATCCTGACGCCGCGATGGACGGCAGCGCAGTCGACGCACCCATTGATGAGCAGGTTCCGGCTGGCGCGGTGCCAGTCGACGTGCCGGTAGCGGTGCAGCCGGTCGCGGAACCTGAGCCCGCTGCGACCCAGGCGCTGGATGAGCCGGCGCCCGCAGATGCCAAGCCCTGGTACCTGCAAACCTGGGCCATGCTCGGCGGCCTGCTGCTGGTGATAGGGGGCCTGCTTGCCTTCCTGCTCGGCCGCCGCCGGGGCTCGTCCGTGCCGCCGGAGCCACGCGAGTCGATTGCCGATCAGTATGAAGCCGCCACTGCCGAAGCAGCGACGCGGGATGATGACCCGGAGACCTCGCCGTACTCGGAGCTCGACCGCCTGCTCGACGCCGTTGCCGAACAGCCCAATGACCTGGGCCGACACTTGGCGCTGGTCGGGCACTATTATCGGCAGAGCGACGCGTCCGGCTTTGAGGGCGCCGCCGAGGCAATGTACGCGCAGCTCTACGATGCCGATCACCCGTCCTGGCGTCAGGTGGTGGTAATGGGTCGCGATCTGCTGCCTGATCACCCTCTGTTCTTCGAGGTTCCTGCAGAGGCCAGTCCAGCGCGGCCTGCGTTCGATCCGCTGCCGGCCAGTCCGGCGCCGTTGCAGGAAGCGGATGATGACTGGGGTGCTGTCCCGTCGGCGCCGGTCACCAGGTCGAGTCCTGACACCACCCAGAACTTCAGCACCGAAGACATTGATCGCTTGCGGGTGGCAGCGAGCGCCAAGGCGACGCCGGACGACCCCTTTGACAGCCGGCGGATCGAGGTGCCTGACGTCGTGGTGCCTGCTATCAGCCAACCTCCGAAATCGGAGAGCACGGATTGGGAGTACCGCAGCGACGAAGATGGCGATGATGCAGCCGCCACCAAGCTGGAGCTGGCGCGGGCCTATCTCGACATGGGCGACGTCGAAGGTGCACGCGGCATGCTCGATGAAGTGATTGGCGAAGGCAATCCCGGACAGCGAGCCGAGGCGCGCCGGTTGCTCGACGAAATCCGCTAAGCTCGCCGCCTCACGGGAAGGGCCGGAAGCGTGCTTCCGGCCCTTTCGCGTTTCCAGCCACCCCGCGGCTCTGTCTGCAGATGCGATACGCCCTAGCGTTGGAGTACGAAGGCAGCGACTTTCTCGGCTGGCAGCGGCTTAGTCACGGCCCGACCCTGCAGCTGGCCCTGGAGGAAGCATTGAGTTTTGTTGCCGACCGGCCGGTCGAGGTTATCTGTTCCGGGCGGACCGACGCAGGCGTTCACGCCGAGTGCCAGGTCGTGCATTTCGACTGCGACGCGCAGCGCCCGATGCGCGGCTGGCTGCGAGGCTGCAACAGCCGACTGCCCGGCGCGATGAGCGTGCTGTGGGTCATGCCGGTCGATGAAGAGTTCCATGCCCGTTACGCAGCGCGCGCGCGACGCTACCGCTATCGGCTGTTGAACCGCTCGATACGTCCCGGTCTGCACCGGCGCAGCCTCGCCTGGGAGCGCCGCCCCCTGGATGCGGAACGGATGCACGCCGCTGCCCAACAGCTGCTCGGTGAGCAGGACTTCAGCGCGTTCCGCACGGCGCAGTGTCAGGCTCGGCATCCGGTTCGTACGCTACAGGCGATAGCGGTGCAGCGCATTGAAGAGGTGGTCAGTATCGAAGTTCAGGCCAACGCATTCCTGCATCATATGGTCCGCAATATCGTCGGCAGCCTGCTGCTGATTGGCGCTGGCGAACGCCCTCCAGAGTGGCTGGCCGAGCTGCTGGCGGGTCGTGATCGGACGCTGGCCGGCCCAACGGCGCAGGCCGCTGGCCTCACCTTCATCGGCCCCCTGTATCCGGCACAGTGGCAGTTGCCCGCGGCGGTCACGCTGGCCGCGAGCGTCCCGCCCACCGCGGCAGTTCTCCGATGAGCGCCCGCACGCGCATAAAGCTGTGTGGAATGACCCGTGCGGAAGACCTCGCGGCCGCCGCAGCGCTGGGCGCCGATGCCATTGGCCTGATCTTCGTGCCGCGCAGCGCGCGCTGTCTGTCGCTGGCCGAAGGCAAGGCACTGCGAGCATCGCTCCCGCCGTTTTTGACGGCGGTAGCGCTGGTGATGGATACGCCCCTGCCGCAGGTTCGGCAAGTGGTCGATGTCGTGCGGCCCAACCTGCTGCAGTTCCATGGCGCTGAGAGTGAGTCCGACTGCCAGTTCGCCGGCATGCCGTACCTGAAGGCGCTGCCGATGGGTGAAGGCGGCACTGACGCAGCGCTCGCCGCCGCGGGTTACCCTTCAGCCCTTGGATTTGTGCTCGATGGGCATCCGCCCGGCGCCATTGGCGGCAGTGGCGAGCGTTTCGACTGGTCGCGCTGGCCGCAGATCGCCGGAAAGCCGATGCTGCTGGCCGGCGGCCTGACGCCTGACAACGTGTTTGATGCGGTATGCCAGCTGCGTCCTTACGCGGTGGATGTGTCGAGCGGTATCGAACTGTCACCGGGCGTGAAGTGCCCGCAACGGATGGCGCGCTTCGTCGCAGAGGTGCGGCGTGCCGACCGCCATCTGCAGGCCGGAATTGACCGGCACGTGTCACCGTAGTTCCAGTGCGCCCAATCAGAACCCGCCCGATCAGAACCCCCACGATCAGACCCCCCACGATCAGAACCCCCGATTAGAACCCCCGATCAGAACCCCACGATCAGAACCCGCACGAACAGGACACCCATGCAGGCCCAGCTCGAAACCGACTTCTATTCATTGCCCGACACGCGCGGTCATTTCGGCCCGTACGGCGGCACCTTTGTCGCGGAAACCCTGATCCGTCCGCTGCGCGAGCTGTCCGAAGCGTATCTGCGCTATCGCAACGATCCGCAATTCGTTGCCGAACTGCAGCACGACTATCGTCATTATGTCGGGCGTCCCAGCCCCATTTACGAAGCGGTTGGACTTAGCCGCCATGTCGGCGGCGCGCGCATCCTGCTCAAGCGCGAAGACCTCAATCACACCGGCGCGCACAAGATCAACAACACCATCGGCCAGGCCATGCTGGCCAAGCGGATGGGCAAGACCCGGATCATCGCTGAGACTGGCGCCGGCCAGCACGGCGTCGCGTCGGCAACGGTGGCGGCCCGGCTCGGGCTGAAGTGCGTGGTCTACATGGGCTCGGTCGACGTCGAGCGACAGGCCATCAACGTCTACCGGATGAAGCTGCTCGGCGCCGAAGTAGTCGCTGTGGAGTCCGGCTCGAAGACGCTGAAGGATGCCCTGAACGAGGCCATGCGCGACTGGGTGAGCAACGTCCACGACACCTTCTACATCATCGGCACCGTCGCCGGCCCACACCCGTATCCCATGCTGGTGCGCGATTTCAACGCCGTGGTCGGACGCGAGGCCCGCGGCCAGATGCTGGAGGAATACGGGCGGCTGCCGGATGCGCTGGTTGCCTGCGTCGGTGGTGGCTCCAATGCGATCGGCCTGTTCCATCATTTTCTGAATGATCGTGAGGTGGCGATCTGGGGCGCCGAGGCCGCCGGCGAAGGGATTGGCAGCGGCATGCACGCCGCCTCGCTGGTTGCGGGTCGGCCCGGCGTGCTGCACGGCAACCGCACTTATGTGCTGTGTGACGATGACGGCCAGATCACCGAAACCCATTCGGTTTCGGCTGGCCTCGACTATCCGGGCGTCGGCCCCGAGCACGCCTACCTGAAGGATGCCGGGCGAGCGACTTACGTGGGCATCACCGACGCCGAAGCGATGGAAGCGTTCCATCTGCTGGCGCGCAAGGAAGGCATTTTGGCGGCGCTGGAATCGAGCCACGCGGTGGCTCAGGCGATCAAGCTGGCGCGCGAGCTGCCGAAGGACGCGCTGATCCTGTGCAACCTGTCAGGTCGCGGTGACAAGGACATTTACACGATCGCCAGGCTCGAAGGGCTGACGCTGTGAAAGGTCGGATCGAAAGCCGCTTCGCCCAACTCGCTGCCGACAATCGCCCTGGCCTGATACCGTTCATCACTTGCGGCGATCCGTCGCTTGAGGGAGCGCCAGCGCTGCTGCACGCGCTGGTGGCGGCCGGTGCCGACGTGCTCGAGCTGGGCGTGCCGTTTTCCGACCCGCAGGCCGATGGCCCGGTGATTCAGCGCAGCTCGGAGCGCGCACTGGCGCGCGGCGTCGGCCTGCGCAGCGTGCTCGACGTATGCCGTCGATTTCGTGAGCGCGACGCAACCACGCCGGTGGTCTTGATGGGCTACATGAATCCGGTCGAGATGTTCGGCGCGGAGCGTTTCGCGTCTGCGGCCGCTGCCGCCGGCGTCGATGGCCTGCTGCTGGTCGACTGTCCGCCCGAGGAAGCGGACAGTCTGCGCGCCGCGCTGACAGCAGCCGGACTGCGACTGATTCTGCTGGCCGCGCCGACCACCGATGATGCACGTCTGGCGCTGATCGCCGGCGCCAGCGAAGGCTATCTTTACTACGTGAGCCTGTCTGGCGTGACCGGCGCGGGGCTCCCGACCATCGAGCCGGTCCGCCAGCGCGTGCTGCAGCTGCGTGCGCACGGAGGCGCGCCGGTGGCGGTCGGTTTTGGCGTGCGTGACGCCGACTCGGCTGCCGCCATCGGCGCCTTTGCCGATGCGGTGGTGATCGGAAGCGCGCTGGTGGCAGCCCTCTCCGAGGCGTCCGACAGCGAAGACGCGTGCCGACGGGCGGCAGCCTTCATCATCCCGATCCGCGCCGCGCTGGACGCTGCACGGTAAACTTTCACCTGATCGTCATCCAGGCGCCCACCCCGTGAAAGCCAATCGCGTGCCCCAGCCATGAGCTGGCTGACCAAGCTCATGCCGTCCCGAATCCGTACCGATGGCGGCAGCAAGCGCGCGGTACCAGAAGGGCTGTGGGAGAAGTGCGAGACCTGTGCGGCGGTCCTGTACCGGCCCGAGATGCTGCGCAACCTCGACGTCTGCCCCAAGTGCGGACACCACATGCCGGTCGGCGCGCGAGTCCGGCTCGGTCAGCTGCTCGATGCCGATAGCGGCGTCGAACTGGCCGCCGAACTCGGACCGGTGGACGTGCTCAAGTTCCGCGACAGCAAAAAATACGCAGACCGTATCCGCGCCGCGCAGAAGCAGACCGGCGAGAAAGATGCCCTGATCGCCATGCATGGCACGCTGAAGGGTATGCCGCTGACCGCGTGTGCGTTCGAATTCCGCTACATGGGTGGATCGATGGGCGCCGTGGTGGGCGAGAAGTTTGCGCGCTCTGCTGAACATGCTCACGATCATCGCTCGCCGTTCGTGTGCTTCACCGCGACCGGCGGGGCGCGCATGCAGGAGGGGCTGTTCTCGCTGATGCAGATGGCCAAGACCGCTGCTGCGCTGGGTCGGCTGCGTTCGGCCGGACTGCCGTACATCGTGGTGCTCACCCATCCGACCACCGGTGGAGTGTCGGCCAGCCTGGGCATGCTGGGTGACATCAACCTGGCAGAGCCGGGTGCGCTGATTGGTTTCGCCGGACCGCGGGTGATCGCCCAGACCGTCCGCGAAACGTTGCCGGATGGCTTCCAGCGGTCGGAATTTCTGAAGGAGCACGGCGCCATCGACCAGATCGTTGATCGTCGCGAGCTGCGCGAGAAGCTGGCAGCGCTGCTGGCGCTGCTGATGCGCCTGCCCCGTCCGGCGACTGATCGCGAGCCGGTGCCGGGCGCCTGATGGCGATGACGGATCGACGCTACTTCGGCACAGACGGTATTCGCGGACGGGTTGGCGAAGGTCCGATCTCGGCCGACTTTTTCCTCAAGCTGGGCTGGGCGGCCGGCCGGGCGCTGGCCCGTGACGGCCATGCCAAGGTGGTCATTGGCAAAGACACCCGCATCTCCGGCTACATGTTTGAGGCGGCACTTGAGGCCGGGCTGGTCGCCGCCGGCGCCAACGTGCTGATGCTGGGGCCGATTCCAACCCCAGCGGTGGCCTACCTCACGCGCTCGCTGCGCGCCGATGCCGGCATCGTGATCAGCGCGTCGCACAATCCGCACTATGACAACGGCATCAAGTTCTTTTCGCCGCAGGGTGAGAAGCTGTCGGATGCGGTCGAATTCGCCATCGAGCAGGCGCTGGATGAGCCGTTTGCGACGGTGCCATCCGAGGCGCTCGGAAAGGCCCGGCGCGTCGACGACGCGGCCGCGCGCTACGCCGAGTTCTGCAAGACCACGGTGGATGACGGACTCAGTCTTGCCGGCCTAAACATCGTGTTGGATTGCGCTCACGGCGCCACTTACGCCATCGCGCCGCCGCTGTTTTCCGAACTTGGCGCGCAGGTACACGCCATCGGCGTCGCGCCTGATGGGCTCAACATCAACCTCGACTGCGGCTCGATGCACATGGCGCCGCTGTCTGCCGAGGTCGTCAACCGTCGCGCCGATCTCGGCATCGCCTTTGACGGCGATGGCGACCGTCTGCAGATGGTGGATGCGGCAGGAAACGTGCTCGACGGCGATGATCTGCTTTACGTGCTCGCGCTGGCCTGGCAGCGCGAAGGCAGGCTGCAGGGACCGGTGGTTGGGACCCTGATGACCAACTATGGCCTAGAGCGCGCCCTGGCCGAGCACGGCATACCGTTCATCCGGGCGCGGGTCGGTGATCGCTACGTGCATCAGGCGCTGGTTGCCGGCGGTGGCGTGCTCGGCGGCGAGGCATCTGGACACCTGCTGTGCCTGGACCGGGTCAGCACCGGTGATGCGATCGTCAGCGCGCTGCAGGTGATCGAGGCGCTGCGTCGCTCCGGAAGCAGCCTGCGCGAGGCACTGTCCGGATTCGACCGGCTGCCGCAGAAAACCATCAACGTTCGCGTTGCCAACGGCGCCCGGCCGGCCGAAGACGTCAGCGTGCTGGCGGAGTTGGCGCGCGCCGAGGCGGCACTGGTCGGCCGTGGGCGCGCGTTCCTGCGTCCGTCCGGTACCGAGCCGGTGGTTCGGGTCACTGCCGAAGCCGATGATGCCGAGCTCATGCAGGAGGTCCTGGAGCGTCTCGCGGGAGCGGTTCGCGCCGCCTGCTGAGCGTCCCCGCTTCACCGCAGGCGATTGCGCCGCTACGCAAACGCTGCGATTCCACCCCGGGCATGCTCGGGCATACCATCACCCGCAGACTCCAGTCATTGGTGGCGCATCCCATGTCCCAGATTCCCACTCTCGATATCCGCCGCTACGAGACTGACCGCCGGAGCTTTGTCGCCGAGCTGGGCGCGGCCTATCGCGAGTGGGGCTTTTGCGGAATCCGCGGCCACGGCATCCCGCAGGCTCTGATCGACGGTGCCTATGACGTTTTCAAGGCGTTCTTTGCCCTGCCCGACGCCAGCAAGCGGCGCTATCACGTCGCCGGCAGCGGCGGGGCGCGCGGCTATACGCCGTTCGGCGTGGAGACCGCCAAGGACTCGAAGTATCCCGACCTGAAGGAGTTCTGGCACGTCGGCCGGGAACTGCCCGCCGGCTCGAAGTACGCCGAGGTGATGCCGCCCAACCTGTGGCCAGATGAGGTGCCGCAATTTCGCGACCATGCCTATGGGCTGTTCGAAGCGCTGGACGCGCTCGGCTCGCGCGTGCTGAGCGCGTTGGCGCTGCACATCGGCCTGCCGGAGCAGTACTTCGCTGACAAGACCAACTTCGGCAACTCGATCCTGCGGCCCATCCACTACCCGCCGATCACTGCGCCGGAAGTGCCCAACGTGCGTGCCGGCGCGCATGAGGACATCAACTTCATCACACTGCTGGTTGGCGCCAGTGCTGCCGGTCTGGAAGTGCGTTCGCGGCAGGGCGACTGGGTGCCGTTCACGGCCGATGCCGACACCATCGTGGTCAACATCGGCGACATGCTGCAGCGACTCACCAATCACGTGTATCCCTCGACCACCCACCGGGTGACCAACCCGCCGGGCGCGGCGGCGCGTCAGCCGCGCTACTCGACGCCATACTTCCTGCATCCCAATCCGGATTTTCTGATCGACGTGCTGCCTTCGTGTATCAGCGAAGATCAGCCCAGCCGCTATCCGCAGGCGATCACCTCGCACGAGTATCTGCTTGAGCGGCTGCGCGAGATCAAGCTGATTTGATTCGATTTGAGATGTGCGACTCAGGTCTCGGATCTCGGGACTCAGGACTCAGGACTCGGGTCTCGGGACTCAGGACTCAGGACTCGGGACTCGGGACTCAGGACTCAGGACTCGGGACTCAGGACTCAGGACTCAGGAAGAGCGCTTCTGAGGCCCGCGCACCTCGCGACGCCCCCGTAGAGCCGAGCTTGCTCGGCTGCGCCCTTGCGGGGTGTTGATCAAACTCAGCCTGTTCGCACTGACCCACGCTGCAGCGGAGCTTGCTCCGCTCTACGTGCACCTCACGCGTTCCGTTTGCCCGCGTATCGCGCGCGTTCCGATTGCCTACGCACCTCGCGCGTTCCGATTGCCTACGCACCTCGCGACGCCCCCGTAGAGCCGAGCTTGCTCGGCTGCGCCCTTGCGGGGTGTTGGTCAAACTCAGCCTGTTCGCACTGACCCACGCTGCAGCGGAGCAAGCTCCGCTCTACGTGCAGCGGAGCAAGCTCCGCTTTACGTGCAGCGGAGCAAGCTCCGCTCTACGGGCGCCTTGCGCGCTCCGATTGCCCGCGCACCTCGCGGCGCCCCCGTAGAGCCGAGCTTGCTCGGCTGCGCTCATGGGGGATTTTCGCGCCGACCAAGATCCTCGCTCCTCCCAAATCCCCGGCCCCCAGCCCCCAGCTCCACCCTCACAACTTCCTGAAATCCTTTGAACGGCGCTGCACCATCGCCAGGGCCAGGCGATCCGGCAGCAGTTGGGTGAACGTCTTGATCGCGCGGTTCACCCGGCCTGGCACGTACACCACGTCGCCGCGCTCCAGCGCCTGGATGCCCTGACGCGCCACCTCGTCGGCATCCATCCACATCCACGCTGGCAGCTTGCCCATCTGTTGCCGTGTTCCGGTGACGTCGTGGAACTCGCTGTAGGTGAAGCCTGGGCAAAGGGCACACACCTGCACGCCGGCAGCGGCGTTTTCCAGCGCCAATGACTCGGAGAACTTGATCATGAAGGCCTTGGATGCTGCGTATAGCGTGTGGCCGGCCGAACCCGGGACGTGGCCAGCCAGCGAAGCAACGTTGAGGATGCCGCCATGTCCGCGTCCCTGCATGGCGGGCAGCAGTCGGTAGGCCAGGTCACACACTGCGGTCACCATGATCTGCAGAAACCGTTGATGCTGCGCCCAGCTGGGTGTGAGATAGGCGCCCGGCACGCCATAGCCTGCATTGTTGACCAGGATGCCGATTTCGATGCCGCGCTTTCGAAGCAAGTCCGAAAGCTGCAGGGGTGCATCGGTGTCCTCGAGATCCGCTGGCAGCACCACGCAGTCGACCTGTTTGCGCAACTCCGCGGCGAGCGCTTCCAACCGGTCGACGCGCCGCGCCGTGAGCACCAGCGAGCGGCCGCGCCGGGCGTACTCTCGTGCAATTGCGGCACCGATGCCGGCGGATGCGCCCGTTATCAACGCGTGACCTGAGGCTGACGATGCTGACATTGCATACTCCAAAGTGGCATTGGAAAAGAGTGCTGAATCCGTTCGTTGCCGCCGGACACCCGCCGCATGATGCCGTGATCGGCACTGCCGTGCCCAGCCGTCAACGACGCAGTTTGGCGCCGCGCCTGACCGGTCTGAAGCTGGCGGTTGCTGCCGCCGCTCCGACCTCCTTGGTGGCCGCTACGTTGACCGTGCGGGTGGATGACAGTGCGGCGCCGGTCCAGCACGCGGTGGTCTGCCTGCATTGCGCACAGGCAGCTGTGGCGACGCGCGCTGGCAGCGGCGTTGTTCTGGACACCCCTTTCAGTGCCGTGAGCGATGCCGCGGGACTGCTCGAGCTGAATCTGCCTGCGGGCCAAGTCCGACAGGCTGCCAGGACCGACTATCGACGGAGTGCCATTGGGTGCGAAAGGCCTGCGGAACAATGCCATTGACGACGTCCGCGACGGCGCGTTTGCCGCCTGCCGCCACCGCTGACCGGGCAGCCATCGCACCAAAGGGTGGGGTTGCGTGCTGATCGTTTTCTACGTTGGCACCCGCTGACGCGATGCTGAGACGCCTCCAAACGCGGGCCATTGGCTGGATAGTGCTGGTCCTGCTTGCGGGCTGCGCCGGCGCGCCGCGCCGCGCGCAGATGGCCTGTACCCGGATCTGGGTGAGCAGGCGGGCGTCACCGTGATCGTCGAAGGGCTGTTGTTTCGACTGGTCGACAATCCGCGCATTGCCCATCACTTCGCCCAAACCGATATCGTCAATCTGCGCGATCGGCTGGTCGAGCAGATCTGCGTCGAGGCCGGCGGACCGTGCACGTACACCGGGCTGGCGATGGATGAAGCGCACGTTGGTATGAACGTGGACGAGGCCGCGTTCAATGCGCTGATTGAATATCTGCAGCAGGCAATGGAGGATCAGAACGTTCCGATCACGGTCCAGAATCGCCTGCTTGCCAGACTTGCGCCGATGCGCCGGGATATTCTCCACCGTTGATGCCGCCGTCTTCTGAGCGGCAGGCGCCCGACAAGGTGGCGCACAGCGGCCCAATGTTTCATTACGCAGGGGATTCAGGCATGCGGCGCAAGCTCGTGGCAGGCAACTGGAAGATGCACGGTGATCGGCGATTCGCAATGGCGTTGCTCGATGCAATTGCCGCCACTGCCAAACCGCCGGCGGTGGACGTGGCAATTTTTCCGCCGGCGGTGTACCTCGCGGAGTTGGCGTCGCGGTACGCCTCGACCGGCATCCAGTTTGGTTCGCAAGACGTAAGTGCGCGCGACGAGGGGGCCTTCACCGGCGAGGTGTCGGGCAGGATGCTGGTCGATGCGGGCTGCCGCTACGGTTTGGTCGGGCATTCCGAGCGTCGCCAATATCACCAGGAGTCAGTCGATCAGGTCGCCGAGAAATTTCTGGCCGCGCGGCGGGCGGGCCTGGTGCCGGTCTTGTGTGTTGGCGAGTCGCTGCAGCAAAGAGAGGCGGGACAGACCGAGTACGCCCTGCAGCGTCAGCTGGAGCCGCTGCGACGCTTGGGTGGCCCGGATGTGCTCGATTCGGCGGTAATCGCGTACGAGCCGGTGTGGGCTATTGGCACCGGTCGAACCGCCACGCCCGAGCAGGTGCAGGAGGTGCATTCGTTCATCCGTAGCGAAGTGACGTCATGGAATGCTAGACTGGCAAGCTCGCTGCCGGTCCTCTACGGCGGCAGCGTAAAGCCCGCGAACGCGGCCACCCTGTTCTCCCAGCCGGACGTCGATGGCGGGTTGATAGGGGGCGCCTCGCTCGTCGCCTCCGATTTTCTGGCCATAGTCCATGCGGCTGCGGCCTGAGCTGATGCCATGTTCCTGACAATTGCAAATGTTCTCCACGTCCTGATCGCAATCGCGATGATCGTACTCATTCTGCTCCAGCGCGGCGCGGGTGCAGCCGCTGGTTCCGGATTCGGTGGCGGTGCTTCCGCCACGGTATTTGGCGCCCGCGGATCGGCCAATTTTCTTTCCAAATCGACCGCCGTACTGGCGACGCTGTTCTTTGTGCTGAGCCTCGGTATGGCGATGTACGCCAGCCGCATGTCGAACGCCGGTCCATCGTCCGATGACCTCGGCGTGATGGGCGGACTGGCTGCTCCGTCCGAAGTGCCTGCCGCTGAGTCGGTGGCGCCGCCAGCAGGTTCAGAGGTGCCGTCAACGCCGCCGACAGAGTCGGCTGCGCCGAGCGCGATGCCGACTGCGGAGCCCGCGGTCGAATCGGTGGAGCCGGAGGTTCCGCCGAGGGGATGATCGCCGGGCATGCAACTGCCCTGTTACAATTGCAGTTCTGCCGCAGCCAGTTTGCACGCTGCGGTTCCCTTGCCCAGGTGGTGGAATTGGTAGACACGCTATCTTGAGGGGGTAGTGGCGCAAGCTGTGCGGGTTCGAGTCCCGCTCTGGGCACCAAATGTGTAAGGCCTGCCTGTATCTCCAGGCAGGCGAGCATGCGCCGCGACGGGCGCGGAGGAATGGAAACGTGTTGGCGGAATACTTACCAGCGCTCCTGTTTCTCGTCGTCGCTGCGGCAATCGGGGTTGTACTTCTGCTGGTCGGCTGGGCCCTCGGCCCGCGTCGGCCTGACGCCGAGAAGCTTTCGCCCTACGAGTGCGGATTCGAGGCGTTCGAAGACGCCCGAATGAAGTTCGACGTCCGCTACTACCTGGTGGCGATCCTGTTCATCATTTTCGACCTTGAGATCGCCTTCCTGTTTCCCTGGGCGGTGGTCTTCAAGGAGATCGGCATGAGTGCGCTGCTGGCGATGGCGATGTTCCTTGGCATTCTGGTCATCGGCTTTGTGTATGAATGGAAGAAGGGCGCGCTGGATTGGGAATGAGCCATGGCCATCTCGAACTTTTTCCATAACCCGGACCCGGTCGACCGCGTCGACGATATCCTGCGGCCGAACGCGGACAATCCGCTGCTCGAGCGCGGATTTGTCACCACGTCAGTCGACACGCTGGTCAATTGGGCTCGCACCGGCTCCATGTGGCCGATGACCTTCGGGCTCGCCTGCTGTGCGGTGGAGATGATGCACGCCGGTTCGTCGCGGCTCGATCTTGACCGCTATGGTGTGGTCTTCCGCCCCAGCCCTCGGCAATCCGATGTCATGATTGTCGCCGGCACCTTGGTCAACAAGATGGCGCCGGCGCTGCGCAAGGTCTACGACCAGATGCCCGATCCCAAATGGGTAATCTCGATGGGCAGCTGCGCCAATGGCGGCGGCTACTATCACTATTCTTACGCCGTTGTTCGCGGCTGTGACCGTGTGGTGCCGGTCGATATCTACGTGCCGGGCTGCCCGCCGACCGCCGAGGCGCTGATTCACGGCATCCTGCAGCTGCAGAAGAAGATCCGCCGAACCAACACCATCGCCCGCTGAGCACGGTATCGACTATCCATGGCTGAGCACGCCCAAACGTTTCCCGAGCGCCTGCGCGCCCGCCTTGACTCCAAGCTGGTTGCGTTGGTCGACGCCCACGGAGAGCTGACCGCAGAAGTGAGGCCAGAGCACTGGATCGAAGTGGCTCGAATCCTGCGCGACGATCCCGAGTTCAGCTTCACGTCCTGCATGGACCTGAGCGGAGTGGATTATCTGAGCTTCGGCGACGTCGAATGGGACACCACGAACATCTCGTCAGAGGGCTTTTCGCGCGGCGTCGAGGGTGAGGGATCCGGGCGCTTCGACTGGGCGCATCGTCCGCACCCCGGCAGGCAGGAGCGGCGCTTCGCGGTAGTCATCCATCTGCTGTCCATCCGCTTCAATCGACGTCTGCGGGTCCGCACGTTTTGTGCCGACGACAACCTGCCGATCATCGCGTCGTTGTGCGAGGTGTGGCCTGGCGTGAACTGGTTCGAGCGCGAAGCGTTCGACCTGTTTGGTATCGTTTTCGAGGGTCATCCGGATTTGCGTCGCCTGCTCACCGACTATGGATTTGTCGGTCATCCGTTCCGCAAGGATTTCCCCCTGATTGGCAACGTCGAGGTCCGATACGACGTCGAGAAGGGGCGGGTGGTCTACGAGCCGGTCAGCATCGAGCCGCGCGTGCTGGTGCCGCGGGTGGTGCGCGACGATTCCCGCTACGCCCAGGCCCGCTCCGAGCAGGAACGCAGCTGATGGCCGAGATCCGTAGCTACACGCTCAATTTTGGCCCGCAGCATCCCGCCGCCCACGGCGTTCTGCGCCTGGTGCTGGAGATGGAGGGCGAAGTAGTTCTGCGCGCCGACCCGCACATCGGTCTGCTCCATCGCGGCACCGAGAAGCTCGCCGAGTCCAAGCCCTACAACCAGTCGATCGGCTACATGGACCGCTTGGACTACGTTTCGATGATGTGCAATGAGCACGCCTACGTGCGCGCCATCGAACAGTTGCTGGGGCTTGAGGTGCCGGAGCGTGCGCAGTGGATCCGCACGCTGTTTGACGAGGTCACTCGCATCCTCAACCACTTGATGTGGCTCGGCTCGAACGGTCTGGACCTCGGCGCCATGGCGCTGTTCCTGTATGCGTTCCGCGAGCGCGAAGAGCTGATGGACTGCTATGAAGCCGTCTCCGGCGCGCGCCTGCACGCGACCTACTACCGACCAGGTGGCGTCTACCGCGACCTGCCGGATCGGATGCCGAAGTACCAAGAGTCGCCGTGGCACAAGGGCGCGGACCTCAAGCGCCTGAATCGTGACCGTGACGGCTCAATGCTGGATTTTCTCGATTCATTCTGCCGCGACTTCCCGGCCCGCGTCGACGAGTACGAAACCCTGCTCACCGACAACCGGATCTGGAAGCAGCGCACGGTCGGAATTGGCGTCATTTCGCCCGAACTGGCGCAGGCCTGGGGCATGAGTGGCCCCATGCTGCGCGGTTCCGGCGTGGCCTGGGACCTGCGCAAGAAGCAGCCCTACGCAAAGTACGCCGAGGTCGACTTCGACATTCCGATCGGCGTCAACGGCGACTGCTACGACCGCTACCTGGTTCGCGTCGAAGAGATGCGGCAGTCCACCCGTATCGTCAAGCAGTGCATCGATTGGCTGCGCGCCAATCCGGGCCCGGTGATGCCGAAGAACTTCAAGGTCGTCCCGCCCTCCCGCGAGGAGATGAAGGACGACATGGAAGCGCTGATCCACCACTTCAAGCTGTTCACCGAAGGCTACTGCGTGCCGGTCGGCGAGGCCTACGCCGCGGTCGAGGCGCCCAAGGGTGAGTTCGCCGCCTATCTGATTTCCGACGGCGCCAACAAGCCGTTCCGGCTGAAGCTGCGGGCGCCTGGATTCGCCCATCTTTCGTCGATGGACACGGTGGTGCGCGGCCACATGCTGCCGGACGTGGTGGCAATGATTGGTACGTATGACGTGGTGTTTGGGGAGATTGATCGATGAGGCCGGGACCCGGGACGCGGGACGCGGGACTCGAAAGAGTCGCGATCAGCGTGATTTTTCCGCTCGCAGCGCATCGCTGTGTTTCGCGAGACCCGGCGCCCGCTCCGCTGCTATCGGCCGAGTCCCGAGTCCCGAATCCCGGCTCCCGGCTCCTTTGTCCCGAATCCCGGCCGCACTACTCATGAAAGCCACCGGCAACTTCGAAGCGGTCAAGGACATCGATCCGGCGCTGGCGCTGAGCGATGCAACCCGCACCCATATTGATCACTGGCTGGGCAAGTTTCCGCCCGACCGCAAGCGCTCGGCGCTGATCCAGGCGCTGTTTGCCGCACAGCAGCAGAACGGCGGCCATCTCACCGATGCGCTGATTGCCGCGGTGGCCAAGTACCTCGGTCTGCCGGCGGTTTGGGCCTATGAGGTTGCCACGTTCTACTCGATGTTCGAACTTTCGCCGGTCGGGCGACACAACGTCGCGATCTGCACCAACATTTCCTGCTGGTTAAACGGTGCTGAGGATCTGGTTCGGCACTGCGAGAAGCGCTATGGCGTCGGGCTGGGCGAGAGCACCGCCGATGGCCGGATCTACCTCAAGCGGGAAGAGGAGTGTCTGGCGGCCTGCTGTGGTGCCCCGATGATGGTGGTTGACGGCCACTATCACGAAAATTTGGACGCCGCGAAGATGGACGCGATTCTTGATGCGCTCGACTGATGCGGTAGACAAGGGATGTGCGCTGTCCGGAATGGCCGGATCGGCGCAAACGCACGTGGACAAGGACTGATTCATGGCGCATCACGAAACGCGTGGCCCGGTCGGGCCGGTGCCCCAGGAGCACAACGTGGTCTACACCACGCTGCACTTCGAGCGGCCGTGGACCTACGACAGCTACCTCAAGGCGGCCGGCTACCAGGCTTGGCGCAAGATCCTCACCGACAAGATTCCGCCGGAAGATGTCATCAACACGGTCAAGGGGTCGGCGCTGCGTGGACGCGGAGGTGCCGGTTTTCCGGCCGGCCTCAAGTGGAGCTTCATGCCGCGCACTGCGCCAGGACAGAAGTATGTCCTGTGCAACTCCGACGAGTCCGAGCCCGGTACCTGCAAAGACCGCGATATCCTGCGCTATAACCCGCACGCGGTCATCGAGGGCATGGCCATTGCCTGCTATGCGATGGGATCGACGGTCGGCTACAACTACCTGCGCGGCGAATTCCATCACGAGCCGTTTGAGCACTTCGAGCAGGCGCTGCAGGACGCTTACGCCCACGGCTGGTTGGGCAGGAACATTCTTGGCAGCGGTGTGGATGTTGACATCCATAGCGCGCTTGGCGCCGGGGCCTACATCTGTGGCGAAGAAACCGCGATGATGGAGTCGCTGGAGGGCAAGAAGGGCCAGCCGCGCTACAAGCCGCCGTTTCCGGCCAACTTCGGGCTGTACGGTCGGCCGACCACGATCAACAACACCGAGACCTTCGCGTCGGTGCCGGCGATCATCCGCAACGGCTCGGAGTGGTTCCTCAATCTGGGCAAGCCGAACAACGGCGGTCCGAAGGTGTTCAGCGTCTCCGGACACGTCGCCAGGCCGGGTAACTTCGAAGTTCGCCTCGGGACGCCGTTCAAGGACCTGCTGGAGATGGCCGGCGGGATGCGGCCGGGTCGCACGCTCAAGGCGGTCATTCCGGGTGGCTCCTCGATGCCGGTGCTGCCGGGCGAGACCATGCTCGGACTGACCATGGACTACGACGCATTGCAGAAGGCCGGATCCGGGCTTGGCTCCGGTGCGGTGATCGTGATGGATGACAGCACCTGCATGGTCCGCGCATGTCGTCGTATTTCGCAGTTCTACTATGCCGAGAGCTGCGGCCAGTGCACGCCGTGCCGAGAGGGCACCGGTTGGATGTACCGCGTTCTGAGCAGGATGGTTGACCACACGGCGACACTGGATGACCTGCCGCTGTTGAAGGCAGCGGCCGGACAGATCGAGGGGCACACCATCTGTGCGTTCGGCGAGGCGGCGGCCTGGCCGGTGCAGGGCTTCCTGCGGCATTACTGGCATGAGTTCGAATACGCCATCAAGAACAAGCGCTTCCTGGTCGATGATCAGGCGGCGGGTGCGGTGAGGGAGGCGGCATGAGCCTTGTCGGGACTCGGGAGTCGGGACTCGGGACTCGGCATAGCCGCGTCGCGGTCACTGTTCGTCGCTGCAACATCGGCGGGCGCTTGCGAGAACTCCGGATGCCAGGCTTTTACAAGTCCCGAGACCCGAGTCCCGAGGCCCGCTGGGTGGAGATCCGCCGATGAGCAGCCAGCCCGTGGCGCCGGCGGCTCCGGTCGGCTACGTCAATATCGAGATCGACGGCAAGCCGCTGCACGCGCCGAAGGGCTCAATGATCATCCACGCGGCGGATCGCGCCGGTGTGTCGATTCCGCGTTTCTGCTATCACGACAAGCTGTCGATCGCGGCCAATTGCCGCATGTGCCTGGTGGATGTCGAGAAGGCGCCCAAGCCAATGCCGGCCTGCGCCACGCCGGTGATGGAGGGCATGAAGGTCTACACCCAGTCCAAACGGGCGCTGGATTCGCAGCGCAACGTGATGGAGTTTCTGCTAATCAATCACCCGCTAGACTGCCCGATTTGCGACCAGGGCGGCGAGTGCGAGCTGCAGGATGTGGCGATGGGTTATGGCCGCTCGGTCAGTCGCTTCAGCGAAGGAAAGCGGGTGGTGGCGGACGAGGACATCGGGCCGCTGGTCGCCACTGACATGACCCGCTGCATCCACTGCACGCGCTGTGTCCGATTTGTGTCCGAGATTGCCGGCACCTTCGAGCTGGGCGGCTTGGGCCGCGGTGAGAACCTGTTGATTGGCACCTATATCGGCAAGAATATCGGCAGCGAGCTGTCGGGCAACATCATCGACGTGTGTCCGGTCGGTGCGCTTACCAACAAGCCGTTCCGTTATCGGGCGCGCCCATGGGAGCTGACGGCGCGGGCCAGCATCGGTTATCACGATGCACTGGGCTCCAACCTGTTCCTGCACCTGCGGCGCGGCGAAGTGTTGCGCTGCGTGCCGCGCGATTGCGAGACCATCAACGAAAGCTGGCTCTCCGACCGCGACCGCTACAGCCACGCCGGACTGCGCGCCGCGGATCGGCTGGGCACGCCGATGCTGCGAGACGCTGACGGTTGGCGCGAGGCGGGGTGGGACGAGGCCTTGGCCCGCGCGGGAGAACTCCTGCAGGCGCACAAGGGCGACGCGCTTGGCGTGCTGGTGCACCCGGCAACCTCCAACGAAGAGGGTGCCCTGCTCGCGCGTCTGGCGCAGGGTCTGGGCGAGGCCAGCATCGATCACCGGTTGAACGAGCTGGACTTTTCAGACGCACCGGTGGCGGAGGCGTTCCAGGCCACGCTGGAAGAGATCGAAGCGGCCGATTGCGTGCTGCTGGTGGGCTGCAACCCGCGTCATGAGGCGCCCATTCTCGGCCATCGTCTGCGCAAGGCTTGGAAGCGCGGTGCGCAGATTGCGGCGATCAACCCGCTGCAGTTCGATCTGCATTTCGAGCTTGCCCACTCATTGGTTGTCACGCCGTCTGCAATGGTCGATTCCATGCTCGGACTCGTTCGCGCGGTGGGAGAGCACACCGACACCACGCCGCCGGCCGGTTTTGCCGCCGCCCTGGGAGACGCGCCCAGCAGCGCCGAGCTCGACGCGTTGGCGAGTGCCCTGCGCCAGTCGCGCTCGCTGGTCATCGTGCTCGGCGAGTCGGCCCAGAGCCATCCCAACGCGTCCTGGCTGCGCGCGCTGGCGCGTCATCTTGCGGGCAGCCTGGGTGGACGCGTCAATCTGCTGCCGCAGGGCGCCAACGCGGTGGGACTTGCCCGGCACGGCGTGTTGCCGAGTCAGTCCGCGGCCAGCGGTGTGTTTGGGCAGCCGCGCAGTTCCTATCTGATTTACGGAATCGAACCCGGGGTCGACTTTGCCTCCGGAACTGCCGCCCAGCGGGCGCTGGCATCGGCGTCCAGCGTTGTCGCGTTTTCCGCCTATGCGCCGGAATCGCTGAAGGCGGTGGCCAGCGTCATTCTGCCGATCGGCCTGCTGCCGGAGATCGATGCGACATTGACCAATGCCCACGGGCACGATCAGGCGATCGCCGCGGCGGCCAAGCTGCCGGACCAGGCGCAGCCCGGCTGGCGCGTGCTGCGTACGCTGGGCGAGCGGCTTGGCCTAGCGGGTTTTGCGTTTGACGATCTGGCCGCGCTGCGTGCGTCGCTGACGCCGACCGATGTTTCCAGCGGCGCTGGGCTGTCGGCGCGCAGCGACGCCGTCGATGGGCTGCAGCGCATCGCGACGACCTCTATCTACGGCTCCGACGCGGTAGTGCGGCGTTCGGCCCCGCTGCAGGCGCACAGCCTGACCCGGCCGGCCGGCATCTGCCTGCATCCGGACGATGCCGCGGCCGCCGAACTGGCTGAGGGCACGGTAGTGCGGATTGACGACGGCGCCGGTGTCGCCACACTGGCGCTGACCATCAGCACCCGCGTCCCGCGCGGCGGCGCCTGGATCGAACGCGGCTCCGAGGTCACCGGACCGCTGGCGCCGGCCGGCGCTGCGCTGCGTATCGAGAGGGTCTGACCGGTATGGAAACCCTGCTGCTGCTGGTCTGGACGCTGGTCAAGATCCTTGCCGTCACCATCCCGCTGATTCTCTCGGTTGCCTTCTACACGCTGTGGGAGCGCAAGGTGATTGGCTGGATGCATGTCCGCCACGGGCCGATGCACATCGGTGCCGGCCTGCTGCAGCCGTTCGCCGACGTCTTCAAGATGCTGTTCAAGGAGCTGGTGGTTCCGACCAATGCCAGCCCGTTCCTGTATCGCCTGGCCCCGGTGCTGACCCTGGCGCCCGCGTTCGCCGCCTGGGCGGTAGTGCCGTTCGACGATGGCCTGGTGCTGTCGAATGCCAACGCCGGGCTGCTGTATCTGCTGGCGATGACCTCGATGGGCGTCTACGGCATTCTGCTGGCCGGCTGGGCATCGAACTCGAAGTACGCGTTTCTCGGCGCGATGCGCTCCGCTGCACAGGTGGTCAGCTACGAGATCGCGATGGGCTTCGCGCTGGTCGGCGTGGTGGTCGCCAGCGGCAGCCTAAACCTGTCGGAAATCGTCAATGCGCAGGCTGGCAACGCCGGGCCCTTCGAGTGGTTCTGGCTGCCGCTGCTGCCGCTGTTCGTGATCTATTTCATTTCCGGCGTAGCGGAGACCAACCGCGCGCCGTTTGATGTCGCCGAGGGCGAGTCGGAAATCGTCGCCGGCTTCCACGTCGAGTATTCCGGGGCGGCGTTCGCGCTGTTCTTCCTCGCCGAATACGCCAACATGATCCTGATCAGCGTCCTGACGCCGATCCTGTTCCTCGGCGGCTGGCTGAGCCCGTTCCAGGGCCTTGGCTGGGGCTTTCTCAGCGAGCCGGGCATCTGGTGGCTGCTGATCAAGGCGTTTGCCTTCGCCTTCCTGTTCCTGTGGTTCCGCGCCACCTTCCCACGCTACCGCTACGACCAGATCATGCGGCTCGGGTGGAAGGTGTTCATCCCCATCACCATCGTCTGGATTCTCGTCGCCGCGTGGTTCATCTACGCTGGCTGGTTCGAGATCGGCGTCTGACCGCAGGAGCCGGAAACCATGAATCGCACCCTTGGCTACATAAAGAGTCTGTTCCTGATCGAGCTGCTGCAGGGCATGGCGGTGACCTGGCGCTACTTCTGGTCGCCGAAGTACACCATGCGTTACCCGATGGAACACATCCCGCAGTCGCCCCGTTTTCGCGGTCTGCATGCGCTGCGGCGCTATCCCAACGGCGAAGAACGCTGCATTGCCTGCAAGCTGTGCGAAGCGGTGTGTCCGGCGCTGGCGATCACCATCGACTCCGAGCCACGCGCTGACGGCAGCCGTCGCACCACGCGCTACGACATCGACCTGTTCAAATGCATCTACTGCGGATTCTGCGAGGAGAGCTGCCCGGTGGACTCGATCGTAGAAACCCACATCCACGAGTACCACTTCGAGAAGCGCGGCGAGAACATCGTTAACAAGCTTCAGCTGCTGGCGATCGGTGACCGCTTCGAGGCCGAGATTGCCGAGCGGCGCTCGCTAGATTCCACCTTTCGCTGACCGGCGCCTGGATCCGCGATGACCTTCCCATTGATCGCTTTCTATTTTCTTGCCGCCGTTACGGCTGGCTCTGCGCTGGCGGTGATCAGCGTGCGCAACTCGGTGCACGCGGCGCTGTTCCTGGTGCTCACGTTTTTCTCCAGTGCCTGCATCTGGCTGTTGGCCGAAGCCGAATTCCTGGCCATCGCCCTGGTGCTGGTTTACGTCGGCGCGGTGATGGTGCTCTTTCTGTTCGTGGTGATGATGCTCGACATCAAGGAAGGATCGCTGCGCGAAGGCTTCGCGAGCTATTTGCCGGTCGGGATTCTGGTCGCCGTAGTCATGGTTTTGGAAATGCTCACGCTGATCGGCGTGCAGCGCTTCGCCCAGGACTTCCCGGCGGCTGATCCGGCCGCCGCCGCCGGCATGAGCAACACGGAGTGGCTGGGGATGGCGATGTTTACCCAGTATCTGTACCCGTTCGAGATCGCCGCCGTGATCCTGACTGTGGCAATCATCGCCGCCATCATGATTACCCTGCGCAAGCGCGTCGGCACCAAGCATCAGGATCCCGCCCGCCAGGTGCTGGTGCGCCGCGAGGATCGCGTGCGGTTGATCAGCATGCCGGCAGAGAAGAAGGAGTCGGCGAAGTGATTTCCTTGGGCCACTACCTTGCGCTTGCCGCCGTCCTGTTTTCCATCGCCGTTGCGGGCATCTTCATCAACCGCAAGAACGTGATCGTTCTGCTGATGGCGATCGAACTGATGCTGCTGGCGGTCAACCTCAACTTCATCGCGTTTTCGCGCTATCTGGGCGACGTGCACGGGCAGGTGTTCGTGTTCTTCATCCTGACCGTGGCGGCCGCTGAAGCAGCGATTGGCTTGGCCATTCTGGTCAGCCTGTTCCGCAACCGTTCGACGATCAACGTCGCCGAATTCGACAGCCTGAGCGGGTAAGTGCCGTGAATCCTGCCGCGCCTGCGCCCCGTATCGACACCGGATGCCGTCCGTGATTGAGCAATCCTCACTTTTGATCATCGCGCTGGCGCCGCTGCTGGGCGCCATCCTGGCCGGACTGTTCGGTCGTCAGATTGGTCGCAGCGGCGCCCATTCGGTGACCATTCTGGGTGTCGCGGTATCGTGCGCGCTTTCTTGCCGGGTGCTGTATGCGCTGACCTTCGAAGGTGCGCCAATCTTCAACGCCAACCTCTACACCTGGTTCGAGATCGGCGGCTACTCGGCACATGTCGGCTTTCTGGTCGACAACCTCACCGCCATGATGATGGTGGTGGTGACCTTCGTGTCGCTGCTGGTGCACATCTACACCATCGGTTACATGCACGAAGATCCGGGCTATCAGCGGTTCTTCTCCTATATCTCGCTGTTTACCTTTTCGATGCTCATGCTGGTGATGAGCAACAACTTCCTGCAGCTGTTCTTTGGCTGGGAGGCGGTGGGGCTGGTGTCCTATCTGCTGATTGGCTTCTGGTTCAAGCGGCCAACTGCGATTTTCGCCAACCTGAAGGCATTTCTGGTCAATCGGGTCGGCGATTTCGGCTTCCTGCTCGGCATTGCCGCTGTTCTCTACTGGGTTGGCTCGCTCGACTACGCGACCGTTTTTGCCGCCGCGCCGTCGATTGCCGAGCTCAGCTTCTCGCCCTGGGGCACGGTGCTGTGGTCAGTGCCGACCTTCATCTGCATCTGCCTGTTCATCGGCGCCATGGGCAAGTCCGCCCAGGTGCCGCTGCACGTATGGCTGCCCGACTCGATGGAAGGACCCACGCCAATTTCCGCGTTGATCCACGCGGCAACCATGGTCACGGCCGGCATCTTCATGGTGGCGCGGATGTCGCCGCTGTTCGAGCTGAGCGATACGGCGCTGTCGTTTGTGCTTTTCATCGGCGCCACCACGGCGCTGTTCACCGGCCTGATCGGCATCGTGCAGAACGACATCAAGCGAGTGGTCGCCTACTCCACGCTGTCGCAGCTGGGCTACATGACCGTTGCGCTGGGCGTTTCCGCCTACGCCGGCGCGGTGTTCCACCTCATGACCCATGCCTTCTTCAAGGCGCTGCTGTTTCTGGCGGCGGGCAGCGTGATCATCGGCATGCATCATGAGCAGGACATGCGCCGCATGGGCGGCCTGCGCAAGTACATGCCGATCACCTACTGGACCAGTCTGATCGGCACGCTGGCGCTGGTGGGTACGCCGTTCTTCTCCGGCTATTTCTCCAAGGACAGCATCATTCTGGCTGCGGAAGTGGCGGCCGAGACCGGTGGCTGGGTGCAGCAGTACGCGATGTGGGCGGTGCTGCTGGGCGTGTTTGTCACCAGCTTCTACAGCTTCCGGCTGCTGTTTCTGACCTTCCATGGGGAGGAGCGCTTTCGCCATGCGGCGGATCACGCGCACGACCACGACGCGCATCACGATGCGCATCACGGCCACCACGCGCACGAGCCCCACGAGTCGCCTTGGGTGGTCACCGTGCCGCTGGTGCTGCTGGCCATTCCGTCGATCGCCATCGGATTCTTCACCGTCGGGCCGATGCTGTTTGGCGACTTCTTCGCCGGTGCCATCGCGGTCAACGAGGCCAACAATACCTTGGCCGGCGTGGCCGCAAAGGTATGGCATGCGGACCAGGGCTGGATGGCGGCGGCGACCTCCTTTGGTCTGCACTTCATCGCCTCACCGGTGTTCTATCTGGCGCTGGGCGGATTTCTGCTGGCGGGCTACCTGTACCTGATCAATCCGGCGATGGCGGAAACGCTCAAGCGACGGCTGGCGCTTCCGCACCGCATTCTGGAGCGCAAGTACGGTTTTGACGAGCTTTACCAGGCGGTGTTTGCCCGCGGCAGCCTGGCCTTGGGACGGGCGTTCTGGCGCGGTGGCGACACCGCGATCATCGATGGCTTGCTGGTTGGCGGCTCCGCAACCTTTGTCGACCGCCTGGCGGCAGTGGCGCGGCAGCTGCAGTCCGGCATGCTCTACCACTACGCCTTCGCGATGATCCTTGGGCTGATCGCCCTGCTCGGCGCGTTGATCTACGTCTTGCGCTGACCCCAAAAGAAGAAACGAGACCGATTCGATGGCGTCCACCTCGTCCCTGCTGAGCCTCCTGATCTGGCTGCCAATACTCGGCGGCTGCCTCACCCTGGCCATCGGTCGCGACAAGCCTGGCCTAGCGCGGGGCTTCGCGCTGCTGGTCGCGCTGGCGGTTTTTGCGCTCAGCATCACGCTGTATACCGAGTTCGACAGCGCCCGCGCCAGCATGCAGTTTGTCCAGACGCTGCCGTGGATTCCGGCCTGGAACATCAACTACGCGCTCGGCGTTGACGGAATTTCGGTTGCGCTGATCCTCCTCACCACGTTCACCACCGTACTGGTGCTGGTTGGCGCCTGGAGCTCGATCGAGGATCGCGTCAACCAGTACGTGGCCGCCTTTCTGATCCTCGAAGGCATGATGATCGGCGTGTTCTGCGCGCTCGACGCAATGCTCTTCTACGTGTTCTTCGAAGGCATGCTGATTCCGATGTTCATCATTATCGGGATCTGGGGTGGCGCGCGGCGCGTTTACGCGGCGGTCAAGTTCTTCCTCTACACCTTCCTCGGCTCGGTCTTCATGCTGATCGGGCTGATCTATCTGTACTTGAAGGGAGGCAGCTGGGCGCTGGCCGACATGTACGTGCTGCCGCTGTCGGCGACCGAGCAGATGTGGCTCTTCTTCGGCTTTCTGGTCGCGTTTGCAGTCAAGGTCCCGATGTTTCCGGTGCATACCTGGCTGCCCGATGCGCACGTCGAGGCGCCGACTGGCGGCTCCGTGATCCTGGCCGCGATCATGCTGAAGATCGGTGGCTATGGCTTCATCCGATTTGCCCTGCCGATCGTTCCTGATGCCGGCAGCGAGTGGGCCTGGCTGGTCATCGTGCTGAGCCTGATCGCGGTGGTCTATGTCGGACTGGTGGCGCTGGTGCAGCAGGACATGAAGAAGCTGATCGCCTACTCGTCGATCTCGCACATGGGCTTCGTCACGCTCGGCTGTTTCATCGCCTATGCGCTGGTTCGCGAAGCCGGGCGCACCGATGCCGCCGAGCTCGGGCTGCAGGGCGCCATGGTGCAGATGATCTCGCATGGGTTCATCTCCGGCGCCATGTTCTCCTGCGTCGGTGTGGTCTATGACCGGATGCACAGCCGGATGATCAAGGACTACGGCGGCGTCGCCAACAGCATGCCGTGGTTCGCCGCATTTTTCGTCTTTTTCGCGATGGCCAACTCTGGCTTGCCCGGCACCTCGGGCTTTGTTGGCGAGTTCATGGTGATTCTTGCGGCGTTCCAGTACAGCCCGCTGGTGGCGGCGCTGGCTGCGCTGACGCTGATCATCGGTGCGGCTTACACCCTGTGGCTGGTCAAGCGGGTGATTTTCGGCGAAGTGGCCAATGCCAATGTCGCTGCGCTCAAGGACATCAACGGCAGGGAGGCGCTGCTGCTCGGCGCGTTTGCCGCCGGCGTGCTGTTTTTCGGCATCTACCCGCAGCCGCTGATCGAGCTGATGAGTGCCTCCATTTCGAATCTGGCGCTGCAGCTTGCAGCTACCAAGCTGTAATCCCGGAATCCGACGATCATGACCACCGCCGATTTCGTCCCGATGCTGCCGGAGCTGTTCCTGCTCGGCGCTACCTGCGCCCTGCTGCTGATCGACCTGTTTGTCACCGATGCGCGCCGCGGACTTACGCACTTTCTTGCGTTGGTCGTGCTTGCAGTAACGCTGACCCTGGTGCTGCGCGGCGCTGACGCAGAAGCGGTGAGCGCGTTCGGCGGCATGTTTCTCAAGGACGCGCCCAGCGACATCATGAAGGCCTTCATTCTCCTCACTACCGCGGCCAGCTTCATCTACGCGCGGCAGTACCTGAAGGATCGCGGCCTGTTCAAGGGCGAGTTCCACGTGCTGTGCCTGTTTGCCGTGCTCGGCATGATGATTCTGGTGTCGGCTGGCAACCTCGTCACTGTCTACCTTGGGCTGGAGCTGCTGGCGCTGTCGTCCTACGCACTGGTGGCGATGCATCGCGACAGCGCAGTGGCGTCGGAAGCAGCCATGAAGTATTTCGTTCTTGGCGCGCTGGCCTCGGGCATGCTGCTGTACGGCATGTCGATGATCTACGGCGCCACCGGCAGCCTGGACCTGTCCACCATCCACGCGGCCAGCGCGGACCTTGGCGAAAATCGGCCGCTGATGATGTTTGGCGTGGTGTTCCTGATCGTTGGGATCGCCTTCAAGTTCGGCGCAGCACCGTTCCACATGTGGCTGCCGGACGTCTACCAGGGCGCGCCGACCGCAATCACGCTGTTCATCGGCTCGGCGCCCAAGCTCGCCGCGTTCGGCATGGCCTGGCGTCTGCTGGAGGGCGGCGCGGGCGAGTTTGATGGCTGGTGGCGCGACATCATCGCCTGGCTGGCCGTTGCTTCGCTGGCGGTCGGGAACGTCATAGCGATCGCGCAGACCAATATGAAGCGCATGCTGGCCTACTCGACAATCTCGCACGTCGGCTTTCTGTTCCTCGCCCTTAGCAACCCGACCGCTGTCGGCTATGCCGCCGCGCTGTTCTATGCCATCTGCTATGCCCTGATGTCGGCCGGCGCCTTTGCCACGGTAATCATGCTGTCGCGCAACGGCTACGAAGCCGAGCAGATTTCCGACTTCGCCGGACTTGGCCGCAAGCACCCATGGCAGGGGCTGCTGGTCCTGCTGCTGATGGCGTCGCTGGCCGGCCTGCCGCCGATGGTTGGCTTCTGGGCCAAGCTGGCCGTGCTGCAGGCGGCGATCCAGGGCGGCATGCTGTGGCTGGCCATCGTCGGCGTCGTGTTCGCAGTCGTTGGCGCGTACTACTACCTGCGGGTCATCAAGGTGATGTACTTCGACCCGGCGGACGACTCGGCCAAGGCCGGCCTGATCCAGGATCCGCAGCTGCACCTGCTGCTCGGCGTCAATGCCGCGCTGATGCTGGTGCTGGGGCTGTTCTCGGGCCCGCTGATCGCCTGGTGCCAGCGCGCCTTTGGAGTCTGACGCGCGACCCCGATTTGACCGACGGGCCCGGCCCCTGGCGAGTCCGCCGGAAATGGCTGCGTTGGCTGCTGCGGCGCGTGCAGGCGTCCTCCGCCCAGCTGCTGTCGCGAAGCCTGGAATTCGCCTGCAGGCTGAGGGCGCTTACCCGAAGTCCGCCAGCAATGCCGCGCGGCTGCCCCGCTTGACGGTGTGTGCCACGCGCATGCGGTCGTCGGCGATGCCGAAGCCAAATTCGGCGCCTGCCTGCAGCATCGTGATCTGCTCGGCGCTGAACTCGAAAAGCAGGAGCGGTGTCGCGTGGGCACCCGGATCCCAGTGGCACAACGGATGCGGATTGACGATTGCCAAGCTGCGTCCGCGGCCTTCGACTTCGGCGTAGATGTGCTGTTCGATGCCCTCAAGGCCAGCCGGATCGATGCTGCGCTGGGTCAGGCTGGCGCGGTCAACAAACAGGGTCGCCTTGAGGTTGCTGGCGTCAGAAATCAGCAGGTTGGCGGCATCCAGCACGCGCTGGACGGCGGTAGCCTGCGCCACGTGGCCGAGCTGCAGCGCCTCCTGCAGCTGCCACCGCGCGGTCAGTTCGTCCTCGAACTGCAGGCTGATGTGCTCGCCGAGTGGGACTCTGCGCAGCTTTCTGTGGTCGCCGACTCGGCTTGTGAGGGCGGACCGCTCAGCCGCATAGGCCGGCAGGGATACCAAGGAGGCGCGAGTTAGTTTAAGCATGCTGGAAGTCTTGGGGCTGGGCGCCGGTTGCGGCGATCGTGAGGCGGCGGCGCGCCCGGTCGCAGGCGTTGCATGGTTACGGCCAGTGCCGCTTCAAGCGGGCACCTCGGCGGGTGCGCTGTCCGGTGCCTTCCTGGGCAGGCGGATGGTCAGCGTGAGTCCCTGGCCCGGCGTGCTGCGGGCGTGGATCTCACCGCCAAGCTTTTGTACTACCAGGTTGTAGACGATGTTCAGGCCCAGTCCGGTGCCGCCCTGATTGCGCTTGGTGGTGAAGAACGGATCGAAGATGCGCGCCAGGGTGGCCGGGTCAAGGCCAGCCCCGTCGTCTGCGAACAGCAATTCGACACCCTTTTGACCGCAGTCGCTGACGCAGATCTTCATGGTGCCTGGCTGGTCGGGCGCGAACGCATGCAGCAGCGCATTCTGGATGAGATTGGTCAGCACCTGGCCAAGTGCGCCAGGGAACGAGTCCAGCATGATGGCCGGCGGACACTCGACGCTCAGCGTGACCGGGCGTCGCTTCCATGACACGCGCACGCTTTCCACCAGCTCGGCGATTTGCACCGAGAGATCGAAACGGCGTCGCCCGTCCGAGGTGCGATCCACCGAAACCTGCTTGAAGCTGCGGATCAGGTGGGCGGCACGCTCCAGGTTGCGCTCGATCATCGCACCGGCTTCGCGGGTCTCGGCGACGTAGCTCTGCAGGTCGGTGCGGGTCAGCGAATCGGACGCCAGCTGCTTCTCCAGCAGTCGGCTGCGCTCGGTGAGGTGCGAGCTGGCGGTGACGGCGATACCCAGCGGGGTGTTGACCTCATGCGATACGCCAGCGACCAGTTGGCCGAGCGAGGCCATCTTGTCGGCTTCCAGAAGCTGGCGCTGGGTCGACTGCAGCTGGAGCAGGGCGCGCTCGGCGCTCTCCTTGGCCTCGCGCAGCTGGGCGGTGCGCTCGGCCACCTTGTTTTCCAGCCGCTCGGCGTAGTCGACCTGCGACTCCCGCTGCTCGGCCACGGCGCGGCGCAGGCGCTGCATGACGGCGACGGCGAAGGCCATGGTGGTACCCGCCGAGCCGATCTGAAGTACCAGCGACAGCACCTGCAGGTCCGGCAACACACCAATCCGCTTGAGCAGGTGAACCATGCCCAAGGCGAAGAAGGCGATCGTCGCGCCCAGAAACGACCAGACCGGCGGGCTCAGCATGGAGCAACGCAGTACGGCAACCGATGCAACCACAGTGGCTGCGACAACGCCCACCGCTGCCAGCGTGTTGCCCAGCCACGGTGCGAGCGGGTACACCAGGAACACGGCCAAAAGCGGCAGCATCACCGGTCGCATCAGCCAGCGATCCAGTCTCGGTACCAACGTGGGAAGACTGAGATAGTCGCGAATGAACTGCACGATCATCAGCGCGAACAGCGTGCCACCGGCCGTACCGAGTGCGTTGCCCCAACCCCGCCAGGCCTCCGGCCAGAGGACGTAGGCGTAACCCTCGGTGTGCAGCTGGTAAACCACATTCCCCAGCGCGAACGCCGCAAACAGAAGGTACAGCCGTTCGCGCAGCGCAAAGTAGAGCGCCATGACATAAATTCCAATGGCGCCGACGATGCCAGCCAGCAGGCCGAAGAACCAGTAGTCGATGCGATCGATTCCGGCCAGTCGCTGTTCGCTCAGCAATCGATAGTCGAGCGACAGTGCGGTGTCGGTGTCAATCCGCACGGCAACGCGAGTGGTCGAGTGCGGCGGCAGGTCAAGGCGGATGATTGAGTGCCGCATGACCTCGTCCTGACCATCACTCGTCCGTCGCGTCACAGGCGCCGGGCTGTCCTGCACCGTTTCGATCCATGCCAGCTGTCGATGGGTGCTGCCGCGCCACAGCACCAGCAAACGATCAATCGGCGCATCGCTGACATTGCGAAAGGTGAGAACTGCCCAGTGGCGATGCTTGGGATAGCCCAGGTTCGGCGGCGAGCGCTGGCTGCGGATGATCGCGTCGTCGTGACGTCCCGCAAGCACGTCCTCGGCGTTGAATCGGGCGTCGCGATCTTCGATCACGACCACGGCATCGCCGAGCAGCAGCTCATCGCTGGCCGGCTCGACCACCACCGGGACTGCGTGCGCGGTGCCGATCAGACTCAGCAGGACCAGAAGCGCCAACGCCCATGGCAGCATCCGGTGTGCTGCGGTCAACGGCGTGAGCTGGCGACGCTGATCCCCAAACAGCGGCCTTGCGGTCGCCGTGCGCGCAAAAATGAAAGGTGCGGCGTCCATCGACCCTCAGACGATTGCAGGTTGCGCGGACGGCGAGCGCCCGAGGTTCTGCTCAGTGCCGGCCGCCGGCAGCAGCCCAATCGCCGCGCTGCTGAAGATGGCTGCCAGCTTGTGCAGAAACCCGGCCATCGCCGAGCTTCGTCGCCAGACCATGGCGATGTGCCGGCGTGGCGCCGGTTCCTTGAACCGGACCAGCTGGATGGAGTCCTGTGCTGGCACTGGCGGCTGCACCGACAGTGCCGGCAGCAGTGTGATTCCGACGTTGGCAGCCACCATCTGACGCAGCGTTTCAAGACTGGTGGCGCGAAATCCGGCGCGCTCGACCGCGCCGGACAGCTGACAAACGTCGAGCGCCTGGTCGCGCATGCAGTGGCCGTCCTCAAGCAGCAGCAGGCTTTCGCTGGCGATTTCGTCCAGTCGCAGCGAGCGTCTTTTCGCCAACCGGTGACTGCGCGGCACGGCGAGCAGAAAGGGCTCCTCGAACAGCGGCTCGATGTGCAGCTGGTCGTCGCGCAGCGGCAGGGCCAGCACGGCGGCATCCAGCCGGCCTTCGCGCAGCAGCTTCAGAATGACATCGGTCTTCTCCTCGACCAGCAGCAGCTCCAGTCGCGGAAAGCGTTCGCCGATCGCCGGCACCACGTGCGGCAGCAGATACGGTGCCAGGGTGGGGAACAGGCCAAGACGGATGGTGCCGGCCTCGGGGTCAAGCGTGCGACGCGCACTCTCCTTGAGCTGATCGACCTCGGCAACAATCCGCCGCGAGCGATCAACAATGTCCAGACCCACCGGTGTCAGCATCACGCGTCGCGGTGCGCGCTCGATCAGCGTCACGCCGAGTTCCTCCTCCAGCTTGCGGATCTGGGTCGATAGCGTTGGCTGACTGACGCAACTGGCGGCCGCGGCGCGACCGAAGTGCTTGTGATCAGCCAGTGCGACCAGGTACTTGAGGTCTCGAAGATTCATTCCGTGATCCCGGCTACGCAGCAGCGGCTGGCTGAGCGATGAAGCTATCACCATAGGCATCATCAATCAAACGTATAGCCACAATTTATTTGTGCAATGCAGAATGGGCCGGTACTCTCCTCAAGTCGGCTCAACGCCGCCATTCCACAAACCGAGGAAATCCCCATGCTGAGCATCGGAAGCAAGTTCCCGACCTTCAAGGTCAAGGCCACCGTCTCCACCGAACTCGACAAGGCGTTTGTCGACATCGACAACAGCACCTACGCGGGCAAGTGGCTGGTGGTGTTCTTCTATCCAAAGGATTTCACCTTTGTCTGCCCGACCGAGATCGCCGCCTTTGGCGCGCTGAACGCCCAGTTCAAGGACCGCGATGCCCAGGTGCTGGCAGCCTCGACCGACAGCGAGTTTGTCCATCACGCCTGGCGCACCCATCACAAGGACCTGCACGACCTGCCGATCCCGATGCTGGCCGACGTCAAGCGCGAGCTGACCACGGCGCTTGGCATTCTCGACAAGGACGAAGGCGTCGCCCAGCGGGCCACGTTCATCGTCGATCCGAACGGCATCATCCGCTTTGTCTATGTCACCGATCTGAGCGTCGGCCGCAGCCCGCAGGAAGTCCTGCGCGTGCTGGATGCGCTGCAGACCGACGAGCTGTGCCCGTGCAACTGGACTGCCGGCCAGGACACGCTCAAGGCCGCATGAGTCCCAGCCGCGCCGGGCGAGCGCTTGATGGTCGACCGCTCGCCCGCTGATCCCTCCCTCAGCGTCCGCGGCAAAAGCCAAGGTCGACTGCCTTACGGCGGGGCTCTCTTCAGGGGCCCCGCCGCCCTTTTTCCAGGAGTACGCAATGAGCATCAGCGACATCCGGGGCGCCTTGCCCGACTATGCCAAGGACCTGCGACTCAACCTTGAGAGCGTGCTGACCGAAGGTGGCGCGCCAGGCCTCACCAGCAAGCAGATCCTTGCAGTGGCGCTCGCCTCCGCCGTCGCGTCGCGACACGCGCCGCTGACGCTGGCGATTGACGAGCTGGCGGCAACCACGCTCGACGCGACCGAGCGCAACGCCGCTCGCACGGCGGCGGCGATGATGGGCATGACCAATGTCTATTACCGTGCCACCCACCTGATCCAGAACACCGAATACGCGACGCTGCGCGCCGGCCTGCGGATGAACGCGATGGCCAATCCAGGCATCGACAAAGTCAGCTTCGAGCTGGCCGCACTGGCGGTGTCGGCAATCAACGGCTGCGGCGCCTGCCTCGACTCGCACGAGAAAGTCATTCGCCAGCATGGCGTCACCGCCCAGGGCGTGCAGAGCGCGCTGCGCATTGGCGCCGTAATCCACGCCGTGGCGGTCACCCTGGAGCAAGCGGTGGCTGCGGTGGATCTGGCACAGGCGGCGTGAGCGAACGTCGCAGCAGCAATTCCTCAGTGGCTGGCGACCGCGCGACCGAGGCCGGCAGCTTCGATGGCGGCGGTGACCTCGCTTAGCCGGGTCGCTTCGGTGGACTGATCGCAACCGATCCGGAAGTGTACGTCGCCTTCGGGTGTGCGCGATGAGTGGATCGAGTCCAGGTTGATCGCGTGGGCTTCGAGAATAGCGAGCAGCTCGCGCAGCGATCCGGGCCGGTCGCGCAGCAGGTGGATGCTGATCGCCTGTGGCTCAGCCAGGTCGGCCAGCAGGTAGCCAAGGCGCTCGAAGCCATAGTTGCCGCTGCGCAGCGCGGCAGCTCCGAAAAAGGCCCGGCCGGTGTCGATGAAGGCCTCACGAAAGCGCCGTCGGCCGGCCTCGTCTCCGGCCCGCACGCAGTCGCGCAGGGTGGTCAACGCAGCGAGCAGCCGCTCAAGCATCGGCAGGACCGCCGGATTGCCAAACTGGATGTCCTCGTAGATCGCCGGATTGCCAGACAGGATGCGCGCCGCCACGGTCGTATCCAGCTCGAATGACACCGAGCGAAATGGCATCACATCGTCCGGCCCCTCGACATCCGGCGCGCAGTCGCGCAGCACCGCAGCCTGGGCCAGATGCACGGCATGCACCATGGCCTGCACCAGCGCCATGCGCTGATCGTGCTGCTGCGGGCTCGCCTCCACGCACTGCGCTTGAAGCGCTTCCAGCAGCCGCGTCAGCCAGGGCTGCCAGCCGTCGAGTCGAGCCCTGCAGACCACCATCACCCGGCCGCGCAGCGTGGGCGACTTGGGTGGCGCGCACATCGGATGCAACCCCACGACCTCGGCCTGTGAGCGGAGCAGGGCGGCGATGGGTTCGCTCTTGATCGAGGTGACGTCCAACCAAAGCTGGGTCCGCTCGGCGCCGGCGGCAACCGTCGCATAGCGGTCGATCAGCGCTGCCGTGGACCGGATCGGCGCGGCGAACACCAGCACCTCGACCGCCTCGATCAACTCGCGCTCGGACAGCGCGGCGTCGCCCGCCGGATCGCGACCGACCACCTGCAGCCCCATCTGCTCGCGGAAAAACCGCGCCAGCCAGCGTCCGTAGGCGCCCTGACTTCCGACAATACCGATTACCGGTGACTGGATCATTGATCAAGTCTATCGCTCGCAGCGGCGTGTCGGACTATCTCGAGCCCGCTCGCGGCGTGCTGCCTTTTTGTCCAGGCAGGCCTTGCATGAAAAAGGGCCGGCCCGCTCGGACCGGCCCCACTGAGGTTCAGCTGCGAGGGCCGCTTTGCCGCCATCCGCCCCGGCAGCCGGTTCCAGCGGCCGCGGCAGACACGCGGCGCGCCCATGATCCAGCCGCGCCTTACTGGTCATGCTGGCGGGGCGGCCGTGCTCGCCTCAGGCAAGGTCAAAGCGGTCGTTGCTCATCACCTTGTCCCACGCGGCCACGAAGTCCTGCACGAACTTGCCCTGCGCATCGCCGCCACGCTTGTCGCTGCCGCGGAAGCTCGACGCCGAAGCCCAGGCGGTGCTGACCAGCTGTGAGATCGACAGGCCGGAGTTGAGGATGTCGGCCTTCAGCGCGGCAACGTCCTGCGCGTCCACCAGCGCGTGGTCGAGCGCCGGCACCGGATCCTGACCCATCACAAAAATTGATTGTTCCTCTCGGATCGATAGACAGACCTCTCAACTCAGGCGCGCGCCAGCTCCATCCGCCCGATCTGGTTGCGGTGCACCTCGTCGGGGCCGTCGGCAAGTCGCAGGCTGCGCGCGTGGGCATAGGCGTAGGCGAGCGGGAAGTCATCGCACATGCCGCCGCCGCCGTGCGCCTGGATCGCCCAGTCGATCACCTGGCAGGCCATCGTCGGCGCGGCGACTTTGATCATGGCGATCTCCTGCAGCGCCGCGCGATTGCCCGCGTGATCCATTTTCCATGCGGCGTGCAGGGTCAACAGGCGCGCCTGGTCGATGCGGATGCGGGCTTCGGCGATCCGCTCCAACGTGACCGTCTGCTCGCCCACCAGCCGGCCGAACGCCCTGCGGCTGGAGACTCTCCGGCACATCGCCTGCAGCGCGCGTTCGGCCAGGCCGATCAGGCGCATGCAGTGGTGGATGCGACCGGGGCCGAGTCGCCCTTGGGCGATCTCGAAGCCACGGCCTTCGCCGAGCAGGATGTTGCTGACCGGCACGCGGACGCTATCAAACAGCATCTCCGCATGGCCGTGCGGCGCGTCGTCGTAGCCGAACACCGGCAAATGACGCAGGACGGTGACGCCCGGCGTGTCCATTGGCACCAGGATCATCGACTGCTGGCGATGGCGGTCGGCGCTGTCGGCGTCGGTCTTGCCCATGAAAATGATGATTTGGCAGCGCGGATCGTTGGCGCCCGACGTCCACCACTTGCGGCCGGTGATGACGTACTCGTCGCCGTCGCGCTCGATCAACGCAGCGATATTGGTCGCGTCGCTGGAAGCGACCTCGGGCTCGGTCATGGCGAAGCAGGAGCGGACTTCGCCGGCCAGCAGCGGCACCAGCCAGCGGGCCTTCTGTTCCGCGGTGCCGTAGCGCTCCAGTACTTCCATGTTGCCGGTATCGGGCGCGCTGCAGTTGAACACCTCCGGCGCGATCGGCGAACGGCCCATCTGCTCGGCCAGCGGTGCGTACTCGGCGTTGGACAGGCCAGCGCCATGCTCGGACTCGGGCAGGAACAGATTCCACAGGCCCTCGCTGCGGGCGTGCTTCTTGAGCGTCTCGATGATCGCGGTTGGCTGCCAGGCGTTTCCGGCGCGCCGATTGGCTTCGACCTCGGCGAAAAAGGTCGCCTCATGCGGCTCCACTTCGCTGCGCATGAAGTCGCGCACGCGCTGCAGCAGTGCCTGGGTGCGGTCTGAATAGCGGAAATCCATCGTCGGCGTCCGTGAGGCGGGACGCCAGCCTATCGGATGAGGCGGCGATCGTGCGACGCTTGTGGACGTGACGGGCAGGGCGCCGCGACCGCGGCGCTCCGGGTCCGCCTCGCATTGAGGAGCGGTGCCATGACTGTTTGCCCGATAGCGCTTGCGGTTGGCTGCAGGAAGTGTCCGATTTTTGCCGTCTGCCCGCTGACCACGGTGATCGGCGACCAGGAGAAGCCAGCCGCGGACGGCAAGCCGAGGTCAAAGGCAGCCGGCAAGGGCAAGCGCAAATAGCCCCAGCCTAATCAGCGATGTTTTTCGCCTCGGCGGTGGCCAGCACCTCGGCGATCGGCGGGTGCGGTTCGCGCCGGCTGATCAGCGGGTGCAGCAGGGTCGCGGCCAGAATGATTGCCACGCCGAGGTAGAAGGTCGGACTCAGCTCCAGCTGCTCGCTGAGCAGGACAATGGCCAACGCCACGGCGTAGATCGGCTCCAGATTGACCGCCAGCTGGACGCCAAACGCACTCATGTGGCGCAGCGCCACCAGCGACAGCGCAAACGGAAACAGCGTGCACGCGAAGGCTAGCAACAGCAGCAGGCCGGTATCGCTGGCGCTGGGCAGCTGCAGCAGCGACTCCTCACCGGCCCAGCCGAGCAGCACCAGCAGCGGCGCGATCAAGGTCAGGAAGGCGGTTCCGGCGCCCAGTTCAACGCAGGTTACGGTGAGCGGGTCGGCACGATCAACCATGCGCTTGTTGAGCGCCCCGAACACCGCCACCAGAATCGCCGACAGCACGCCAACGGCGATGCCCAACCGCATCTCGGGCGGCACGCCACCCACCACCAGCGCCACGCCAGGAATCACCGCAACGCCGAGCAGCAGCTCGCGCGGCTCGAAGCGCTTGCCGGCCAGCCAAGGTTCGATGACGGCCAGAAACACCGACGCCGTGGCCATGCAGGATGCCGCCACCGACGCATTGGCCAGTTTGATGGAGCCGTAGAACGTCAGCCAGTGCAGCGCCACCAGCACTCCAATGAACGAGTAGGCGCCCAGCACGCGCGGTGTCATCGCCCGCAGCCCGCGCCAGACCTTGGGCACCAGCGCCAGTGCAGCGACCACCAGCAGCATTCGCCACCAGACCAGCGCCAGCGCTGAGAGCGTGATCAGCTTGCCGAGGATGGCGGTGAAGCCCCACAGCAGCACGCAAAAGTGGATTTGCCAGTGCGCTCTGGCGTGGACCGAAAGGCTCATTGGAGGCTCAGAGAATCTGGCTGGCCTGGTGCCGCCACAGCGCGCGCTCGTCGGCGCACTCGCGCCCGCCTTCGGCGAAGTCGCGGCAGACCTGCGGTCGGCGGGCGTAGATGGTGCAGCGGAAGCTGTCGCGATCCAGCGCCACGCACCAGCCGTCGTCGGCCTTGGCCAGCACCGACAGACCGTGCTCATCGGTCACCACCAGCTCGGCCGGCGGATTGTCCTCGGGCATCAGCAGCACCGGCAGCAGGCAGCAGCAGGCCTGGCAGTTGCTGCATAGCAGGGGCGCGGTGGCGGGGGCGAGCGGCATGCGCGCACATTCTCCCACGGCGATCGGTAGCCGCGGCGCATCGTCACCCGATCAGGAGCGGCGACGCCGGAGCGTCGCCCTCCAATCGCGTAATTTTCCTGTCATTCCGCAGCGCAAAGCGGACGCGCGGGCGCGCCGCGGGTTACCTTGTGCGTCGCCCTTTTGATCAATCCGCCATGAGCAACCCCACCGACGCCCCCAGCCTGCTGCGCTTCCAGGATCTGGCGCTGGCCCCGCCGCTGATCGAAGCGCTGCTTGCGGTCGGTTATGAAGCCCCGACGCCGATCCAGGCGGCCACCATTCCGCCGCTACTCGAGGGCCGCGATCTGCTCGGTCAAGCACAAACCGGAACCGGCAAGACCGCCGCGTTCGCCCTCCCGATCCTGTCGCGGCTGGACCTGTCGCGGACCAAGCCGCAAGCGGTGGTGCTGACGCCCACCCGCGAGCTGGCGATTCAGGTGGCCGAAGCCTTCCAGCGCTATGCCTCGCACCTGCCGGGCTTTCACGTGCTGCCAATCTACGGCGGTCAGAGCTACGGCCCCCAGCTCAGCGCGCTCAAGCGCGGCGTGCACGTGGTGGTGGGCACACCCGGCCGGGTGATCGATCACCTTGAGCGCGGCTCGCTGGATCTGTCGCAGCTGACCTGTCTGGTGCTGGACGAGGCCGACGAGATGCTGCGCATGGGCTTCATCGACGATGTCGAGGCGGTTCTCAAGAAGACCCCCGAGACACGTCAGGTCGCGCTGTTCTCGGCCACCATGCCCAGCGCGATCCGGCGCATCGCCCAGACCTATCTGCGCAATCCGGTCGAGATCGCGATCCAGTCCAAAACCACCACCGCGATCAACACCCGCCAGCGCTACTGGATGGTCGGCGGATTGCACAAGCTGGATGCCCTTACCCGCATCCTTGAGGCCGAGCCGTTCGAGGCGATGATCGTCTTCACGCGCACCAAGCAGGCCACCGAGGAGCTGGCCGAAAAGCTGTCGGCGCGCGGCTTCTCGGCGGCGGCGATCAACGGCGATATCCAGCAGCAGCAGCGCGAGCGCACCATCCAGCGCCTGCGCGATGGCCAGCTCGACATTCTGGTCGCCACCGACGTGGCCGCCCGCGGTCTCGACGTGGAGCGGGTCAGTCACGTGTTGAACTACGACGTGCCGTACGACACCGAGAGCTACGATCACCGCATCGGCCGCACCGGTCGCGCCGGTCGCAGCGGTGAAGCGATCCTGTTCATCGCGCCGCGTGAGCGCGGCATGCTGCGCGCCATCGAGCGGGCGACGCGGCAGCCGATCGCGGCGATGAGCCTGCCCAGCGTCGAGGCAGTCAACGATCAGCGCGTGACGCGCTTCCTGTGTCGCATCACCGAAACCATCGCTGCCGGCGAACTGGACATGTTCCGCGACCTGATCGAGCGCTACGAGCGCGAGCAGGACGTGCCGGCGGTGCTGATTGCAGCGGCACTGGCCAAGCTGCTGCAGGGCAGCACGCCGCTGCTGCTCGATCCGCCGCCGCCGGAATCCGCGGCACCGGCCTTTCGCGATGACGCTCGCCCACCGCGCAAGACGCGCAGCGATGCGCCGCGCGGCGAGGGCCCGCGCAGTGCGCCTGCCAGCGTTGAGCACGGCGCGCCGGTGCGCAAGCCGAAGGGGCGCGGCGAAGGCGATGCCGGGCTCGAGACCTTCCGCATTGCCGTGGGCGAGGTTCACGGCGTGCGACCCAACAACATCGTGGGGGCCATCGCCAACGAAGCCGGCATCGAAAGTCGTTTCATCGGCCGCATCGATATTCGCGATGACCACAGCCTCATCGACCTGCCGCAGGGTATGCCGGATGAGCTGCTGGAGCACCTCAAGAACGTCTGGGTGTCCGGCCAGAAGCTGAAGATCCAGCGCGTCGTTGGCGACGGCGGACCGCGTCCCATTCGGCCGCGCAGCGGCGTGCCGTCCTCAATGCACGCGCGTCCGGACCGTCCCGCACGTCCTGATCGGTCGTTTGGCGACAGCCCAGCCGGCTCCAAGCCGCCGCGGCGCGGTCCACCGCCGCCCGCCAGCAGCGAGCGGCCAGGCACTGATCGGCCAGCCGGGAAGCCCGGTTTCAGCAAGCCAGGCTTCAGCAAGCCAGCCTTCAGCAAGTCGGGACCGGCAAAGCCGGCTTTCGGCAAGCCGGGTCCTCGGAAGCCGCCGGGCGCAGGGAAGTTCTGAATCGCCAGCCGCTACCGGGGCATTCCCGGGCAGCCGCTCAGCGCACCGGCAGCGCCATATTGCACAGCTCCAGTCGACCGACCGGCTGGACGAACCACTCCTCGTGACGGAAGCGGCGGGCTTCGATCAGTTTGCGAAATGAGGCGCTGTCGCTGCGCAGCTTCTGCAGGCGCGGGCGGCGCAGTTCCGGCTCCTGCGAGGCGAGGTGGATGTACTTGATCGGTATCTGCTGCGCGGGGTCTTCAAAAAAGCCCAGCGCGCCGCTGCCGCGCGGCAGGCTGGCCAGCAGCGGCATCCCTTCCAGCACTCGGCCGACCAGCGTTATGTTGCGGTCCAGGTGGCGCGGCGCGTGCCCGGTCACCACGTACAGGCTGCTGCCGTTGCTGCTGTCGGCGGGATTGCCGCGGCCGGCGCCAACCATGCCGTAACAGTGCGCCAGCCAGGCCCGACCGTCGCCGCGTGCTGCCGGAAAGCCCTCGGCGACGCCCACTTCGGCGGCGTAGCTGTCGGGGTCGGGCAGGCCGGTGAAGCTCAGCCCGTCGGCGCTACGGTCGAACTCGGCCGGGAGTTTTGCTTTCGCGTCGCCCAACGGCTTTGCGTCGTCGGTGTCGGCCTTGGGGTCGCCCCACTGGACGACGTAGTTGTCCTGCGAGCGCACGATGCGCGAGTCGCTGAAATAGCGGCCCTTGACCAGGCTGAGAATATTGGTAACGTGCGCCGGCGCGAACTGTGGCGCGAGTTCGATCACCACGCGCCCCGTCTCGAGCTGCATGACCAGCATGCGCTCGGGGTCGATGTCGACCCATTCCTCAGGGCTCGAATCAGCCAGCACGCTGCTCATCGTGGGCGCGGCTGGCGTGTCGTCGGCGGCGGCGTGGCCGGACATCACAAGCAGCAAGGTGGCGGCTAGGTGACGCATGGTCTGGCTCGGCGTATGCGGGAGATCAGCTTACACCGGCAGGCCGAAGTCGCCGCCGTTGGCCTGCCTGTCGATCTGGCGTGACAGGTCGAGCCGGGAGGTGGCTGTCTTTCAGGCCCAGTCGACGCCCTCCTGCAGCGCCGAGAGTTGCTCCTGCAGCTGGGCGATCACCGACTCCCAGTGGCGACGCTCGCCAAACCACGGAAACGCGGCCGGAAACGCCGGATCGTTCCAGCGCCGCGCAATCCAGCCGTGATAGTTGAGCAGCCGCAGGCTGCGCAACGCCTCGATCAACCCGAGCTCCTGGCGGTCGAACTCACGGAAACGCTCATAGCCCTCCATCAGCCAGTCAAACTGCTGGCGCTGCTCCGCCGGCGGGCCGGACATCAGCATCCACAGGTCCTGCACGGCGGGTGCGGTCAGGCAGTCGTCCAGATCGACGAAGTGGGCGGCGCCGTCGCGCCAGAGCAGATTGCCGGGATGGCAGTCGCCATGCACGCGCTGCCAGTCCACCTCCGCGCAGGCATCAAAGGCGGCATCAACATGCTCCAGGACGGCGTCTGCCAGCCGCGCGAAGTTGTCCTCCAGCGAATCGGGAAGCCAGCCGCCGTCGAGCAGGAAGTTGACCGGCGCATCGCCGAAGGTCTCCACGTCCAGCTGACCCCGATATTCGAAGGGACGGCGGCCGCCGACCGCATGGATGCGCGCCAGCATTTGACCGAGATGGCGCAGTGCGTCGCGGTCGCCGGCCTCGGGCGCGCGACCGCCGCGCAGCGGAAACAGGGCAAAGCGGAATCCGGCATGGCGATGCAGCGTGGCATCCGCCAGCAGCAGCGGTGCCACCACCGGCAGTTCGGCGGCGACCAGTTCGGCCGCAAACGCGTGCTCTTCGAGTATCGCTGCGTCGCTCCAGCGCGCTGGACGGTAGAACTTGGCAACCACCGGCGCCGCACCTTCGATGCCGACCCGGTAAACGCGATTCTCGAAGCTGTTCAGCGCCAACACCCGGCCGTCGGTTTCCAGCCCCAGCGATTCGACCGCCGCCAGCACGCAGTGGGGATCAAGCCGAGCATAGGGCGGCGCTGCCGGCGGCTTGCTCACGCGTCGGCGCGCTCCAGCGCCACGACGCCTCCATGCAGCGGAGGGAGCAGGTAGCAATGATTGCCAACCGCGAGCAGCCCGGCGTCGGCGAAGCACTGGCGGTACCACGAAGAAGGCCGGTTGTACCAGCCGACCTGGTCGCCTTCGGCGCCGTCGCCGCGGCAGAACAGCTCAATGAATGCGGTGCCGTGCCCCAGCTCGGCAAAGCCTGACAGCCCTCGCCGCAGCGTCTTCGCATCAAGGTAGTGGAGCAGGTCGGCACACACCAGGAGATCGACGCTGCGATCAAAGCGCAGTTCGGCCAGTTGGTCGAAACCGGCCAGACGCAGGTTGCGTGATCGACCGTAGCGCTCGATCGCGTAGGCGCTGCCGTCCAGCCCGAGGTAGTCGATGCCCGGTCGCATCCGCCGCAGCGGCGCACGCCAGGCGCCCTCGCCGCAGCCGATATCGAGGACGCTGCGCAGCGGTCTACCCAAATGGTATTCGCACACCGCCACGGCCAGGGCAACCTTGCGCTGCAGCGCCGCGGCGGCGCCGGGCGATCCGCCGGGCGGGCGGTACCACTGGTCAAAGTAGTCGCGGTCGTAGCGCTTGATCATCGCCGCAGGGTAGCGGGTTGGGCGCTGCTGCGGCGTAGCGGTGCAGTGCCGGCGGCAGTTCCGGTACGTAGCCCGCATGTTTGATGAATCTCGCGCGCCCTCGCTTGTCTCTTGTCCGCACAGGAGACCTCAGTCGGTCGTATGGCCCGCTACGCCGCTCCTTCGGTAGCCTCCTGTGCGAACAACATCCTGCGCGATCATCGCGCGAATTCATCAAACATGCGGGTTAGTTCCAGTTGTCAGTGCCAGTGCCAGTTGTCAGTTCCAGTCCAGAGCAAGAGCTAGCTTCTGGCACTGACAGCTGGAACTGGCACTGGCACTGGCACCAAGCACTGGCACACGAACCCCGTTCCGCTCTACGCGTGATCGCGGATGAACTGGCGAACCTGCGGGTAGACCTCGTCACGCCAGCGGCGCCCGCTGAATATGCCGAAATGACCGGCGCCCTCAATGGTCAGGTGCTGCTTCTGCTCGGCTGACAGGCCGCGGCACAGGTCGTGCGCTGCGCGGGTCTGGCCGAGGCCGGAGATGTCGTCCAGTTCGCCCTCGATGGTCAGAAGCCCGCCGCTGCGGATGGCATCGGGCTGGACCCGCTCTCCGGCCACATCCCACTGGATGCGCGGCAGCAGATGCTGTTGGAAGACGATCCGGATGGTGTCGAGGTAGTACTCCGAGGGCATGTCCAGCACCGCGTTGTACTCGTCGTAGAAGCGCCGGTGGCCTTCGGCATCTTCCAGATCGCCGCGCACCAGGTCTTGATAGAAATCCCAGTGCGACTCGGCGTGGCGATTGGGGTTCATGCCGATGAAGCCGGCGTGCTGCAGAAAGCCGGGATACACCTTGCGTCCGTGCCCCGGGTACTTGGCCGGAACTTCGTGGATGACGTTATTGCGGAACCAGGACAGCGGCTTGGTGGTTGCCAGATTGTTGACCTGGGTGGGGCTTTGCCGACTGTCGATCGGTCCGCCCATGAGGGTCAGACTGCGTGGCGTCGGTTCGCCGCGGGCGGCCATCAGCGACACGGCGGCGAGCACCGGAACGGTGGGCTGGCAGACCGATATCACGTGCAGATCCTGGGCGCCGATCAGGCGGATGAAGTCCTGGATATAAGCGACGTAGTCGTCCAGATGGAACGCACCGTCGGCCAGCGGGACCATCCGGGCGTCGACCCAGTCGGTGATCCACACCTTGTGGTCGCCCAACAGCGTCCGCACGGTATCGCGCAGCAGGGTGGAGTGGTGACCCGACAGCGGCGCCACGACCAGCACCTTGGGGTCGTCCTTCAGATCATTGATTGCGCTTGACGCGTCGCTGTAGCGCTTGAAACGCAGCAGGCGGCAGAACGGCTTCAGCGCGGCTTCGACCTCCACCACCGGCAGCTTGTGCCCATGCGCCTGCACATGTCGGATGTTGAATTCCGGCTTCTCGTAGTCCTTGCCCAGACGATGAAACAGCTCGTAGCCGGCCGACAGCCGCTGGGCGCCGGGCAGGCGCGACAGCCAGCTCTGCGGCTCGCCGTACATGCGCGCAGCGGCCTCGGCCCCGTAGACCCACGGGCTCAGCATGGCGCGCGTCAGTTCATGCATGCGGTAAAGCAAGTTCAGTCTCCGGCAGCGAATGGTGCACTGCATCATTGCATAGCCGGCCGCGGGCTGCCGTGATGCCGGGTGCCCTTTAGGCTTTGCGGCCCGGCTGCGCTACGCTTGTTTGCCCAACCTCCCGCGAGCTGCTGCGATGCCCAGCGTCCATGATTTCAGTGCGATCACCATCGACGGCGACGCCCAGTCGCTGGCCGACTACGCCGGCAAAGTGGTGCTGGTGGTAAACACCGCCAGCAAGTGCGGCTTCACGCCGCAGTACACCGGTCTCGAGGCGCTGTACAAAAAGTACGCCGACCAAGGGCTGGTGGTGCTCGGCTTTCCCTGCGACCAGTTTGGCCACCAGGAGCCGGGCGACGAGGCCGAGATCAAAAGCTTTTGTTCGCTGAGCTATGACGTCAGCTTTCCCCTGTTCGCCAAGGTGGCGGTCAATGGCGGTGACGCGCATCCGCTGTACCGCTACATGAAGAAGGAAGCCAAGGGGCTGCTGGGCACTGAGGCGGTGAAGTGGAACTTCACCAAATTCCTGGTCGACCGTGATGGCAAAGTCCGGCGGCGCTACGCGCCGACCGACACGCCCGAGAGCATCGAGACGGACCTGTTGGCGCTGCTGTAGTGCCAGCAGCGGCGCACCCGCGCAGCCTCGTACTACCGTCACACGGAGTCACCATGGATTCGCTCGCCCGCAAGGACATCGAGAATGTCCTGCACCCCGCCACCAACTTTCACGCCCACCGGCAGACCGGGCCGCTGGTCATCGAGCGCGGCCAGGGCATCTACGTCTACGACAACCACGGCAAGCGGTACCTGGAGGGGCTGGCCGGTTTGTGGTGCGTGGCGATCGGCTATGGCGAACAGGCCCTGATCGACGCCGCAACCGCCCAGCTCACGAAGCTTGCATATGGCCACATGTTTGCCTCGCGCAGCCACGAGCCCGGCATCCTGCTGGCCGAGAAGCTCAATCAGTGGCTGCCGGAGAGCCGCCGGCACACCGGCCCGTGGCGCATTTTCTATGGCAACTCCGGCTCCGACGCCAACGACACCCAGGTCAAGCTGATCCGCTACTACAACAATGCCATCGGCCGGCCGCGCAAGAAGAAGATCATCAGCCGGCTGCGCGGCTACCACGGCGTGACCTTGGCCTCGGCCAGCCTTACTGGTCTGCCCAATTTCCACCAGCATTTCGATCTGCCCATTGACGGCATCCTGCACACCGATTGCCCGCACCACTATCGCTTCGCCGAGCCAGGTGAGACCGAGGAGGCGTTTGCTGATCGGCTTGCCGCCAATCTCGAGGCAATGATCCTGCGCGAAGACCCGGGCACCGTCGCCGCATTCATCGCTGAGCCGGTGATGGGCGCTGGCGGCCTGATCGTGCCGCCGGCCGGCTATTTCCCGAAGATCCAGGCGGTGCTCGACAAGTACGACGTGCTGTTGATCGACGACGAGGTGATCACCGGCTTCGGTCGGCTGGGCACCAATTTCGGCTGTGAGGCACTTGCCATGCGACCGGACACCATGTCGATGGCCAAGGCGCTGTCGTCCGCCTACTTGCCCATCAGCGCAGTGGCGGTGCCGGACTGGATGGCCGAAGCGCTGGTCGAACCCAGTCGCCAGGTTGGTGCCTTCGCGCATGGCTATACCTATTCCGGTCACCCGGTGCCTTGTGCGGTCGCGCTGCGCAATCTCGAGCTGTTCGAAGAGCGCGGGCTGGTGGCGCACGCCGCAAAGGTTGGCGTGCATTTCCAGGCGCGACTGGCGACGTTGGGTCAGCTCCCGTTTGTCGGCCATACCCGCGGGATGGGCCTGCTGGGCGGCCTGGAGCTGGTTCAGGATGTTGCCGCCAAGCGCTTTTTCGCGCCCGAGGCCAAGGCTGCCATGCGGGTGGCCGCGTTGGCCACCGAAGCGGGCCTGCTGGTGCGCGCACTGCCGGGCGACACCATCGCCATCTGCCCGCCGCTGGTGATCACCGAGGCGCAGATCGACGAGCTGTTCGGTCTGCTGGAGGGCGCACTGGCGCGGTTCGCCGACGAGCAGGCAGGCGGCTGAGACGCTTTCGAGAGGCGCGCCCCGCGTCGGGTCAGCCCTCCGGCAGCGGAGTCCATTCGGTTTCGCCCGGCACCTGGTCGAATCGCTGCTGGCGCCAGTCGTCCTTGGCCTGCTCGATGCGCTGCTCGGAGCTGGAAACAAAGTTCCACCAGATGCGCCGCGGAGCATCCAGCGGCTCGCCGCCAAGCAGCACCGCATGCGCGTCGCTGCTGGCTCGAAGCTCAGGCTCGCTGCCGGGTTCGAGCACGTGGAGCTGGTCATTGGCCAGCGCGATTGCATCCAGCTGCAGCTCCCCGGTCAGCGGGTAGATCGCGCGTTGCGCGTGCTCGGCGGTGAGCCGCAGTCGCGCGCCAGCGACCATTCGCGTATCGGCGAACAGCGTTCCAGAGCGCACCGGCACTGGCGCGCAGCGACCGAAGCCGTGGCCGGCGCAGATGCGGATCTTTACGCCGTCCCGCTCGACCAGCGGCAGCGCGGCGACGCCAACGTGGAAGAAGGCTGGCGCCGTCTCCGCATGCGCCTGTGGCAACGCCAGCCAGCACTGCAGGCCGTCCAGCGAGTGCGGCGACTCGCGCCGCGCGTCGGGCGTGCGCTCGGAATGCACGATGCCGCGTCCCGCGACCATCCAGTTGACGTCGCCCGGTAGGATGTCCTGCACGCTGCCGAGACTATCGCGATGGGTGATCGCTCCTGCGAATAGATAGGTAAGCGTGGCCAGGCCGATATGCGGATGCGGTCGCACGTCGATGCCCTGGCCAGCCGGAAAGTGGCCCGGACCCATGCGGTCAAGAAACACGAAGGGACCGACGCTGCGCATCTTGGCCGCCGGAAGCAGCCGTCCGACGGTAAAGCCACCGAGGTTGTGCAGCGTCGGGGCCAGGCTGATGATCATCGATGTGCTCCAGGTCGTGACGCCAACACGAGGCGCCAACACGCGGCCGGCATTGGCGCCGGAGATTGAATATTGCCGTCACATGGCAAGGGCAAACTCTAGCCGTCCCCACTGCCGAGCGTTCGCCATGCGTTTCCCGATTGTGCTGCTCCTGCTGCTCACCGTCATCCCTGCGGCTGGATTCGGCCAGGAGCGCCTGCGCCTGCACGGTTCAAACACCATTGGCGAGCGGCTGGCACCGGAGTTGGCAAGCGGCTGGCTTCGGGCGGAGGGTTTCGACGACATCCGCCGCGTCGAGGTGGCCTTTGAGGAGATCGAGCTGCACGCCCGCCGCGGTGAGCAGATGCGGATTGTCGAAATTCACGCGCATGGATCAAGCACGGGCTTCAAAGGCCTCGGTAGCGGGGCCACCGACATTGCCATGTCTTCGCGCCCCACGACGCCTGCAGACGCAGGCGCCCAGGTAGGCCGTCTCGATTCGCCAGGTCAGGAAGTGGTGCTGGCGCTGGATGGACTGGCGATCATCGTGCATCCGGGCAATCCGCTGCGCGAGCTGAGTAAGGCGCAGGTGCGGGCCATCTTCAGCGGAAAAATCGCGAACTGGTCCGCGCTGGGCGCCCCAGCCGGTCCGATGGCGCTGCACGCGCGCGATGACAAGTCCGGCACCTGGGAGTCTTTCCGCTCCCTTGTGCTGGGCAGCGACGCACTGGCCAGCAGCGCGCAGCGCTACGAGAGCACAGCCCAGTTGGCCTCCGCGGTGGCGGCCGATCCTCGTGCTATCGGATTTGTCGGCTTGACAGGCGTGCAGGGCGTGCGCGCGCTGGCGGTGTCGGACGGCGGCGCGGCCGTGTTGCCAACGCGCGAAGAGGTGGCGGTCGAGGATTATCCGCTGTCGCGACGGCTGTTCCTCTATGTGGTGCCAAAGCCCAGCCGGTTGGCGCAGTCCTTTGTCGGCTACGTGCTGGCGGCGAACGGACAGGCGCTGGTCGAGCAGGTTGGCTTCGTATCGCAGAATATCCGGGCCTATGCCGGGAAGCCGCGAAGCGATGCACCGAGCGAGTATCAGACGCTGCTGCAGGGCGCCCGGCGGCTGTCGCTCAATTTCCGGTTTGGATCGGGCAGTGCGTTCCTGGACAGCAAGGCGCAGCGCGATCTGGATCGTCTCGCCGAGTTCATGCGGCGTCCCGAGCAGAAACTGCAGCCGCTGCTGTTGCTGGGTTTTTCCGACGCTGACGAGACGCTTCCGTACCTGGCACTGTCACTGTCCAACGAGCGGGTCGACTACGTCGCCAACCGGCTGACCGAGCGCGGCATCGATCCGGCCCGTTCACGAGGCATGGGCGGCGCCGCGCCGGTGGCGTCGAACGACTCGCCACAGGGCAAGCAGCGCAACCGTCGGGTCGAGGTCTGGCTGGGGCCAGCTCGGGCTCAGTCGGGCGCTGCCAGCGCTTCTGGCGGAACGGCCCTGGGCTCCCGGTAAGGTGCGTCAGGAGCGGACGTGCGCCTGTCACTGGCGTTTCGCAAACCGCAGCTAGGCTGAGCAGCCGTTCTCTGGGGTGGAAGCGATGATCAGCGTCGAGCGGGATTTCTACCGCGCGTTTCCACGGCTCGCTGAAGGTAAGCGGCGGGCCTTTTCTCGCCCGGTCGTCGAACTGCTGCGGCGAATCACCTGCGAGGCGAAAATCAACGCGACGCTCGACGCGCTGACGGGTGCCCGCGGTTTGCGGTTTGTTGGCCAGGCACTGGAGAACATGCGCTTCTCCTATCGGGTGGCGCCGACCGACCGCGAGAACATTCCGTCGGAGGGTCGTGTTGTCATCGTGGCCAACCATCCGCTGGGCGCGTTGGATGCGCTGGCCCTGCTGCATCTGGTCGGCTCGGTGCGCAGCGACGTGCGCATCCTCGCCAACACTGTTCTGACCCGGCTCGAACCGCTGGCCGAGTTGCTCATTCCCTGCGACGTGTTCAGCGATCGCGGCGCCAGGTCCGGACTGCGCGACGCCTATCGCGCACTGGAGCGCGAGCAGGCGCTGATTATCTTCCCGGCGGGCGAGGTGAGCCGGATCCGGCCGTATGGCGTAAGCGACAGCCGCTGGAGCGACGGTTTCGTGCGCTTCGCGCGGCGTGCGGGTGCGCCGGTGCTGCCAGTGCATATCGACGCACAGAACTCGGCGACCTTCTATGGCCTCTCGATGCTGGCCAAGCCGCTGGCAACCCTGCTGCTACCGCGCGAGATGTTCGCCGCGCAGGACCAGAGGATCAGCGTGACCGTTGGTGAACAGATCGCATCCGAGGCACTGATTGCGGCCGGCGCACCGAGCGAGCCCGCGCGGGTGGCCGCGGCGATGCGTCGGCACGTCTACCGTCTGGCCTCGCGCAAGCCGCCTCTGTTTGCGACGCGCGGCGCGATTGCGCATCCCGAGCCGCCAGCGGCCGTCAGGAGCGCTCTGCGGCTGGCCGAGCGGCTCGGACTGACCACCGACGGCAAGCAGATTCTGCTGCTCGATCCGCTGCCCGGCTGCGCCGCGCTGCGTGAGATCGGGCGACTTCGCGAGCTGGCGTTTCGGCGCGTGGGTGAGGGCACTGGTTTGAAGCGCGACCTGGACCAGTTCGATCCGCACTATCGACACATCGTGCTGTGGGACGAGGCGGCGCTCGAAATTGTGGGCGCCTATCGGCTGGCCGAGGTTCGCAAGGTGCTCGACCTGCGTGGCATGGCCGGGCTCTACAGCGCGTCGCTGTTCGAGTTTGCAGCGTCGGCGGACGGGTTTCTGGATCATGCCGTTGAGCTTGGGCGCAGCTTTGTGCAGCCGCGCTACTGGGGCAGCCGCAGCCTCGACTATCTCTGGCAGGGTATCGGCGCTTTTCTTGCCCGGCACCCGGATATTCGCTACCTGATTGGACCAGTCAGCCTGTCGGCTCAGCTGCCCGAGGCCGCGCGCGGGTTGATCGTCGAGACCCATCGACGCTACTTCGGCGATGCCGAGGGTCTGGCCGTGGCGCGCAACCCGTATGTCGTGCCACAGGCAGTGCGCGAGGCGGCTGCTCTCGATCGGCACGGCAAGGACAGCAGGGAAGGTCTGGCCAGGCTGAAAGCGCAGCTGGAGGCCCTTGGCACCAGACTGCCGGTTCTGTATCGCCAGTATGTGGACCTGTGTGAGCCCGATGGCGTGAGATTTCTGGACTTTGGCATCGATCCGGCCTTCGGACACTGCGTCGATGGGCTGATCCGGATCGACTTGGCGCGCCTGAAGCCGGCCAAGCGCACGCGCTATCTGGACGCCGCCCAGGGACGCCACATGACGCCGCAAGCAGCTTGAAACACGTTTGTCATGGGGCGCTGCTAGCGTGTTAAAGTGATGTTAACCTGCGGACGTGCCGACAATTCTCCCGGCGATTCTCGCCGCAGGCGCAGCGCTTGAAACATTTTCTTCCGTTGCGGTCGCACATGGCGACCGCGTGGTATCTGCGGCGGGATGCCGCACGCTTTTCTCAAGTCACCTTCGACATAGGGCCAACACCATGACCAACCGCACCAAGCTCCGGCTTTCGCGCCTCACCATCGGTCTCGCCATTGCACTGGCAGCCGCGCCTGCGTTCGCGCAGCAGACTTCCGCCGCTCTGGGTGGCCGCATCGTCGGCGCCGACGGTCAGCCAGTGGCCGGCGCCAACGTCACCATCCTGCACCAGGAGTCCGGCACGGTGTCGCGCGCCACCACCAGCGCCGACGGTCGATTCATCTCCCGCGGCCTGCGCGTTGGCGGCCCCTACACGGTCACCGCAGTGGGTGACGGCTATCGCGGTGCCATGCAGGAAGGCCTCTCGCTTCAGCTTGGTGAAACCAGCAACGTGGAATTCGAGCTGACCCGCGAGGCAATCAACCTCGATACGATCACGGTGGTGGCCAGCGCCGAGTCGGCGATTTTCGCCACCGACCGCATGGGCGCCGGCACCAATATAAGCCGTGCGCAGATCGACCAGCTGCCATCCATTGCGCGCAACATTCAGGACTACGTGCGGCTCGACCCCCGCATTGCGCAGACCGACAAGGAGCGCACGGAGATCTCGGCCGGTGGCCAGAACATCCGATTCAACAACATCCGCGTCGATGGCGTGACCATCAACGATGGCTTCGGCCTCGGCGGCAATAACCTCACCACCGCGCGGCAGCCGATCTCGATTGACGCCATTGAGGCGATCAATATCTCGCTCGCCAACTACGATGTTTCGTTGTCCGGGTACACCGGCGCCAACGTTGACGCAGTAACCAAGTCGGGCACCAACGAGTTCACCGGTACGGTCTATGGCCTCTATCGCGATGGCGATTGGGCGCGCACCGGCCAGCTCGACCGTTCCTTCTTCGCCCCGCCGCAGAAGGAAGAGACGGTAGGCGCTACCTTTGGTGGCCCGCTGCTGAAGGACACGCTGTTCTTTTTCATCGCATACGAGAAGTTTGAGCGCACCCTGGGTGCACCTAACGCGCTACCTTCGGCAATCAACGCATCGCAAATCGATCAGGTTCGCAATGTATCGCAGTCAGTGTGGGGTTTCGACGCCGGCGATTTTGCCCTGCCGGGTGCGTTGAGCTTCGAGGTCGAAGATGTCGTGGCCCGGTTCGATTGGAATATCAACGAAGACCATCGGGCCTACTTCCGGTACAACAAGTCAGAGCAGGCCGAGCCGTTTTTGCGGAACATCGGTTCGCGCAGTCTGTCGTTGTCCAGCTATTGGCAAAACAATAACGTCGAGTTCGAATCCTCAGTCGTGCAACTGTTCAGCGACTGGTCGGACGTTTTCTCGACCGAGTTCAAAGTGGGGCGCTCGGAGTCGAGCTCGCTTTGGGATCTGAATGCCGAGCTGCCGCAAATTCGCCTGTGTTGGGGCGCGACAGCGAACCGTTCGACCTGCGCTGGTTCAGACAGCATCTACTTGGGTGCGGAGCAGTTCCGTCACGTCAATGTCCTGGAATCTCAAGTCACCACCGCCCAAGGAAGCGGCTTTTTGTTCCTGGGTGACCACGAGGTCAAGTTCGGTGTCGAGTATCAGAAGAACGAGGCGTTGAATCTGTTTGGTCGCGACCTGTTCGGCGTCTATAACTTCGGTGGTGTCACGTTCGAGGACGCGCTGGCCAACTACACGGCCGGCCGGCCAACTCAATTCAACGTCCGCTACCCGATCAATGGCAACATTGCGTCGCTTGCTGCCGCCATTGAGCTTGAGAATCTCGGCATCTACTTGCAGGACACCTGGCTGGTCAGCGACAACCTGACCGTCAATTATGGTCTGCGCTACGATGTGCCCAACGTCCCGCGTGCTCCGCCGGCAAATCCGCAGGCCTCCGCCATCTTTGGGTTTGACAACACCCAGACCATCGACGGCAACGGCTTGGTGCAGCCGCGAATCGGCTTCAACTACACGTTTGACAGTGATCGCTCGACTCAGCTGCGCGGCGGCTTTGGCTTGTTCTCCGGCGCGGCAGCCAACGTCTGGCTTGCCAACCCGTTTCAGAACAATGGTGGCATCACGCTTGGCGAAGTGTTCTCCAGCAATGGCAACGGCGTCGCCTTCTCGCCGGATCCGAATAACCAGCCTGGCATTCCGACCTCGCCGACCGGCAGTGTCGGTGGGCCGCTCGACTTGGTTGATTCGGACCTGAAGCAGCCCGCAGTGTGGAAGGCCAACCTCGCGCTCGATCATGAATTGCCCTGGCACGGCATCGTTGCCTCGGCCGAGCTGTTGGTGACCGACGTCAAAGAAGCGCTTTACTACGAAAACCTCAACCTCGGCGCAGCCAGCACAATTGTTGGTCAGGACGGTCGACTGTTCTACTGGGGCAACCCGCTCACCGCATCCGCATCGCGTGATCGGCGTGATCGGCGCTTTACGGACGTGACGGTGCTTCGTCCGACCAGCAAGGGAGAGTCGCAGCAGCTGACGTTCTCGTTGGTTAAGCCGACCGTTGAGAATTGGTCATGGAGCGTGGGCTACACCCATACCCAGGCGAAAGAAGTCAGCCCGCTCACCTCGTCGCAGGCCATCTCGAACTGGGCCAACAGTTTCCGCCTCAACCCGAATGATGAAGTCTCGGGCACGGCGGTGGCGGAGATTCGGGACCGCTTTATTGCAACCCTTGGCTACGAAATCCGACTGTTTGGCGACTACAAGACGTCTGCGGCGATGTTCTACGAGGGCCGCTCTGGTCGTCCGTTCAGCTATTCGTTCACCAACGATGCCAACGGCGATGGTCGCGTGAACGACCTGCTGTTCGTGCCGGCGGCACCGGGCGATGTGATCTTCACCGGCGGTGCGGCAATGGAGACGGCGTTCTTCGACTATTTGGCGCGCAATCCGGAGCTGGCGCGGTTGGCGGGTAATGTCGCCTTGCCCGGCAGCGGCAAGTCCCCGTTTACAAACTCGTTCGACCTCCGCTTCAGTCAGGAGCTGCCGGGCTTCATGGAGGGCCATAGCTCAGAGATCTGGATTGACGTGCAGAACGTCGGCAACCTTGTCAACAAGGACTGGGGGCAGATCGAAGAAGTTGGCTTCCCGTTTGGTCGGGGTATCGTCGCCTTCTCGGGCATCGACCAGGCGTCGGGCCGTTATCGCTATAACTTCAGTGAAGCCAACATCCGCGATATCACCCTTCGCGACAATCGCGGTGAGTCACGGTGGTCTGCGCAGATCGGTTTCCGCTACCGCTTCTAGGTCGACCGGCGCACCTCGGATACGTTAGAAAGGGCCGACAAATGTCGGCCCTTTCTTTTGGCGGGGGTGACACAGCGGTCGTAGCGCTCGCGCAGCCCGGATTGGCCGAGTTCGGAGGACTTCCTGTTCGGCGACGTCGGCGGTGAGCGTTGCACCGATTCAGTCGGACAGCCTCGGGTTTCTTCCGGGGCAACAAGTCCGGCTGATCTCTGGATGCCACTGGCGGTCAGGTGTAAGGCGTGAATGGCGCGGTCGAGGACTTGGTTACGCAGCAGGTCACGGCGAGTTCACGTTGACCGCTCACTTCAGCCCCAAGTACCAGTCCTGATCCAGCGTCATCGCGTCACGTTGCCGTTTGCGCCCGATCCGTCGCCTCCCGAGCCCGGCGCTTTGGCAAGCGCATGCGCTGTGTCATTCTTCCCGGCCGCATCCATCGGACCTGCACTGATCCATGACCTCACTCGCCACAGTCAATGCCCGTATTTCGCCGCGCGGCGGGCTCGATGTTCTCTCCCGTCACGAGGTCAGCCGCCTGCGCGATGCCTCCAGCGGCGGTCTGCACGACTTGTTGCGGCGCTGCGCGCTGGCGGTATTGACCTCGGGCAGCGAGTCGGACGACCCGCGCGCTGCGCGCGAGCGCTATCCGGATTTCGATGTGCAGGTGCACCAGCACGACCGCGGCATCAAGCTTGAGCTGCAGAATGCGCCGGCCAATGCGTTTGTCGACGGCAAGATCATCAGCGGTGTCGCCGAATTGCTGTTTGCCGTGGTGCGCGACATCGCCTATGTCGCCACTGATCTTGAGGGCGGCAGCGGCTTTGACCTCACCTCGTCGGAGGGCATCACCAGCGCGGTGTTCGAAATTCTGCGCAATGCCCGCGTGCTGCGCTCACATGTCGAGCCCAACCTGGTGGTCTGCTGGGGCGGCCACTCGATTGCCCGCAACGAGTACAACTACACCAAAGCGGTCGGCTACCACCTGGGGCTGCGCGGGCTGGACATCTGCACGGGTTGCGGGCCCGGTGCGATGAAGGGGCCGATGAAGGGGGCAACCATCGCCCACGCCAAGCAGCGCCGTTCGCGCAATCGCTACATCGGCATCACCGAGCCCGGCATCATCGCCGCCGAGTCGCCCAACCCGATCGTGAACGAGCTGGTGATCATGCCGGATATCGAGAAGCGGCTGGAAGCGTTCGTCCGCGTCGGGCACGGCATCATCGTGTTTCCGGGCGGCGTCGGTACGGCGGAGGAAATCCTCTATCTGCTCGGCATCCTGCTGCATCCGGACAATGCCGAGATCCCGTTTCCGCTGGTCTTCACCGGCCCGCGCGAGTCGGCCGCCTACTTTGAGCAGATCGATCACTTTCTGCGCCTGACGCTGGGCGATGCGGTGGCTTCGCGCTACAGCATCGTGGTCGACGACCCATCCGAAGTTGCGCGTGTGATCGGCCGAGGCGTCGAGCGCGTGCGTGCGCATCGTCTATCCAACCAGGACGCCTTCTTCTTCAACTGGTCGCTGCGCATCGCGCTCCCGTTCCAGCTGCCGTTCGCCCCCACCCACGCCAACATGGCACGACTGAAGCTGCACCGCGACCAGCCTGTGCACGACCTGGCGGCCGACCTGCGACGGGCGTTTTCGGGCATCGTCGCCGGCAATGTCAAGGAAGAGGGGATGCGCGCGATCGAGCAGCACGGTCCCTTTCTCATCGACGGTGAGCCCGAGGTCATGCGCGCACTGGATGAGCTGCTGCGCTCGTTCGTGGCGCAAAAGCGCATGAAGATGTCCGGCGAGTACCGACCCTGTTACGTGGTGGCGGCGTAGGCGTCACGGGGGCCGTTTACCCGGCGCGGGCGACTGGGCTGCACAGCGTGGCTGCAGCCAGCCCGTAGCAGCGCCGCGAGGCGCGATGCTGTGAGGGCAGCGCGCCCAGGCCGGTGCTGATCGCGCCTGTTGGCGCCATCACGCGGACCGGTTTGAATGGGCTACAGCCGCGCCGCCAGCCGGCTTCCCTGGTCAATCGCACGCTTGGCATCAAGCTCAGCGGCGATATCGGCGCCGCCGATGAGATGGGTTGATCGTCCGGCCGCCTGGAGCGGCTCCACCAGCTCGCGCAGCGGGTCCTGTCCGGCGCAGATGACCACGTCGTCGACCGCCAGGCACTGCGTCACGTCACCGATGCGGATATGCAGTCCGGCGTCGTCGATGCGCTCGTAGCTGACATTGCCAAACATGCGGACCTGCTTGTGCTTGAGTGCGGCGCGATGGATCCAGCCGGTGGTCTTGCCGAGCCGGGCGCCGGGCCGGCCCTCGCTGCGCTGCAGCAGCCAGACCTGGCGTGCGGGTGGTTCGGGTGCGGGTTCGCGCAGTCCCCCGGCGCCCTCGAAACTCGGGTCGACGCCCCACTCAGCCATCCAGCGGGGCGGGGCGAGGGTGGAGGATATGCCGTTCTGGACCAGAAACTCGGCGACGTCAAAGCCGATGCCGCCGGCGCCAATCAGTGCCACCGAGCGTCCGGGCACGCGGCGACCGCTGATCACATCGACGTAGGAACAGACCATGGGATGGTCGATGCCCGCTATGTCCGGTTTGCGCGGCTGGATGCCGGTCGCCAGGATCACCTCGTCAAACGCTTCCTCAATCAGTTCCTTGGCCCGGACGCGCGTGCCGAGGCGTTGCTCGACGCCGGTCAGCTCGAGGCGACGGCGGAAATAGCGGATGGTTTCATGGAACTCTTCTTTCCCCGGGATCTTCTTGGCCAGATTGAACTGACCACCAATCTCCTTTGCCGAGTCAAACAGGGTCACCCGGTGTCCGCGCTCTGCGGCGACGGTGGCGGCGGCCATGCCGGCCGGTCCCGCACCCACCACCGCGATGCGCCGGGCCTGTGCTGTCGGTCGATACACCAGTTCGGTCTCGGCGCAGGCGCGGGGATTGACCAGGCAGCTGGCCTTTTTGTTGACGAAGACATGATCCAGACAGGCCTGGTTGCAGGCGATGCAGGTGTTGATCTCGTCGCTGCGGCGCGTGCGCGCCTTGTTGACCCACTCCGGGTCCGCCAGCAGCGGGCGCGCCATCGAGACCATATCGGCCTGGCCGCTGGCAATCACCTGTTCGGCCACATCCGGCATGTTGATCCGGTTGACTGCGACCAGCGGGATGCCGACGTGTGGCTTGAGCTTGCCGGTGACGCCGGCGAACGCCGCCCGCGGCACCGACGTGGCGATGGTCGGTACGCGCGCCTCGTGCCAGCCAATGCCGGTGTTGATGATGCTTGCGCCGGCGGCTTCGATTGCCTTGGCGGTGGCGACAATCTCATCCCAGCTCGAGCCGCCCTCGACCAGCTCCAGCATCGACAGCCGGAAGATGATGATGAAATCCGCGCCAACTGCCTCGCGCGTGCGGCGCACGATCTCGACCGCAAAGCGGAGGCGCTTATCAAAGGTGCCGCCCCACGCGTCATCGCGGTGATTGGTGCGCGGCGCCAAAAACTGGTTGATCAGATAGCCTTCCGATCCCATCACCTCGACCCCGTCATAGCCGGCCTCGCGGGCAAGCTTGGCGCTGCGCACGAAGGCGCTGATCTGCCGCTCCACGCCGCGCGAGGTCAGGGCGCGTGGCTTGAACGGATTGATGGGCGCCTTGATCGCTGAGGGTGCGACCGACAGCGGATGATAGGCGTAGCGGCCCGCATGCAGCAGCTGCAGGCAGATCACCCCGCCTTCGGCGTGCACCGCCTCGGTGACCAGCCGATGGCGACGTACTTCCCAGGGCATCGACAGCTTGCCGGAGAACGGCTTCAGCCAACCGAGCATGTTTGGCGAGATGCCGCCGGTCACGATCAGACCAACGCCGCCGCGTGCGCGCTCGGCAAAATACGCGGCCAGCTTCGGGAAGTCGGATGCCTTGTCTTCCAGCCCGGTGTGCATCGAGCCCATCAGAACGCGATTGGGCAACGTGCGGAATCCAAGATCCAGCGGACTCAGGAGATGCGGATAGGGGCTGCTGGTCATGGCTGTGCGTGCGCGTCTGGGGAGGCTACCCTGCCCGGAAATCGGGGCGCGCTCAAGTACGCGCTCACCGCCGGACAGCATCCGACGTTGGGCGTGGTTCCACGGCACGGCTGGCATTGCGCAATCCGGGCTGCAGGAGCGCATCCGCGGGCCGGCTTAGGAGTCACCACGGCCGCGCATCGACTGGGCGATCTGGCAAACTATGGGCCAGGTTTTCGCCTTTCAAGAACACAGAGCACCCATGAGCAGCCACGACATCCGCTCCGCCAAGCGTCCCGATCCTGACCAGCCGATGGTCGACATCGCCGACTACGTGGTTGACTACTACCTCAGTTCGCCGGAGGCATTCACCACCGCCCGCTACGTGCTGCTCGACAGCCTGGCCTGTTCGATGCTGGCGATGAAGTTTCCCGAGTGCGTCAAGCATCTGGGTCCGCTGGTTCCAGGCGCGGTCCTGCCTGGGGGCGTTAAGGTGCCGGGGACGTCCTGGGAGCTCGATCCAGTGCAGGCGGCCTACAACATCGGCGTGCAGGTGCGCTGGCTGGATTTCAACGACACCTGGCTGGCCGCCGAGTGGGGTCATCCGTCCGACAACCTCGGCGCCATCCTTGCCGTTGGCGATCACCTGTCGCGCCAGGCGGCCGCGAGCGGCGGCAAGCCGGTCACGGTTCGCGACGTGCTGGCGTACTCGATCAAGGCGCACGAGATCCAAGGCGTTTACGCGCTGCAGAACAGCTTCAACCGGGTGGGCCTTGACCACGTGATACTGGTGCGGCTGGCCTCCACGGCGGTTGCCACGCACATGCTGGGCGGCGGCAAGGAGGAGATCATCAACGCCATTTCGCACGCCTGGATCGACAACGGCGTGCTGCGCACCTATCGGCATGCTCCCAACGCGGGTCCGCGCAAGAGCTGGGCGGCCGGTGATGCCTGCCGCCGCGCGGTGACGCATGCCCTCAACGCGATGAAGGGCTGCGTTGGGTACCCAAGCGCCCTGAGCGCCAAGACCTGGGGCTTCTACGACGTCGCCTTCAAGGGCAAGGAATTCGAGTTTGAACGCGGGTTTGGCAGCTACGTCATGGAGAACGTGCTGTTCAAGATCAGTTACCCGGCCGAGTTCCACGCCCAGACCGCAGTAGAGTGCGCGATGCAGCTGCACCCTCAGGTGGTCGGCAAGCTGGACCAGATCGAGCGGATCGTGGTCGAGACCCAGGAAGCCGGCGTGCGGATCATCGACAAGACCGGTCCGTTGTCCAACTACGCGGACCGCGACCACTGTCTGCAGTACATGATCGCCATCCCGCTGATCTTCGGTCGACTCACCGCCGATGACTACAGCGACACAATCGCCGCCGATCCGCGCATCGATCTGCTCCGAAGCAAGATGCAGGTCAGCGAAAATCCGCAGTACACCCGCGACTATTTCGATCCTGAAAAACGCTACATCGGCAACTCGATCCAGGTCTTCTTCAACGACGGTAGCCAGTCCGAAAAGGTCGCCATCGACTTTCCGATCGGCCACCGCGAGCGGCGCGGAGAGGGCATCCCGGTCCTGCTGCGGAAGTTCGAGGCAGCGATCAGTGGGCACCTTCCCGCCCACCGTGCGCGGCAGATTCTGGAGCTGGTGCGCGACACGTCGCGCTTCGAAGCGACCCCGATCCACCGGTTGCTTGATCTCTTCGCACGTTAGTGCGATGGCGCACAGACGCCGATCGCGGGGGCTGTGTTATCTTTTTGTTAACCAACCGTCATCATTAGGATAGTATCCTGCGCAGCGATCAGCGAACTTGGGCGAGCTGGAGTGGGAATTGCGGCGGCCGGTATTTACCAACAATGGTTTCATTTCAGGAGTGGACGATGAACAAGATGATTCTCTGCGGTGCGCTGCTCGGCGCACTTGGCTTGGCCCAGACGGCATCCGCTCAGGACGGATTCGACGATCGCTGGTACGTCACCGGCTCGGCTGGTATGGGTCGTTTTGACAATGACCGCAACATTGGTCGTCCGCCTGTTCTTGGCATTGGCATCGGCAAGTTTTATGGCCCGAACTGGTCCTGGGACGTGCAGCTTGAGCACGCCAACCCGCAGCACGACGGCTCGCAGCTGAACTGGAGCATCTACTCCGCCAGCCTCGTCGGGCGTTATCATTTCCGTGATGTCGGCGGCGACAACTGGTGGCCGTATGTGTCGTTCGGTGCCGGCGTCCAGCGCCACGAGGACGAGTTCTCCAACCCGCGCGGTGGGCGTCCGCTGGAGCGCCGCGGCAACGATCTAATGGTGCAGACGGGCGTCGGCTTGCTGGCCGATTACGGACGCGCCGCGCTTCGCGCCGAGTACGGCGTGCGCGTTGATACCGACGACTCGTCGTTGAGTGATGAGAGCTACTTCCTCGATCAGGTGGCCAGCGTGACCCTGTTGGTCAAGCTGGGACCCGAGCCGACTGGTCGGGCCGCCCCGCGTGTTGACCCCGCCGTTCCCGTGGCGCCGGTGGCGACCTGTGCCGACCTTGATGACGACGGCGACGGCGTCAATAACTGCAACGACAAGTGCCCGAACTCGCAGGCCGGCCAGACGGTTGGTCCGGACGGTTGCCCGGTTCCGGTCACCATCGATCTGCGCGGCGTGAACTTCGATTTCGACAAGTCGACCCTGCGGCCGGATGCGGTTTCGATCCTGAGTGAGGCGGTGTCGATCCTGCGGAAGTATCCTGAGCTGCGGGTTGAGGTTGCCGGTCACACCGACGCCGTCGGTTCCGACCAGTACAATCAGGGTCTGTCCGAGCGTCGCGCCCGCGCCGTGTATGACTACCTGACCAGCAACGGCATCGCCACTTCGCGACTGGTTGGACCGAACGGCTTCGGCGAAGGCCGTCCGATCGATACCAACGACACCGCTGAGGGGCGTGCGCGCAATCGCCGTACCGAGTTGAACGTGCAGAACTAAGCACGTCGATTCATCGCAACACCAAAAAGCCCGGCCTGGCAGACTGTCGGACTAGGTGGTCGAGGCGAAAATCTGGCTCCGTGAGGACAGGTTTTCGACGATTCGCAGGCCCATAGCATCGCTATGGGCCAATGATTGGCGGCGTGCGCTTTTTTTGAACACTCGGGCCGCGCAGACGGATTTGCAGCCCGGCCGACCTGACCCGCATGTTTCATGAATCTCGCGCGCCCTCGCTTGTCTCTTGTCCGCACAGGAGACCTCAGTCGGTCGTATGGCCCGCTACGCCGCTCCTTCGGTAGTCTCCTGTGCGAACAACATCCTGCGCGATCATCGCGCGAATTCATGAAACATGCGGGTTAGGTTGGCCGGGCTGCAACTCCGTCTGCGCGGCCCGAGTGTTCAAAAAAAGCGCACGACGCCAATTCTTGGCCCATAGCGCTGCTATGGGCCAAGAATGGTCGTTGTCTGTCCTCACGCGGCCAGCAATCGCCTCGACCACCTAAGTCCGACAGGCTGCTAGGGTGAGCATCGAGTGCTGCCAACTTGCCGATGTGCTGGCGTTTGGCACATTTGCCGAAGCCCTTAGCGCTGGCGGCAACCACCGGTCAATTGCCGCTTGCGCCGTCGGGGCGATCTCGAATACGATCCATGATACACAACCGGGGGGTCACGATGAACGATCTAATGAATGTTGCACCACTTCTCGCCGCGCGCAGCGGTGGCAAGCGCGCCTACCAAACGCCGAACCTCATCTCGTACGGTTCGATTGCTGATTTTACAGCGGGCGGGTCCGGCGCCAAACAGGAGAACAGTAAATGCAACGGGGCTAACAAATTGAGGCAGAATAAGTGCTGAGAAGCGGGTTTCGTTCCTGCTCCGTTCAATAGCTATTGCTACTTAGGTTCGTTGTCTGACAGCCCGGAAGCCTTACTCACTCGCTACGAGCGAGGCGGGGGTTTCCTCGTAGCTTCCCTTGGCGGAAGAAGCGAAGTCCGACCCCAATCTGTTCTGGTTTCGGGCTAGTCGGTCATGACCTTTCGGTGATCAGAGACTTCTATCGCGGATGTCTCCGTCGACGGCCGTCGCGGCCTCGGGCGGTTTCTCGGACTTACTCGCTGCGAACTCGCTTCGATGAACCCTCGGCCGGTCGTCCTGCTCGGCCTCTCCCACCTCCGTTGGACGCCTGCCAGTGACGCCCAGCGTGCCCTTGTGGCGCGACGTCATCGGGAGGAAATTCGCTCTGCCCTGCCCGACTCGACGGCCCTGCTCGACTGGCTGGAGCACGCGGGCGCGCCCGCCCTGCCACCGAGAGGGGAGCGTCTCGCCGCCGATTCGCACGGCGGAAGCGAGGGGCCCCTTTTATACGAGCCGACGAGGTCCGCCAGCTGCCGCTGGTCGGTTGCCTGCATCGAGCGCTTCGGAACGCTCCAGGCGTTCGT
>JBBRBN010000005.1:0-81024 GCA_038205755.1 Lysobacterales bacterium | reverse complement strand
GTGTGCTTTGACGACGGCAGATCGTCGGCGATGCCGGCGCGCACCGGATTGAGGTCGACATACGCCATGCAGGCCAGCACGGCGGCGTCATCGAGCAGCGCTTGGCACGTGAAGCGGCCCTCCCAGAAGCGCCCGCTGCAGCGATCTTCCTGATTGGCCAGCCGCGCGATCGGCTCGCTGAGACAGCGCATGAACCACGACAGATCGCCCAGCCGGCGGCGCAGCTCGATCAGGCGCTCTGGGTTCCCCAACGTCGCTTCGGCCTTGCGACGGCAGCCTTCGACGTCGACCTCACCCTCGGCACGCGCCGGAAACAGGCGAACCCAACGGTCGGCGACTTGATCGTCCGACCACGTACCGACATTGATCGGATCGACGTGCATCACGACATGCAGGTGATTGCTCATCACCGCGTAGGCCAGCACCGAAATCGAAAAAACATCGGCCAGCTCGATCAGCCGATCCTCCAGCCATTGCTTGCGATGATCGAAGTTGCGCCCCGTAAGCGCATCGTCGCCAAACAAAAACGCCCGCCGCACGCAGCGCGAGACACAGTGAAAGGTGCCTGCGACGTCGGGAACAACCAGGAGTTGGCTCGGATAGCCCATGCACTGAGCGTGACGCGACACGGCGTTGTCGGCTATCGGCAGAAGGCGGTCTGGCGTGTAGGATTTTTCCTCGTCTTGGGTGTCCACGTCCGTGCACACCTCGTCTTGGGTGTCCACGTCCGTGCACACGTTCGTTGGTTATTGGGTGTCCACGTTCGTTTGTTGGGCGTCCACGTTCGTTTGTGCCGGATATATAAAATTCTGTATGAGCTGACAAGCCGGCTTGGCACGCTGAGAGGCTGAGCAATGGTGAGGTGAAGCTGCCTCCGAGATTCCGAGTGGCCGCTTCGGAGCAGTGATCTCGCAAATGGACTGAGTGACCGTTGTTGGCCGGTTTCCGCCGCTCTAGGCTCAAGGCATTCACTGCTGACGCCACCCCAGCCCAGATCGTAGACGCCGTTTGTTTTCAGGCCGGACTCAAGTGCCGGGCTTAGTCGACCTCCGAGTCCAACGCCGAGTCTTCGGCATCGGGTGCAGCGACGGTGTAGCCGCGTGCCTTGAATTCAGCCAGGACCCCCGATGGCCCCAGCAGGTCGGCCATGGGCATGACGGCCAGCGTGGTGTCGTTCTCGGCCAGCGCGGCATCGGCAGCCGCCAGCCACGCCGTGCGGGCCGCGCGGCCCCACTCCGGTTTGTTCTGAAAGCCCATGGTCTGGTCGTAGAACGCCTTGCAGGGAGGCGCGAGCGCAGCGTGCTCCAGCTGCAGCAGGCGATCCAAGTCGCCGGTGGCCCAAGCGTTGGCGCCGAGCTTCATGGTCTCCAGATCCGTCGGCAGCGCGTCGAGAGTCGCGGTGAAACAGGTGATGTCGTCGAGCTGCGAATTCGCCAGGGCTTGGATGCCGGCCTTGTAGCGTTTGCGATCCAACGCCAACGGCATTCGCACCTGCGTGTTCACGACTGGCACGTCGAGTTCAGCGGCGCGATTTTTGACAAAATTCCAGACAATGTTCGAGCGGGTCAGCCCCCCGGCGCTGATCGCGCCAAAGTACAGCGCCTGCGAAGCGAATACCGGGCGCTGCCGCTCCACTTTCCGGTCAGCGGGAAGGTACTGCTGCTTCGTGGCCGACCAGCGCCCATAGGTAGTCGGAGGAAGTACATCGATCAGCTTTTTTCGGGCGGGCAGCTTGGTTGCCGCGTTGGCCGAACGCGCCAGCGTCATCATCTTGAGGACGTCGCCGGCACTAAGATCAGCTTCGGCGCCAGCCGGGCTCAGCACGGCATCAGCCTGCCCCAGAATTTCTTCCACCTGCAGTGCCTCCCACTTCACGTCGCGCGAAAGCGGGCTGACCGTAGCCATGATCCACAACGTGCGATTGTCGCTTTCGACGCGCCAGAGCCCGGGGCCTGGCATCACCCCGGTCACCACCAGGGTTTCGAGCGTAGGAGCGTCATCAGCCGCCGGCGATTCAGCGGCAGACACCGGAAGCGCCAGCAGAGCCGTGAGTGCGAGAAATCGGGCGAGAACGGCCAAGCGGAGTCCTTCGAGGTTTGCGGCCGGCAAGTCTCACGCAGAAGGGATGAACTCCGCCAAACGCGTGCGCTTGCCAAAGGAGCGACTTGACCGCTTTGGAGGATCGCGCCTCAGCCCGCCGCACTGAGCGACGCAATGCCGGTTGTCCCGGGCAGGACTCGCGTTGCCTTTCAGGACGTAGGGCGCCACTGCGCCGAAGTCGCGATCACGCGGGCCTCCAACCCACGGAATCGCAATCACCGCCAGAATCTCCAACACGCCTATCGCGAACGTCCGACCATGGCCGAAGAGCGCCCGCTGAGCAGGCGCCTTCGGCTGATACTCTCTGGACCTCTTTTTGCTCCGCCATCTCCAGCGCGTCATCGACCTCGATTCCGAGGTAGCGAGCCGTGCTCTCAAGCTGGGTGTGCCCAAGCAGGAGTTGGACCGCTCGCAGGTTCTTCGTCCGGCGATAGATGAGTGACGCCTTCGTCCGACGCATGGTGTGCGTTCCATAGGCGGTGTCGGCGACGCGATCCGTTCGACATGGTAGCTACGCTACGAGTTGCCTTCGATCGATGGCGATAACGGCCTTCGGACGCAGGCCGCCCAGGGTGGGTCGCCCTGCATGTGGTGGGTCAATTGCGCGGGGTCAATTGCGCGGCACCGGCTGCCCCACTTCGATAGGCGCAGTGGCGTCGAGCAGGCTGTGCAGGTCGATTGCGCCAGGCAGGGTGTCGACGCGCCACCCGGCACGCGGTCGACACCGCCAGGCCGAGCGCAGGGCGCGCAAGCGCGCTATTTTCCGATACAGAAGCTGGAGAAGATTTCGCCCAGCAGATCATCGCTGCGCACTGCGCCGGTGATCTCGCCCAAGGTTTCGTGGGCGCTGCGCAGCTCCTCGGCGACCAGTTCGCCCATGCCTGCTGCCAGCTGCTCGGCCGCGTCGGCGAGGTGCGCTCCGGTGCGTTCCAGCGCGGCGACGTGACGGGCTCGCGCGGTGAAGGCGCCGGCGCTGCCGTCTATGCCTGCGGCGGCCTTGAGCGCGTGACTCAGCGAGTCCAACCCTTCGCCGGTCTTGGCGGACAGCCAAAGATGCGTGCCAGCGGCGGCGTCCTCGCGACGCGCGCGTTCGGCGTGCTGGTCAATCTTGCTGTGAATCCAGATCACTGCTTGCGTCGCGGCAATCGTTTGCTGGAGATCCTGTCGCCCCTGCGAGTCACCGCACTCAATGACCGCCAGGACGAGATCGGCGCGCGTCACTTCCGCCTGCGCGCGGCGCATGCCTTCGCGTTCAATCGGGTCGTCGCTGTGAGCGCGCAGCCCGGCGGTGTCGACCAGCGACAGTTCGACCCCATCGATGCGGATGGACTCGCGCAGCAGATCGCGGGTGGTGCCCGGAATGGCGGTGACGATGGCGCGTTCGCTGCCGGCCAGGGCGTTGAGCAGGGAGCTTTTGCCGGCGTTGGGTGGCCCCACGATAACCACGTGCAGGCCATCGCGCAGGCGCTGGCCACGGCGTGATTCGTCGAGCAGGTTGTGATGTTCGCCGCGCGCTGCGGTCAGCGCGGCGTCGATCTGTCCGTCGGCGAGGAAGTCGATCTCTTCCTCCGGAAAGTCAATGGCCGCCTCGACGTGGACGCGCAGCCTGACGATCTGCTGGCGCAGCGCCTCCACCCGCCGCGAGAACACGCCGTCAAGCGAACGCAGGGCGGCGCGGGCGGCGGCGTCGGAACCGGCCGCAATCAGATCGGCGACCGCTTCGGCCTGGGCAAGATCAAGCTTGCCGTTGAGAAAGGCGCGCTCGGTAAACTCGCCGGGTCGTGCCATGCGTGCACCCAGATCACACACCCGGCGCAACAGGGCGGCCAGCAGCGGCGCACTGCCGTGCGCCTGCAGTTCGACCACGTCTTCGCCGGTGTAGGAGTGCGGCGCCGGAAACGCCAGCAGCAGGCCGTGGTCGATCACGTCGCCGTCGCATTCCTTGAACGCGAGGTAGTGGGCGTGGCGCGGTTGCGCTGCCCGCCCCAGCAGCATGCTCGCAATGGCGGGTGCCTGCGCGCCGCTGATCCTGATCACCCCAATGCCACCGGCCCCTGCGGGCGTGGCGATGGCGGCAATGGTGTCGAGACTCATACGATGCGTTGGCTAAGAAGGCTCAGGGCCGAGGCGTCAACTCAGTTTCCTGAGTCCGGCTATCCAGGTCCTGAGCCCTTCAGTTCACGACTTGGCCGGCGTCGGCTCGCCGTGGCGCTTGGTGATCACCCACTGCTGCAGCAGACCCAGCCCGCCGTTGACGGTCCAGTACAGCACCAGTCCGGCCGGGAAGAAGGCGAACAGCACGCCGAACACCAGCGGCATGGCCTGCATCATCTTCTTCTGCATCGGGTCCATGCCCGGCGCTGGCGACAGCTTCTGGGTCAGCCACATGGTGACCAGATTCAATGCCGGCAGCACGAAGTAGGGATCCGGCGCCGACAGGTTCTGGATCCACAGTATCCAGGGCGCGTGGCGCAGCTCGACCGATTCAAGCAGCACCCAGTAGAGCGAGATGAACACCGGGATCTGCACCAGAATCGGAAGACAGCCGCCCATCGGGTTGATCTTCTCTTTCTTGTACAGCTCCATCATCGCCGTGTTGAACTTCTGCTTGTCATCGCCGTAGCGCTCCTTCAGCGACTCGATGCGCGGCTGCACGGCGCGCATCCTGGCAAAGCTCTTGTACTGCGCTTCCGACAGCTTGAAAAACACCGCCTTGATCAGCAGCACCAGCAGGATGATCGCCCAGCCCCAGTTGCCGGTCAGCGTGTGGAACAGCGACAGCAGCCAGAACAGCGGCTCGGCGAGCAGGGTCAGGATGCCGTAATCGATGGTGCGCTCAAGGCCCGGCGCCAGCCCGGCCAGCTGTTCCTGCAGCTTGGGCCCCACATACAGACGCGTGGTGGACTGCTGACTGCCGCCAACGGCCACTTCCACGGTCGGCGCGACGGTACGGATCAGATAGCGGCCCGACACGGTCGCCGTGGTGAACCGCGAAGGCTCGGTCGTCGCGGGAATCCAAGCCGCAAAGAAGTAGTGCTGAAGCATCGCGACCCAGCCGTTCTGGCCGGCCACATCGAGCGGTTGGCGCGGGTCGAAGTCGTCAAACGTCAGCTTGTTGAACTTCTCGGTCGGCGTGAACCAGGCCGCGCCGACGAAGCTGTATGCCTCCGGGTTGGTGAATCCACCGCCCTTGCTCGGCGGCGGCTCACGCAGCATCTGGCGATAGGCGTAACCGCGCCAGGCGACGTCGGAGCGGTTCTCCAGCGTCTCATGCATGGTGACCAGATAGCTGCCGCGCTCGAACACGAAAGTGCGGGAAAGGCTCAGGCCCGATGGATCGGTCCACTGGAACGGCACTTCAAGCGTGGTTTGCCCGCCGTACAGCCTGAACTCTCCGGCTGGCGCGGTGAACATCTGCTGGTGGCTCGGCGCCGGACCCGTGGCGCTGACCCAGCCCGCCTGGGCCGAAAAATACTGACCTGGCGCCTGACTGAACAGCTGGACTGATGGCGCGCCCGGCTCGGTGCTTTCGGGAAAATCGAGCAGTTCGGCACGAATCAGGCTGGCCCCGCGCGGGTCGATGGTCAGCCGCATCACGTCGGTCGTGACGACCACCGGCTCGGTCCGCGCGAGTGCGTCAACGGGACTGCCTGGAACGCTGTCCAGCCCAGTCTGTGGCGCAGTGATTGATGAGGAATCGACATCCGCGGAAGGCGGCGGCGGCAGGGTCGGATCGACACCGGCGTCGCTCCCCGCTTCGATGGAGCGATCGCCAAGCGCAGCGCTGACCGGCGGCTGGGCAGGCCCCGAGTGGTAATCGGTTTGCCACGCTTGCCAGATCAGAAAGCCGACCAGCAGCCAGGCAAACAACAGGAAAGTTCGGGTCTGGTTCATGCGCTCGAAGACGTCGGCTCGGCGGGCGGCGAGCGCTCGGCGGCGGGTTGGGGGGGAGCCACGGATGCGGTCGACGCGGGGACCCGGCGGCGTTCGACAGGTACTGGGCTGATTGTGCCTTGGGCGGGTGACGCGGGCAACGCGGCGATTTTCTGCCAGATCCCGCTCAGCTCCGATCGCAGCTGCGCAGGAGACAGGGCGAGCACTGCGCGCTGCGCGACCAGCACGGCATCTCCGTTGGGCAGCGCGCCGCAGGCGTGGCGGAAGCTTTCGCGCGCGCTGCGCTTGATGCGATTGCGATCCACCGCCCGCGTTGACACCTTGCGTGACACCGCCAGTCCTAGACGTGCCGGGGTAGCGCCCGGGCACCAGTGGACGCGAAAACAGCGGCTCGTGAAGCGCCTCCCGTCAGCGAAGCTGCGGGTGTAGTCGGCACTTGCCGTAACCCTTCGCTGGCGCGGGAAAGCGTAATCGCTCATGGGTCTGCGGGCGGCGGTGTCACAGCCGCGTCGGTTCAGATCGCGGCAGTCGGGGTGGCTGCGACAGGCAATCGCGCCGGCTGACTCGACCAGCTGACCAGGTCAGCCTGGCCAGATCAGGGGATCAGGCGCTTGCGGCCCTTGGCGCGGCGAGCGTTGATGATCTTGCGACCGTCGGCGGTCGCCATGCGGGCGCGGAACCCGTGGGTGCGGGCGCGCTTGAGATTGCTGGGCTGGAACGTGCGCTTCATGGCGGCAACCGTTGAATTTTTGGCGGAAAAGACCGCGAAGGTTAGCGCGGCTGTTGGTTTTCGTCAATTCGCTGCGGCTTTGCAGGGGCAGGAGGCCCGGCGTAGACTCGGCGGTCCGTCACCGCTCGGCCCGCAGCAGCGCCTGCGATACGCCGGGGTGATCTTGCCAGACTGGCGCCAGCCCGCATGATTCATGAATCTCGCACGCCCTCGCTGGTGTCTTGTTCGCACAAGCGATTGTCCCCAGTCGGTCGGATGGCCCGAAACGGTGCTCTTTCGGAAAATCACTTGTGCGAACACCATCCTGCGCAACCAACGCGCGAATTCATGAAACGTTCGGGCTAGACCCCCGATGAGCGTCTGGAGTGCTTGCCTCGAACGGCTGCAGGGTGAACTGGCGGTCGACGAGTTCATGACCTGGATCAAGCCGCTGCAGGCCGAGCTGCGCGACGGCGGCCTCGTGGTGCTCGCGCCGAATGCGTTCGTGATCGACACCGTGCGCGAGCGCTATCTGCCCCGCATCGGAGAACTGGCGAGGCACTTCACGGCGGAGCCCGGCTTGGCGGTAAGACTTGAGGTCGGCAGCTTTGCGCGGGTTGAACCGCAGCCCGCAAAGCGCGCGGCGGCGCCGGTCGGCCGAGGCGCAGGCGAACCGTCCAGCAATCTCGAGCCGGCCTACCGGTTCGATAGTTTTGTCGAAGGCAAGTCGAACCAGCTGGGACGAGCGGCCGCAATGCAGGTGGCGGCAAGCCCAGGGCGCGCCTACAACCCGCTGCTGCTCTACGGCGGGACGGGTCTCGGTAAGACGCATCTGATGCATGCGGCAGGCAACGCGATGCGCAGCCACAATCCGTCGACTCGCGTGCTGTATCTGCGCTCAGAGCAGTTTTTTGCCGGCATGATGAAGGCGCTGTCGGAAAAGTCGATGGACCAGTTCAAGCGCCAGTTCCAGCAGGTCGACGCGCTGCTGATCGACGATATTCAGTTTTTTGCCGGCAAGGACCGCACGCAGGAGGAGTTTTTCCACACCTTCAACGCACTGTTTGACGGCAAGCAGCAGATCATCCTGACCTGCGACCGCTACCCGAAAGAAGTCGAGAATCTCGAACCGCGTTTGAAGTCGCGCCTCGGGTGGGGACTGTCGGTGGCGATCGAACCGCCCGACTTCGAGACGCGGGCGGCGATCCTGCTGACCAAGGCGCGCGAGCGCGGTCTGGCACTGCCGGATGAGGTGGCGTTTCTGATCGCCAAACGGATGCGCTCGAACGTGCGCGATCTGGAGGGTGCCTTGAACACGCTGGCGGCGCGCGCCAACTTCATGGGCCGCTCGATCAGCGTTGATTTCGCGCAGGAGACGCTACGCGACCTGCTGCGTGCCCAGCAGCTGGCGATCAGCATCCCCAACATCCAGAAGACCGTGGCAGACTACTACGGGCTGCAGATCAAGGATCTGCTGTCGAAGCGCCGGACGCGTTCGCTGGCTCGCCCGCGGCAGACGGCTATGGCGCTGACGAAGGAGTTGACTGAGCACAGCCTGCCTGAAATTGGCGATGCATTTGGCGGTCGCGACCACACCACCGTGCTGCATGCCTGTCGGCAGATTCGACTGCTGCAGGAGACGGACGGCAAGTTGCGCGAAGATTGGGAAAAGCTGGTGCGCAAGCTCACCGAATAGGTAGACCCAAGCGGTAGCGGCGAGGAAGCTGTGGATAACGTGTGGACGGTGGCGAGAGGGTCAAGTTACCCACAGGTCATACACCGGCGAGCGGGGTTTGCCCAACAGCCTTTCGGATTGAAAAAAGCTAATAGGATCAATACCTTGAAGTAGTTTTACCGGATATTCCAGTACACCACCACCACCATCTTTTAAGTTTTATACACTGCTTGAAGCGGCTTTCAGGCGCTCCCACGGGGATCCACAATGCGATTCAGCCTGCAACGAGAAGCGCTGCTGCGACCGCTGCAGCAAGTCATAAACGTGGTTGAGCGGCGTCACACGCTTCCCGTGCTCGGCAACTTGTTGGTCGTTGTTGCGGGCGGCAAGCTTTCTCTTACCGGCAGTGATCTGGAAGTCGAGATGGTGGCGAGCGCCACCGTCGAGGATGCCATCGACGGCGAGGTCACCGTTCCGGCGCGCAAGCTGTTTGACATCGTGCGTGCCTTGCCCGACGGCAGCCGCGTGCAGTTTTCGAAGACCGGAGAGAAGGCGTCGATCAGCGCTGGTCGCAGCCGATTCACTCTGGCGACATTGCCGGCCAACGAGTTTCCCGCGATTGAAGACGTTGAGCTGGTCGAGCGCGTGCGCGTCGGTGAGGGCGTGCTGAAGGAGCTCATCGAACGCACCGCGTTCGCCATGGCGCAGCAGGATGTGCGCTTCTATTTGAACGGCCTGCTGTTTGATCTTTCCGAAACGACGCTGCGTTGCGTCGCGACCGACGGGCATCGATTGGCGCTGTGCGAGGCGCCACTTCCGGGCGCGGCGCAGACCCGCAAGCAGATCATTCTTCCGCGCAAGGGTGTGCTGGAACTGCAGCGGCTGCTCGAAGGTGGCGACAACGAGGTCGAGCTGGAGGTCGGGCGCAGCCACGTTCGCGTCCGGCGCAGTGATGTGACCTTCACCTCAAAGCTGATCGACGGCCGGTTTCCTGATTACGAGGCAGTCGTGCCTATCGGCGCAGACAAGCTGGTCAGCGTTGATCGCGAAGTGCTGCGCGCAGCGCTGCAGCGAGCGGCGATTCTTTCCAACGAGAAGTTTCGCGGCGTAAAGCTTGAAGTTGAGCCGGGGCAGCTGAGAATCGTTGCGCACAACCCGGAGAACGAGGAAGCGGTGGAGGAGGTTGAGGCCCAGACAACGGTCCAAGGGCTGGCGATTGGCTTCAATGTGACGTACCTGCTGGAAGCGTTGTCGGCGCTGCGCGGCGAGGTGATCGTGATCCAGTTGCGAGATTCGAACTCGTCGGCGCTGGTACGTGAATCGACCGATGAGCGCTGTCGACACGTTGTGATGCCGCTGCGGCTGTAGCGCAACCGCCGGCCGCATGCGACTGCAGCGGCTGCGCGTCGAGCGACTGCGGATAGTCGCGCATGTGGACATCGAACCCGATCCGGGCATCACGATGCTGGTCGGCCCGAACGGGTCGGGCAAGACGAGCATTCTGGAGGCGCTTTATCTGCTCGGCTACGGCCGATCATTCCGTTCGCCTACGCGGGATGTTCTGATCCGCCGGGGGGAATCGGACCTGGCGGTTTTTGCCGAAGTCAAACCGACCGCTGAAACGTCGCTGCGCCGACTGGGTCTGACCTGCAGCGCCCGGCGCTGGGAGGCTCGCATCGACGGCGACCCCGTCGCGACCCTGGGTGATCTGCTGCGCTGTTGTCCTGTGGTCTGCTTCGAACCCGGATCACACGCCTTGATTGCTGGGCCATCCGATGTGCGGCGGCGGTATCTGGACTGGGGATTGTTCCACGTGGAACCGACGTTTGCTTCGCTGTGGCGTCGTTACCACCGCAGTCTGAAGCAGCGTAACGCGCTGCTGAAGATGGCCCCAGCGCCATCGGCCCTGGACGCCTGGGATGCTGAACTGAGCGATGCCGGAACGCAGCTGAACGAACTCCGCTCTCGCTACGCAAACGAACTGATTGCCCCTCTGCAAGCGGCTGGCGCCGCTTTGATGCCCGAAGCGGGGCCGCCCGAGCTGCGCTACAGCCCTGGTTGGCGGCTTGATCGTGAACGTCTGGATTTGGCTCTGATCGCAGGCCGCGAGCGCGACATGGCCACCGGATACACCAGCGTCGGTCCACACCGGGCCAACTGGGATGTCTGCTATCCGGCCCTGCCGAATCGGGAAGCGTTCTCGCGCGGGCAGGAGAAGCTCACCGCGCTGATCTGCGTGCTGGCCCAGGCGGCTCACTTTGCAGCCCACCTCGGGCACTGGCCGATTGTCGGTTTGGACGACCTGGCCTCCGAACTTGATCGTGAGCACCAGCGCCGGGCGGTCGATGCTGTCGCCGCGACCGGCGCCCAGGTCTGGATCACTGGCGTCGAGGCCCCTTCCGGGCTGCAAAAATGCGGAGCGACGGTTACCACGTTCCACGTGGAACAGGGCGACGTTCGACGAGCGGTATAATCGGCGCATCCTCCCACAGCTCCGCGGCTGCTCTGCATCCGCCACAGGTGCCCCTGTTCCCATGACCGATACCCACGACGAAGCCCCCCTGTACGACTCCAGCCGGATCACGGTGCTGCGCGGCCTCGACGCCGTACGCAAACGCCCCGGCATGTACATCGGCGATGTCCATGACGGTACCGGCCTGCATCACATGGTGTTCGAGGTGGTCGACAACGCCGTGGATGAGGCGCTCGCCGGGCATTGCGACCAGATCAACGTCATCATCCACCCGGACGGGGCCGTCAGCGTCTTCGACAACGGCCGCGGTATTCCGGTCGACATCCACAAGGAAGAGGGCGTTTCGGCAGCGGAGGTCATCATGACCGTGCTGCACGCCGGCGGAAAGTTCGACGACAGCAGCTACAAGGTTTCCGGCGGTCTGCATGGCGTGGGCGTGTCGGTGGTCAATGCGCTGTCGGAGCATCTCCGACTGGACATCTGGCGCGACGGCCAGCATCACGAGCAGGAGTACGCCTTGGGCGAACCGCTGTACCCGCTGCGCGTCGTCGGCCCCTCGTCGAAGCGCGGCAGCCGCGTGCTGTTTCGCCCCGCGGCGTCGATCTTCACCGACACCGAGTTCCACTACGACATCCTGGCTAAGCGGCTGCGCGAGCTGAGCTTTCTTAATTCCGGCGTCAGGATCGAGTTGACTGACGAGCGTGGCGAAGGCAGGACCGACCTGTTTGCCTACGAGGGCGGTATCCGGTCGTTTGTCGAGCACCTGGCCGCTCTCAAGAATCCTCTGCATGCGTCGGTCGTGTCGCTGCGGGGCCACGAGGCCAGCGGCATCACCGTCGACGTCGCGCTGCAGTGGACCGACTCCTACCAGGAGACGATGTTCTGCTTCACCAACAATATCCCGCAAAAGGATGGCGGCACCCATCTGGCGGGTTTTCGCGCTGCACTTACCCGTACGTTGGGCGCCTACATCGAGAAGTCCGGCCTGCTCAAGCAGGCCAAGGTCAGCATGACTGGCGACGACATGCGCGAGGGCATGATCGCGGTGCTATCGGTCAAGGTGCCGGATCCGAGCTTCTCCTCGCAGACCAAGGAAAAGCTGGTCAGCTCCGAGGTCAAGCCAGCGGTTGAAGGAATCGTCAGTCGCAAGCTGGAGGAGTTCCTGCAGGAACACCCGAACGAGGCGCGCGCCATCACCGGGAAGGTGGTGGACGCTGCTCGAGCGCGAGAGGCGGCGCGCAAGGCGCGCGACATGACCCGGCGCAAGGGCGCGTTGGACATTGCCGGTCTACCCGGCAAGCTCGCCGACTGTCAGGAGAAAGATCCGGCGCTGTCGGAGCTTTTCATCGTCGAGGGTGACTCCGCCGGTGGATCGGCCAAACAGGGTCGCAACCGCAAGACGCAGGCGATCCTGCCGCTGAAGGGCAAGATCCTGAACGTCGAGCGGGCCCGCTTTGACCGCATGTTGGCATCCGCGGAGGTCGGCACCCTGATCACTGCGCTGGGCTGCGGAATCGGCAAGGACGAGTACAACCCGGACAAGCTGCGTTACCACCGCATCATCATCATGACTGACGCTGACGTCGACGGCTCGCACATCCGGACCCTGCTGTTGACCTTCTTCTACCGGCAGATGCCGGAGCTCATCGAGCGCGGCCACATCTACATCGGTTTGCCGCCGCTGTACAAGATAAAGCAGGGTAAAAATGAGCAATATATCAAGGATGATCAATCACTTAACGCGTATCTGATTAACCACGCGGTGGACGGCGCAGCGCTTCACTACGCGCCCGAAACGCCACCGGTAAGCGGGCCTGCGCTGGAATCCCTGATGACCGACTTCAGCGCCGCCGGTGATGCCGTACGCCGGCTCGGCCACCGCTTCGACGCCCGCGTGCTGGAAGCGCTGATCGACCTGCCGCCGCTTACCCCCGCCCACTTCCGCGACATTGAGGCCCTCGCGCCGTGGCTGGAGCGTCTTGAGCTGAAACTGCGAGCGGCGGGTCTGGGCGCACCGCGCTACCGCGTGCATGCCCAGGCGGCCGATGAGCAGCAGCCGGGCGGCTTGGTGGTTGAGCGACAGCATCACGGGCTGACCTCAACCCAGACCCTGCCAGCGACCCTGTTCGGCGCCAGCGAGTGGCGACCGATCGGCGAAGCCGCCAGCCGGATTGCCGACCTGATCCAGACCGAGGCACGCATCGAGCGCGGCGGTCGCAGCCAGACGGTGAGTCGCTTTGAGCAGGTGCACAGCTGGCTGCTGGAGGAGGCCAAACGCGGCCGGACCATCCAGCGCTTCAAGGGACTGGGCGAAATGAACCCCGAGCAGCTGTGGGAAACCACGGTCAACCCCGAAACCCGCCGTTTGCTCAAGGTGCGTGTCGAGGACGCCGTGGCAGCGGACGAGATCTTTTCCACGCTGATGGGGGATGTCGTCGAGCCACGCCGTGAGTTCATCGAGAGCAACGCGCTCAAGGTTGCCAACCTCGACGTCTGAGGCTGCAGTCCAGCAGGCCGGCGGGACCTCGGACTCGGGCCCGCCGTTGCGGTGGGCTACCGCCGTGCGGTCGAACGCGCGATCACGTCGCATGACCAACCGTGATCGGCAGACGCCGCCGCCTGCCGGGTCGAATGCCTGCACAGGGGCCGTCGCGCAGCAGACGACGTGCCCAGGGTTGGCCACCAACGGCGGACGATAGCCGCGCATTGACCCAGCAACCGCAGCGGATTCGCCGCGCAGGCAAGTCGCTATACTTCGACACTCTGCGGCTCACAGCCGCGCGCGGAAGGGGAGCCGCGGAACCACCCGCCGTCCATGAAGAAAACCCATCTTTATCTGCTGGCCCTGCTGCTCGCTGTCAGCGGCGCCAGCGCGATCTTCTACAAGTGGAAGGTTCTGCAGTTCCCGCTTGAGCCGGTGACCGAGGTCAGCGTCTGGACCCTGCAGGCGCGGGTGGAATACCAGCCGCGCCGGGGACCGAACACGGTTACCCTGCAGCTGCCGGCGGAATCGCCCGGTTTTACGCTGCTGGATGAACGTTTCGTCGCCAGAAGCTATTCGCGCCTGGAGGAAACCCGGCGCGGCAACCGCAACGTCCAATGGTCGATACGCCGTGCCACGGGTCCGCAATCGTTGTACTACCGGACCACCGTGGTGCGCGCCAATAAGCCACCGGTTTTCGATGGTGCAGCCCGGGTGGGTGAACCACCGGTGCTCGAGGAACCCTACGCCAGCGCCGCGGCCAGTCTGCTCGAGCGGGTCCGGGAAGGCTCGGCGGATATCGGCACATTCGCCCGCGAGCTGGCCCGCCAGTTCAATGCCCAGCCGTTGGGCGAGGACGTCGCGCTGCTGGTCGAATCACTCAAGACTCCCGAACAGCGAGCCCAGTTCATTGCCCAGCTGCTGGCCACCCGCAACATTCCGGCCCGTGTCATTCACGGTTTCGAACTGGCTGACACGCAGGCGCAGGCGCAGGTGGAGATGTTGCCGTGGCTGCAGGTGCACAACGGCACCGAGTGGCTGACCATCGACCTGCGCAGCGCTGCCGAAGGGTGGCCGGATAATCTGTTTCTGTGGACGTCGAGCCGCTTGCCGGTGCTGCAGGTGGACGAAACCCCGCGCGCAACGGTGACCTTCACGGTCAGCAGCAACCTCGCCGACGCCATGGCAATTGCCGAGCGCAGGCTGGAGGTGCAGGACGCCAACCTGGTCCGCTACTCGCTGCTCAGCCTTCCGCTGCAGAGCCAGGAGGTCTACCGGGTGCTGCTGCTGGTGCCGATTGGTGCCTTCATGATGCTGCTGCTGCGCAATCTGATCGGCATCAAGACCTACGGCACGTTTATGCCAGTGTTGATCGCGCTGGCGTTCCGGGATACCGGGCTGGTGGCCGGAGTCGCCCTGTTTGCGCTGGTGGTGGGCGCAGGACTGCTGGTGCGCTTCTACCTGGAGCGGCTGCGACTGCTGCTGGTACCTCGACTTGCCGCCGTGCTCACCATCGTCGTCATGCTGATGGCGCTGGTTTCAGTGATCTCCAACCAGCTCACCATCGAGGTGGGTCTGTCCGTGGCGCTGTTCCCGATGGTCATCATGGCGATGACCATTGAGAGGATGTCGGTTGCATGGGAAGAGCGCGGCGCCGGTCACGCGATCAAGGAGGGCATCGGTACGCTGGTGGTGGCCGCGCTGGCCAGCGTGGTGATGAGCTGGGAGCGCCTCGAGCACCTCGTGTTCGTGTTTCCCGAAGTGCTGCTGATACTGCTCGCACTCATTCTTGTGCTCGGCCGTTACTCCGGATACCGCCTTACCGAGCTGTTCCGGTTCCGCTCACTTGCCAACGAAACCGCCGCCGCCGAGAAGGCCCGCGCCAATGCCCCGGCGGCACCGGCTGCTGGCAGCGCGACGCCGCTGGTCGACCCGCCAAACGGCTGACCATGCTCAATCCGTTCGCCATTGCCCGCAACCTGCGCAAGGTTGGCCTGATCGGAATCGGTCAGCGCAACGCCGACTATGTGCTGTTGCACAACCCGCGCAAGTTCTATCCGCGCGTTGACGACAAGCTGATCACCAAGCAGCTGGCGATCGCCGCCGGTCTGCCGGTGCCGGAACTCTACGCACTGGTCCGGGAAGAGCACGAAATCGCCGATCTGCACGCCAAGCTGGCACCCTACGAACAGTTCGTCATGAAGCCGGCGCATGGCTCAGGCGGCGATGGCATCCTGGTGATCAGCGGCCGGCGCGGCGACAAGTACCGGCGCTCGAACGGCCACCTGCTGGCCAAAGAGGAATTCGAGCACCATCTCTCCAACGCCTTGTCGGGGCTGTTCTCGCTCGGTGGCCATCCGGATCACCTGCTGATCGAGTACTGCGTGCAGTTCGACCCGGTGTTCGACCAGGTCAGCTACAAGGGTGTGCCGGATATCCGGATCATCGTGTACCTGGGCTATCCGGTCATGGCCATGGTGCGCCTGCCGACCCGGCTGTCCGATGGCAAGGCCAATCTGCACCAGGGCGCGATTGGCGTAGGCATCGACATTCCGACCGGGCTCACCCGGCGCGGCGTCTGGGGCAACGAGATCATTCGCGAGCATCCCGACACCGAACGCAGCATCGTCGGACTCGAGATCCCCAAGTGGACCGAACTGCTCGACATGGCTGCCCGCTGCTACGAGCTTTCCGGCCTTGGCTACGTTGGCGTCGACTTCGTGCTTGACCACAGCAAGGGGCCAATGATTCTCGAGCTCAATGCGCGGCCCGGACTGGCAATCCAGATCGCGAATGGCAACGGGTTGCAGCATCGGCTGCGGAAAGTGGAGCAGTTGCGCGACCAGATCGGACTGTCTGCGGATCCCGCGCAGCGGGTGGCCTTTGCGCGGGCCGAATTCCCCACGCTGTAGCGATTGCTGTGCAACCGCAGCGCCGACCGCGAGCCCCGAATCAATCGTCCATCGCGTCGCGAGCTGGGCGGTCCTGAATCTCACCGCAGGCCGGTGCTTGAGTATTCGCTCTAAAAGGCCCTAGACTCGCGCCCCCGGCCCGCGCTCAACCGCAGCGGACCCCTGTTCAACGTCTGCGCGCCCCGCACGGAATCAACCGCATGAAGAACTCGCCCCGACTGCTTGCGTTCCTGCTGCTGCTGCTGGCGACGCTGATCGCTGCGCCGGCCCAGGCCCAGCGCAAGGCAGCGGAGAAGAAGGAACCGATGTTCCCGGCCGCGAGCCGCGAGGATCGTAACCCCGAGATCCAGAAGCGTTTCAACAGGAAGCTGCAGGCCGCCTCGAAGTTCTCCGAGGACGAGAAGTTCGAAGAGCTGATCGGCGTTTCGCTCGAGATCGCCACCGACCCCAAGGCCAAGCCGGGCGATGTGGGTCTGGGCTATCAGAATGCCGCCTACGCCGCGACAGAGCTTGACGACCTCGAGCGTGCGCTTGGCTATCTGCAGAAGGCAATCGAGTCCGACTCGCTCAACAACGACACCCACTACCAGCTGATGCTGCAGGTAGTGCAGATCCACATGAGTGAAGAGCGCTATGCCGAGGCCATCACCGCACTTGACCAGTTCATGACGGGAACCGGGACCAGCAAGCCCGAGCACCTCGCGCTGAAGGGCAATGCCCTGTACCGGCTGGAGCGCTTTGACGAAGCCGCGGCGACCCTTACCCAGGCGATTGCCAGCAGCGACAAGCCGGAAGACTCGTGGAGCCAGCTGCTGATGGCGACCTATGTCGATCACGAGAAGCCGGAAGAAGCCGCACGCGTCGCTGAGGGAATTGCCGCACGCAATCCGGACGACAAGCGCGCGATCATGAACGTCGCCCTGATCTACGCGCAATCAGACCGCTTCGACAAAGCCTCCGAAGTGCTTGAAACCATGCGTGCAAAAGGTCTTTTCACCGAAGAGCGCGACTACCGCCAGCTGTACTCCATGTACCTCAACATGGACGGCAAAGAGGCCGAAGTGGTCGGCGTGATCAATGAAGGACTCGCCAACGGAGTGCTGAAGGAAACCAGCGAGGTCTACACCGCGCTGGCGCAAGCCTACTATTTCACCGACAGGTATGAAGAAGCCATCGCCAACTACCGCAAGGCAGCGGCGTTTGCGAAGGACGGCGAAGCTGCTCTCAACCTGGCCCGACTGCTATCCAACGAGGAACGCTACGCAGAGTCCAAGACGGCTGCGCAGGACGCGCTGGCGCGCGGGGTGAAGCGAACCGGCGATGCATGGATGATCATCGCCCGGGCCGAATTCGACCTGAAGAACAACGACGCGATGGTTACCGCCTACAGGGAAGCAGCCAAATTCCCGGAAACCAAGGATCAGGCCCAGGAGTGGTTGCGCCGCGCCGGAAAACTGTAACGATTTTCTGCTAGCAAGCGTGTGCAGCCTGCCCTGCTTGGGTTAAGCTAACCGCACGCTCTTACTCGTTGATGCGCTCGCCTATTTGGCAGGCCCAGAACGCCGACCCCGCTTCACTAATCTGCTGTTGGTACGCATGACGGAATCGACCAACCACCGCTACGACGCGCCTGACAAGTTCCATTGGGGACGCGTCACTGGCTTGGCGTTTGCATTTGCCCTGCACGTAGCGGGGTTCATGGTGCTGATGGCGCCGGTGACTGCGCCTTCGCAGGGCGAAGACGCGCCGGAAATTGTTGAAGTCACCTTCATCGAGCCGCCGCCGCCGCCACCCCCGCCGCCGCCGCCGCCGCCCGATCCGCCGAAGCGTCCACCGCCGAAGGAAATCGAACGGCCGAAGACGCCGCCGCCGCCGCAGGACGCGCCGCCGCCGGTGATCTTCGACGCTCCGACTCCAATGTCGATTGCGGCACCGCCGCCGGCACCGCCAGCGCCCCCAGCGCCGCCGGCGGATTACGGCCCGACCGAAGACCAGACGTATCGCCGGATTCGTCCGCCGCGCTATCCGCCTCAGGCAATTCGCCGCCGCGAGGAAGGTGATGTCCTGCTGCGTGTGCTGGTGGGTACCGACGGCAAGCCGGTGCAGATTGAGGTCGAGCGGTCCAGTCGCTCGCGCCTGTTGGATCGCGCAGCGATCGATGCGGTACAGGCCTGGGTGTTCAACCCCGGTCTGCGTGACGGTAAGCCGGTACAGGGCTGGGTTCTCGTTCCAATCTCGTTCAAACTCTCCGACGCCTAAGCAAAAGGGTAAGCGTTATGCTCCAAGACTCCGCAACTCAGCTCGACCCGTCCGGCCTCCCGGCCCTCGGTGGCGCCGTCAGCGATGCCGCCGCGTTCCAGCAGATGGGCTTCTCCCACATGATCCAGCACATGGATTCGGTGGGTTGGCTCGTGCTGATCACCTTGATCCTGATGTCGATCGCCGCGTGGTACTTCACGGTCATCAACTCGCTGAAGAATGTTCTGATCCGCGGCCGCGCCGAGCGCGTGGTTGGAGGCTTCTGGGAAACCAGCAACGCGGCTGATGCCATCCGCCTGATGGAAGAGCAGCCGCCCGCTGAGCCGTTCTCAAAGATCGCGCTTGACTGTGCCCACGCCGCTGCGCATCACCAGAAGCACGAAGGCAGCCGACTGGTTGAGGCACTCAACCGTTCGGAATTCATTGATCGCGCCCTGCGGCAGGCGGTTACCCGTGAGAGCGCCAAGCTCGAAGACGGCCTTACCTTGCTGGCAACGGTCGGCTCAACGGCCCCGTTCGTTGGCCTGCTCGGCACCGTGTGGGGCATTTATCACGCCCTGCTCAGCATTGGTGCCAGTGGCAATGCGGGCATTGAGGCAGTGGCCGGCCCGGTCGGCGAGGCGCTGATCATGACGGCACTTGGCCTGGCCGTAGCCATCCCGGCGGTGATTGCATACAACGCATTCAGCCGACAGAACCGCACCACCAACGCCAAGTTCGACACCTTCGCACACGATCTGCACGACTTCTTCGCAACCGGCGCGCGCGTCGGCGAAGTCAGCGTAAAGCGCTGATCGACGAACCCTGAGGGAGATCACCGATGGCATTCAGTGCAAACGAGGGCGGCGGCTTCACCGAGCCCAACGTCGTACCTCTGGTCGACGTGATGCTGGTGATGCTGATCATCTTCATGGTCACCACGCCGCTGATGTCGCACAAGGTCAAGGTGACTCTCCCGGAAGCGACCCTCAAGTCGACCGAAAAGTTCGAAGGCCGACCGATCACGGTAGCCGTTCAATCCAACGGCAAGATCTACTGGAACGACGAACCGGTCAGCATGCAGATCCTCGAATCGCGCCTCGCGGTCGAGGCGCAGCAGAAGCCGCAGCCGCAGGTCAACATCCGCGGCGATGAGGACACCAAGTACCGAATCCTTTCCGACGTTGTGCGCACCGCCAAGCGCGTGGGCATGGCAAAGGTGGGCTTCATCACGCATCCGGACAAGAAGTAGAAACCGCCATGGGGTTCAACGCTGCTGCTACCTCCAGCACCAAGTGCGATATGAACGTCGTACCGCTTATCGACGTGCTGCTGGTGCTGCTGATCATCTTCATGGTCACGGCACCGCTGATGACGTTTGAAGTCCAGATCGACCTGCCGCAGCCAAGCAAGCAGCTGGTGGAGCCGAAGGATCCACCTAAGCCGATCCGCCTGCGGATCGACGCCAACGGTGAGCTGTTCTGGGACAACTTCCCGTTGCCGAAGGCCGCACTGGAGCCGTCGCTGCAGATCGAAACGATTGGCAAGGTTGCTGAGGATCAGCCAATGCTGGAGATCGAGGCCAGTCCGGATTCCGAGTATCAGGTGCTGGCAGAAGTTCTTGCCACCGCCAAGAACGTCGGCGTTGCCAAAATCGGGTTTGTTGATACCAACTAGTGTCTAATTGCGTTAATAGTAGTTACTATATCTCCCCGGTTCTCTCAACCGGGGCGTGTCATGGGTCGAGTTGCGGTGGCGCTGGTCTGCAGCGCGGAAGTGCGAGCTCAGCTTGAGTTGATAGCAAGGAGCCGGAGCGCCGAGGCGCGGTTGGTCGAGCGCGCGAAGATTGTTCTGCTGTGCTTGGATGGATGCCGCAACGATCAAGTGGCGATGGAGCTGGGTCTGCTTCCGCTCACGGTGGGGCGCTGGCGAAGGCGATTTGCAGACCGCGGTATTGCGGGTCTGAGCGATGCGCCGCGGTCGGGCAAGCCTCCGATCTACGGCCCCGCCCTTCGTGATCGACTGTTGCGGCAACTTGAATTGGCACCACCCGCCGGCATGGCCAGCTGGGACGGCGGCACGTTGGCCAAGGCGCTTGGCGTCTCCGACGACGCGGTTTGGCGGATCCTGCGCAAAGAGGGCATCCAACTTCAGCGTCACCGCTCCTGGTGCGTCAGCACCGATCCGGAGTTCGCCGCCAAGGCGGCCGACGTGATTGGCTTGTACCTCAACCCGCCTGAGAATGCGTTGGTGCTCAGCGTTGACGAGAAGCCATCGATTCAAGCGTTGCAACGCAGCCGAGGCTACGTCGAAACCAGCAGCGGCAAGATCGTTCAGGGCATGAAGAGCACGTACAAGCGCAACGGCACCCTGAACCTGTTCGCCGCCCTACAGGTAGCGACTGGCGTGATTCGGGCAAAGACCACCTCCAGCAAAAAGCGCGCTGACTTTCAGAGCTTCATGGACGATGTGATCGCCGACCTGCCGGCCGGCCGCGAGATCCATGTGATTCTCGACAACCTCAACACGCACAAGAAGAACGATGAATGGCTGGCGGCACATCCGAACGTGCATTTCCACTTCACGCCAACCAGCGCGAGCTGGCTCAACCAGGTCGAGATATGGTTCGGCATCATGACGCGCAAGACGCTGAAGAACGCCAGCTTCAGCAGCACGGCCCAACTCGGCCAGAGCATTCATGACTTCATCGAGGCCTACAATGCCAACGCGGCGCCCTTCGTCTGGAGAAAGCGCGAAGTCCGGGGCGCGCAGCTCCGCAATACGATTGTTAACTTACGCAATTAGGCACTAGCAGCCTGCCGGACTTAGGTGGTCGAGGCGAAAATCTGGCTGCGTGAGGACAGACAACGACGATTCTTGGCCCATAGCAGCGCTATGGGCCAAGAATTGGCGGAAGCACGGGCCGCGCAGACGGATTTGCAGCCCGGCCGACCTAAGTCCGACAGGCTGCTAGGACTGGAAATACCGCACGTAGTCGCAAGCGCCGCCTTCGGGCGGCGTTTGCATTCAGGCGAGGACGAACGGCGTGCCGAATCGACACCGCGGACTGCACTACAGATGGGCTACCCGCCGCCGATCAGACCGGGTTTGCTCCAGCGAATGCTACCCGCAGACTCAGGACGCAGTGGCCGCTTCGCGGATTATCCGAAGATAGCGGGCAGTGGTTTCAGCCAGCCCGTCATAGAGCGCCTCGCCAATCAGCGCGTGGCCAATCGATACCTCCAACACGCCTGCCACGGAGCCCAGAAAGTCGCCAAGATTGGCTTGGCTGAGGTCGTGGCCAGCATTCACCCCAACGCCAAGCGAGCGTGCGCAGGTCGCGGTCATCGCAGCGGCACTCAGCGTATCAGCGGGCGAACCTGCTGCATGCGCAGCCGCGTAGGGACCGGTATACAGCTCAATCCGGTCGACGCCCAATTCCACCAGTTGTTCGAGGCGCTCGGCGCCGACGTCCATGAACAGACTTACCCGACACCCCAGCCTCTTCAACCGGTCGACCAGAGGTCGCAGTCTGGCGCCGTCCCGCAGCAGGTCGAAGCCGTGATCGGAAGTCAACTGGCCGTCGTCATCCGGCACCAGCGTGCACTGCTCCGGTCGTGCCAGTTGCACCAGCTCGAGCAGCCCGAGGTAGCCCGCCCGCGGCGCAGCAAATGGGTTGCCCTCGATGTTGAACTCGACGCGATCAGCGCATGCCTGCCGCAGGCGCAGCACGTCCTCGTGACGAATATGGCGACCGTCCGGGCGTGGGTGTACCGTCAGACCCTGGCAGCCAGCGTCGATGCAAACCCGCGCCGCCTGAAGTGGATCAGGGTCGTTGCCACCGCGTGAATTGCGCAACACGGCGATCTTGTTGAGATTGACGCTGAGGGCAGTCATGCCTGCCAGCCTAGCGGAGCCGGGTGCGCCAGGAAAGTCGCGCCGTGAAAGTCGAGGCCGCCGGACTACCGTCGACAGTCCTCGGCCTGTTCCGACCAGATCACCGGTTGCCAGTAGGCGTTGCCGAGGATCGCGCCAGGCGCAGCCGGGTCGAGTCGTGCCGCCAACCTGTAGGTCACCCCTGGCTGCACCAGCAATTCCAGGCGCTGGTAGCGCTCGCCACCAGCCCGCGTCCGCTGTGCGAGCGAAACGGCCGAAAATCGGTCTGTATCAATCCTCTCGGCGACCGTCAGCAGGTGCTTGCCGGGCGCGACCCGGAATGCCGGCGAGTTGGATGGCCCAGGCTGCGCCCCGTCAACCGCGATGAGTACAGCCGGAAACAACTGCTGGTTGCGGGGGGCGATGTCGAACACGCTGATACGACCGCATTCGGTCGCCTCCGAGGCGCTCGCCGTCCACGACGTGCTCAGCAACACAGCCAGCGCTAAAGGGCTCAACAGCGACCAGGAACTCATGGGAAGTCCTCCTGCCAGGCGCCCGAGGTTGGTGACAAATGAGGCATATGCGCCAGTGGACGCCCCACCAGCTGAACCGCAAGCCTCACCCACACCGGTTTGCGCGCGCTGGACTAGCCCGCATGTTTCATGAATTCGCGCGAGGGCGTGCGAGATTCACGAAACATGCGGGCTAGACGCCCGCGCTGGTTTGGACACACGCTGGTCTGGACACACGCGAAAATCCGGTAGCGACGCCGATTCTGTCGGAAAGCCAGCAGTTGCGCCAAACTAGCTTATGCGCTGCCGCCCTCTCGCCCTTCTGACCCTGCTCGTGCTGACCCTGCTCGTGCTGGCCCTGCCGACGGCGGCGCAGACGCCGCAGGGGCTGCCCCTGATGCAGCATTTCACCCCCAGAGATCATCACGCCAGCGCGACCAACGTGGCGGTGCTGACGACGCCTGACGGCTATACCTTTGTGGGCAACAGCCGCGGGCTGCTGCGCTTTGACGGCAGTCACTGGGACCTGTTGGAGCTGCCGGGACGGCAGAGTGCTCGCGCTGTCGCGCTTGGCAACGATGGACAGGTCTATGTCGGCAGCTATGACCGTTTCGGTCGTGCCGACGTTGATGCGTCCGGTGCCCTGCAATTTGTTGATTTGACCCACCAGCTGCGCAGTGAAAACAGTGCGCCGCAGATCGGTCAGGTCTGGACGATATGCTCCACTCAAGACGGCATGTTTGTGTATAGCGACACCACGCTGGTGCAGCTGGGCGCCGACGGACAGCGCCAGTACTGGCCCATGTCGCTTGAAAACCGCGCGCCCTACTGCACTCGGGCCGGCGTTTTCGCCAGGGTCCAAGGCCGCGGATTATCGCGACTGGAAGCAGACGGCTACAGACTTTTTCCCGGTGGCGAAGTGTTTGCAGAAGGTCCGCTGTATCAGGTCTTCGACACCCCGGATGGGCCGCTGGTGGTTGGCGAGCACGGGTTCTACCGGCTCACTGACGACGGCCTGCGCCTGCTGACCGACACCGACGGCGACCGCCTGGCGGACCACCCACCGTATGCGGGCGTCCGGCTGCGCAATGGCGGCTACGCCTTTGGCACGTATGCCGGCGAGCTGCTGCACTTTTCCGCCGACCTGCGCCTGCTGACGGTACAGGTCGTTTCACGCAACACCATCTTCGAGCTTGGCGTCGATCACGAAGGCGGACTGTGGGCAGCCACTGAAGGCGACCTGCTGCGACTGCACTTTCCCTCTGCCTGGAGCGTCCTCTCGTCGGACGTCGGCCTGGTTGGCCAAACCTATGACACGGCCTACTTTCGCGGCGAGCTTTACATCGCCACGTCGCTCGGCGTGGTTCGTGTGCGGAGTGCTCAGGGCCGCGACCAGCTGGTGCCCGCCGTTACGACCTCTCTGGAAGCGGTGGCGCTGGAGCCGGATGCCGCTGGCCTGCTGATAGCCGACCGGATCGGCGTGTTGGCGCTTGAAGACACCCGCGCTGAGCCGCGTCGACTGCTGGAGAGCGAAGCGCCCAGTGCGCTGCTGCGCTCCAAAGTGCATCCCGAACGCGTGTGGGTTCCGGCCACCAGCGGTCTGGACATCATTGAATCGGTACAGGGTCGCTGGCAGCCGCGGCCGCGAATCGATCTGGGCGAGCTGGCACTCGCGGGAATCGAGGAAGCCGACGATGGCAGTCTGTGGCTGGGAAACTCGCGAGGAGGTCCGCTGCAGCTGCGATTTGACGCGGCGGCACAGCTTGTCGAGCGGCGCGAGTATGGCGCTGCTGACGGCCTGAACCTCGATCCGGACTACGGCAGCTATGTGGTCATGCTGGACGGCGCGATCCACGTGATCTCCAACCGGCTGGTACAGGTATTCAAAGAGGGGCGATTCGCACCGATCGATGCGGCGCCCTTCAGCCAGTTTGAACACCCCTACGACATGAGCATCAGCGAGACCGGCGCGGGTGCCTTCGCCTACAGCGCCAGCAAGCTGCTGTTTCGACCCCATCTTGGCGCGCCCTGGCAACCGCTGTTGGGCGGTACGGCACTTGCCGGCGGCTATTACAACGTCCACCTGGACGACGATGGATTGATACGCCTCAGCGCGTGGGAAGGCGTCTTGCAGTACGACCCCAGGGTGCCAGAGCCTGTTCTGCCGGCGCTGGCGCTGGCGGTGCGGATGCGCAGCATCAGTCTGCGCGACGACGACGGCAGTGTCGTGCGACAGCCATTGAACCCCGACGGCGGGCAACCGCAGTTTCCCTCCGGCGCGCTGCTGCAGTTCGACTTCACCCTGCCAACGAACGAACCCGGCACTCAGTTCCGTCTGCGGATCCGCGGCATGTTCGACGACTTCACCGCCTGGGCTCCGGTGGCGACCCCGGCACTGACTCTGCGCGTGCCCGGACCGGGTGACTATGTGCTGGAGGTGCAGGGCCGCACCCCCAGCGGCAGGCTGGCAGAATCGCTGCAGTTTGCCTTCCAGGTGGCGCCAAAATGGTGGCAGCAGACCTCGGCGCGGGCGATTGGAGTATTGCTGCTACTGGCCGCGCTGGCGGGGTTTGCCAACGTTGCCATTCGCTGGCGCTACCGGCGCTATCGGGCGATCAATCGGACGCTGGAAGCGCGGATCACCGAACGCACGGCGGAGCTGGAAGAGGCCAACCGCAGACTCGCCGAGCTGGCGACGGAAGATGGCCTCACCGGCATCGCCAACCGACGTGCGCTGGAGCAAGCCCTCAAGCGTGAGGGGGACCGCTGCGGCGAACTGCACCAGACGCTGGCCGTGGTCATGATCGACGTCGACCACTTCAAGCAGTTCAACGACCGCTATGGCCACCTGGCCGGCGACCAGCGCCTGCTGCAGGTGGTGGACGTGTTGAGCCGGCACGTACAGCCGGTGCGAGAGCTGCTGGCGCGGTTTGGCGGCGAGGAGTTCGTTCTGGTGTTGCCGGGAATAAGCCGCGCCGATGCTGTCGAGCGCGCCGAAGCGCTGCGACGGGACGTGGAACAGTCAATCACCGGCACCACCGTCAGTGCGGGGGTCGCGGCGGAGATTCCGCGTCCGGACGGTGCGAGCGCCAAGGCCATTCTGGAGCGCGCCGACAGCGCCCTGTACAGGGCCAAGAACAACGGCAGAAACCGGGTTGAAAGTGACGCCTGAATCCTGCGTACGGGCGCCCGGCTGCCGGCTGGATTTCGAGTCTGTGGCGGAGGTCCCTGCCGATCAACCCACCGCGATGCGCCGGACCGCGCAATGATCGCAGGCTGGGTTCTGCTGCTGGTATCGCTGGGCTACGTTGCCCTTCTGTTTGCCCTCGCCCAATACGGCGACCGGCGACCAATGTACCCCGGCCGTGCCGGGCTGCGACCCATCGTCTACAGCCTAGCGCTGGCCGTTTACTGTTCGTCGTGGACGTTCTACGGCGCCGTTGGCAGCGCCGTCAATTCAGGCTGGAGCTATCTGCCGATCTATCTCGGCCCGATCCTTCTGTTTGTATTCTTCAGCGGTGTGCTGCGACGGCTGATCCGCATCGCCCGGACCCAAAGCATTACGTCGATCGCCGACTTCCTCGGCTCACGCTACGGCAAATCGCAGGGGCTGGCGGCGCTGGTCACCGTCATCGCCCTCATTGCAGCCATTCCCTACCTCGCCCTGCAGCTGAAGGCCGTAGCGATGAGCATAGCGGTGTTGACCGACACCAGCCCGCTCGCGCCTGCCAGCCTGCTGCGTGACAGCGCACTCTACGTGGCGCTGTTTCTCGCCGCCTTCGCGATCCTCTTTGGCACTCGACGGATCGACGCCAGCGAGCATCACCATGGACTCATGCTGGCCATTGCGCTGGAGTCTCTGGTCAAGCTGGGTGCCTTCATCGCAGTGGGTCTATTCGCGATCACGCTGTTGCCGGACGACCTCAGCGTGCTGGCCGAGCGCGCCCAGTTCACCGGCCAGGAGCAGCTGCCCTCGGGGTTTCTCGCCAACACGGTGCTGGCGTTTCTGGCCCTGTTCTGCCTGCCCCGCCAGTTCCAGGTCGCAGTGGTTGAATGTGCCGATCCCGGCGACCTGGACTGGGCACGCTGGGTGTTTCCGGCCTATCTGCTGATCATCAGCGTGCTGGTGGTGCCGATCGCGCTGGCCGGGCTGGCGGCGTTCTCCGGCAGCGGGATTCACCCCGACACCTACGTCCTGCAGCTCCCGCTTGCGCACGGTCGCACGGACCTTGCGCTGCTGGCATATATCGGTGGCTTCTCGGCTGCGACCGGCATGGTGATCGTTGCCAGCGTCGCCCTGGCCACGATGGTGAGCAACGACCTGGTCATGCCGGCCGTGCTGCGCAGCCGGCGTTTTCGACGTGCCGATTCATCGGCGAATCTGTCGGGTGTCGTGCTCGGCGTGCGCCGGGCGACCATCCTGGGGCTGGCGCTGACGGCATTTGCCTATCACCGGGTCACCGACGCGCAGCAGAATCTGGCTTCGATCGGCCTGCTCGCCTTCGCGGCGGTCGCCCAGTTTGCTCCGGCGATTCTGGGTGGACTGTACTGGCGCGGTGCCAGTCGGATTGGCGCCATCGGAGGCTTGCTGGCTGGCTTTGCGGTCTGGGCCTACACCCTGTTGCTGCCGACCTTGGCGGCGGTTGGCTGGCTGCCGTCCGAATGGATCCAGACCGGACCCTGGAGTATGGAATGGCTGCGACCACAGGGACTGTTTGGGTTGAGCGGCTGGGAGCCACTTACCCACGGCACCAGCTGGTCGCTGCTGGCCAACATCAGCGCCTTCATCTTGCTTTCGTTGCGCTACCGCCCCAGCGTCCAGGAGCGACTGAGCGCGCTGCCGTTTCTCGATCCGGCCGATGAGCGGCCGAGCGCAACGACCAGCGACTGGCGTGGGCGGGTCAGCGTCGCCGACCTGTCAGCGATCGCGGCGCGCATTCTCGGGTCGAGCGCCGCCGAACGCGCGTTCGCCGAGTACCGCGCGGGCCGCGATCAGCCGCTCGCCGCAAGCGACAGTGCCGACCGCGCGCTCCTGCAGTTCACCGAACGGCTGCTGGCTGGCGCCATCGGCGGCGGGTCGGCGCGGCGTGTGCTGACCACTGCCCTGCGTGGCACCGGCCTCGATCTGGGCGAGGTCGTCGCGCTGCTGGACGAGACTTCACAGGCGCTGCGCTTCAACCGGGAGCTGCTGGGAACCACGCTCGAACACATCAGCCAGGGCGTCAGCGTGGTCGATGCCGACCTGAGTCTGGTCGCGTGGAATCGCCGCTACCTGGCGATGTTCGAATACCCGGATGGGCTGGTCTACGTGGGCCGACCGGTGGCCGACCTGATCCGCTTCAACGCCGAGCGCGGGGACTGCGGTCCCGGCGAGGTCGAAGCGCACATCAGGAAACGTCTCAATCACATGCGGCATGGGACTCCGCATGTGTTCGAGCGGGTGCGTGGGGATGGCAGCGTGATGGAAATCCGCGGCGGTGCGATGCCCGGCGGCGGCTTTGTCACCACGTTCGCCGACATCACCGACTACAAGCGCAGCGAGCAGGCGCTGATCGAGGCCAAGAGCACGCTTGAGCAGCGCGTTGACCAGCGCACCGGCGAACTCAGGGAGGCCTTGGCCGCCCAGCGCACGGCAAAGCAGGAAGCCGAATCCGCAAATCTCAGCAAGACCCGCTTTTTGGCCGCCGCCAGCCACGACCTGCTGCAGCCGCTCAATGCCGCCCGGCTGTTCACCGCCGCGCTGGCTGCCGAGGGCGATCTTCCGCCGCCTTCGGCGGAGCTGGCGCAGCGCATCGAGAGCGCGCTGCGCTCGGCCGAGGAGCTGCTCGATGGTCTGCTCGACGTGTCGCGGCTGGACGCCGGGTCGCTCAGGCCGGAGCCAACCACGGTTTCCGCAGCGACCCTGCTGGCCTCGCTGCATGAGCAGTTCGCGCCGCAGGCGCAGGCCCGATCGCTCGACCTGCGTCTGCGTACGCCCGCGCTGCACGTCTGCAGCGACCGCACGCTGCTGCGCCGCATCCTGCAGAACTTCATCGCCAATGCCTTGCGTTACACCGCCCACGGCGGCGTGCTGATGGCCTGCCGGCGGCGCGGGGCGATGGTGCGCTTTGAGGTCTGGGATACCGGGCCGGGTGTATCGACAGGCCAGCAGCAGGCGATTTTCGCCGAGTTTCAGCGCGGCGAAACGCCGTCGCCGTGGGGCGAGAAAGGACTGGGCCTGGGCCTGACCATCTGCCAACGGATGGCCGCGATGCTGGATCATCGGATCGGGCTGCTGTCGCGGCCCGGCCGCGGCAGCTGCTTCTTCATCGAAGTGCCGTTCACGTCGACGCCGCTGGTGGCGCTCCCGGTCAGCGTTCCGATCACGGCCGAGCTCAGCGGACTGCACGTGCTGTGTGTCGACAATGACCCGGAGATCCTTGACGGCATGCGCGCCCTGCTCACCCGTTGGGGCCTACAGGTGAGCACTGCGGGAGGGCTTGAGCGGGCGCTTGAGCGCTGCCGCCAGCAGCGGCCGGACCTGCTGCTGGTCGACTTTCACCTCAATGAAGCCCTGGACGGCCTGGCGGTGCTGGAGATTCTGCGCAGCAATCTGTCGCCGCCGCCGCCGGGCGCATTGATTACCGCCGATGGCAGTGAGGACGTCGCACGCCGCGCGCAGGCCGCCGGCTATCCACAGCTGCAGAAGCCAGTCAAACCGGCTGCGCTGCGCGCGCTGATCGCGGCGCTGGCGAGGCGACGCCCCGATCATTGAGCGCGCCACGTCCAACTGGCCCGATGATGCCGACGGGTTGACCCGAACGGCGGAATCCTGCCGGCGGCGCCGCGTCAGGCCGAGTCGATGAGTCTCGCGGCGGCGCTGCCGCCGCCGTCTGCCGCCAGGCGTCCGACCAGCAGCACCGCCTGGGTCCGTGAGTTGGCTCCGAGCTTGCGCAGCACGGCGGTCATGTGAGCCTTGATGGTGGCTTCCGAGACGCCCAGCTCCCAGGCGATCTGCTTGTTCAGCAGGCCCTGCCCAAGCATGCCCAGCACGCGATACTGCTGCGGCGTGAGTTCGGCGATGCGGGCGGCGATCAGGCGCTCTTCCGGGTCGAGCCGGACGTCGCTCACCTCCACGCCCGGCGGCAGCCACTGCTCGCCCTCAAGCACTGCCGCGATGGCCTCACCGATCCGGGCGATGCTGGCGGACTTCGGTATGAAGCCGGCGGCGCCGTGGCCAACGGCGCGGCGCATCAGGGCCGGGTCCTCCTGCGCCGAGACCACCAGCACCGGCAGGGTCGGCCAGACCGACAGAAGATGGACCAGCGCCGAGAAGCCGTGCGCGCCGGGCATATTGAGGTCGAGCAGCAGCAGCTCGGCCTGCGGATGCGCCTCGATCAGCGCCAGCAGCGAGCTGACGTCCTCGGCTTCGTGCAGCGAGGCAGCCGGAACGCACTGTTGCACCGCCCGTCGCAGCGCATCGCGGAACAGCGGGTGATCGTCGGCGATGAGGATGTGCATTCAGGGAGCGGGGCTGGGGGCTGGGGACTGGGGGCTGGGGCGCAGGGTATGTGGCAACTCGCCGCGCGAAGGCTTGCCGCGTCGCAGGAGCTTGGAGAACTCGCCCGTGGCGCGGGGCTCCGACGCTCGCATGAGCGCTCCAGCCCCCAGCCCCCGGCGCCCAGCCCCGCAGTTCATCGAACCAACCGCTCCCGCACCAGGTTATCCACTACCCCCGGATCGGCCAGCGTCGAGGTGTCACCCAATTGGTCCGGGGCGTTCTCGGCGATCTTGCGCAGGATGCGCCGCATGATCTTGCCGGAGCGGGTTTTTGGCAGGCCCGGCGCCCACTGCAGGTGGTCGGGGGTCGCGATCGGGCCGATTTCCTTGCGCACCCACTGAATCAGCTCTTTGCGCAGCGCGTCGCTGGATTCTTCACCGGCGTTCAGCGTCACGTAGGCGTAGATGCCCTGGCCCTTGATGTCGTGCGGGCAGCCGACGACGGCGGCTTCCGCCACCTTGGGGTGCAGCACCAGCGCGCTTTCGATCTCCGCGGTGCCCAGACGATGGCCGGAGACATTGATGACGTCGTCGACCCGGCCGGTGATCCAGTAGTAGCCGTCGGCGTCGCGACGGCAGCCGTCACCGGTGAAGTACATCCCCGGATAGGTCCGGAAGTAGGTGTCGACAAAGCGCTGGTGGTCGCCGTACACCGACCGCATCATGCCGGGCCAGGCGTCGAGCAGGACCAGGTTGCCCGCCGCCGCGCCGTCGATCAGCGCGCCGTGAGCGTCAACCAGCGCCGGCTGCACGCCAAAAAACGGCTTGGTCGCCGAGCCGGGCTTCTGCGGGATGGCCGCCGGCAGTGGGCTGATCAGGATGCCGCCGGTCTCGGTCTGCCACCAGGTGTCGACGATCGGACAGCGGCCCTCGCCGACCACCCGGTGGTACCACTCCCAGGCTTCCGGATTGATCGGCTCGCCGACCGTGCCAAGCAGCCGGATGCTGCGGCGCGAATGGGCTTCGACCGGACCGCTGCCCTCGCGCATCAGCGCGCGGATGGCGGTGGGGGCGGTGTAGAAAATGGTCACCTGGTGCTTGTCGCAGACTTGCCAGAAGCGGCCGAAATCCGGATAGCTGGGGATGCCTTCAAACATGACGCTGGTCGCGCCGTTGGCGAGCGGTCCGTAAACCACGTAGCTGTGGCCGGTGACCCAACCGACGTCGGCGGTGCACCAGAACACGTCGTCCTCCTGCAGGTCGAACACGCATTCGTGGGTGTAGCTGACGTAGACCAGATAGCCGCCGGTGGTGTGCAGCACGCCCTTGGGCTTGCCGGTGCTGCCTGAGGTGTAGAGGATGAACAGCGGATCTTCGGCGTTCATCACCTCCGGCTCGCAGTGCGCCGGCTGGCCATCGACCAGCACGTCGTACCAGCGGTCGCGCGGAGCCTGCATGGCGACCGGCACGCCGGTTCGACGCACCACCACGACGGTTTCGACACAGGCCGTGCCAGCATGGGTGAGCGCTTCGTCGACATTGGCCTTGAGCGGCACCGCACGGCCGCCGCGCAGGCTACCGTCGGCGGTGACCACCAGCTTTGACTGGCAGTCGGCGATGCGGGTGGCGATCGCCTCCGGTGAGAAGCCGCCAAAGATCACCGAGTGGATGGCGCCGATGCGGGCACAGGCGAGCATCGCGACAGCCGCTTCCGGCACCATCGGAAGATAGATCGACACCCGGTCGCCCTTGCCGACGCCCAGGTTGCGCAGCGCGTTGGCGAAGCGGCACACCATGCCATGCAGCTCGCGATAGCTCACCGCGCGCGACTCAGCGGGGCTGTCGCCCTCCCACAGCAAGGCGGTCTTGTCACCGCGAGCCGCCAGGTGGCGATCAAGGCAGCTCACGCTGAGGTTGAGCTGGCCATCGTCGTACCAGCGCACGCGGAAGTCGTCGAGCTTGAACGAGACGTCCTTGATCCGCGTCGGTTTGCGAATCCACTCGATCCGCTCGGCCACCTCGCCCCAGAAGGCGTTGGGGTCGTCGACCGATGCCGCGTAAAGACGCGCGTAGTCGGCCGCCTTGATGCTGGCTTTGCTCTGGAACCCGGCGCTCGCCGTAAAGATTTCCTGCTGGCTCATGTCGCCCTCCCAGGCGATTGAAGGATGGAATGCATTATCCGCACCGCGCCGCGCCGCGCCGGTTCCCTCACTACGACATTGGTCTAAGAAACGCGCCATCTTCGACCAATGGCTAATAGTGGCGGACGCGGTCGCCGCCCACCATCCAATTCGCCCGAATGGGGCGCTGGGTGGGAGGACCCATGAACAGCAATCGCTCAAGCAGACGTACGCGCCTCGTCATCGGCTGCTGGCTGGCCCTGCTGGGTGCGCCAGGAATGACGCTCGCTCAGGGTTCCAGCGAGCGCGAGGCGGCGCTCGAGGCGCGGGTCGCAGCGCTGGAGCGGCAGGTGCAGCAGCTGCTGGGTACGCGGCCCGACCCTGCGCCGGCGGCGCCCGCTGCCGCAGCCACCGCCGTCGCAGCGCCTGCGGCGACATCCGCACCGATGCCGGGTGCGCTGGTTCCCGGCGCGATTCCGGGCAGCCAGTTCAGCTACGGCGGTTTCGTCAAGCTGGACGCCATGCTGACCACCACCAGCGACGGCGAGATTGCCGACGGTTCGACCGGGCGGCTGCTCTATCTGCCGGGTGGCATTCCGGTGGGCGGGCCGTCCGAGGGCACCGACTTCGACAGTCACGTGCAGTTCTCGCGCTTCTGGTTCAACGTCGCCTCCAACACCGATGCCGGCGACGCGCTGCGCGGCTACCTCGAATTTGATCTGTTCGGCGGCGCGCTTGGCAACGAGATCGCCACCAACACCTACGGAGTGACCGTGCGCCACGCCTACGCCAGCTGGAACCGCTGGCTGGCCGGCCAGACCTGGTCAAACTTCCAAGACGTGGTGGCGCTGCCGGATTCGGTTGACTTCATCGGACCGACCGAGAGCACCGTCTTCGTTCGCCAGGCCCAGCTGCGCTACAGCAGCGGTCCGTGGGCGATTGCGCTGGAGAACCCACAGACCGTCCTGACGCCCAATCTCGGAAACGCCACCAAGCTCAACAGCGATGACGGCTGGCTGCCCGACCTGACCGTGCGCTACACGCACAAGGGCGACGTTGGCCAGATCGGCTTTGCCGCCCTGCTGCGCCAGCTGCGCTATGAGACGCCGGGCGGCGCGACGGACGCCGATGCCGTCGGCTACGGCGTCAGCGTGTCCGGCAAGACCCTGCTCGGCGCCCATGACGACCTGCGCTACATGCTTACCGCTGGCCGCGGGATCGGTCGCTACGTCGGCCTTGCGATCGACAGCGATGGCGTTCTCGACCGCGCTGGGGACATCGATGCCAATGCGCTGCTCGCAGGCTTCATCGCCTGGCGCCATGTGTTCGACGCCAGGCTGCGCACCAACCTGTTCTATTCGCGGGTCGAGTTGGACCACGACACGGCGCTGACCGGACCCGCCATCACGCGCCGGGTGCACAGCCTGCACGCCAACGCGATCTGGACCCCGTTGCCCAAGCTGGATCTGGGCGTCGAGGCGATTTGGGGCCAGCGCGAGCTGGAGTCCGGTGCCGACGGCGATCTGCGCCGTTTGCACTTCCACGCCAAGTACAGCTTCTGATCGGCCGCTTCCAAGCCGTCCGAGTTCCATCGTTTCCGTCCGCAAACCATCCGTTCCACCGACAACCCTGGGAGGGTCGCGTCATGCCACAACCAACCGGAGGCGCCGCTGCTTACTGGCGCGCCAATCTCAAGCTCATGGCGGTGCTGCTGGCGATCTGGTTCACGGTCAGCTTTGGCGCCGGGATCCTGTTTGCCGATGCGCTCAACACCATTCAGTTCTTCGGCTTCAAGCTCGGCTTTTTCTTCGCCCAGCAGGGCGCGATCTACGTGTTCGTGGTGCTGATCTTCTTCTACACCTGGCAAATGAACCGGCTCGAACGCAAGTTCGACGTGGACGAGGAGTAGGGTCATGTCAGTTCTCACCTGGACCTACCTCATCGTCGGGCTGAGCTTCACCCTGTATATCGGGATCGCGATCTGGGCCCGCGTCGGCTCGACCAAGGAGTTCTACGTCGCCGGCGGCGGCGTCCATCCGATCGCCAACGGCATGGCCACCGCCGCCGACTGGATGAGCGCGGCCAGCTTCATCTCGATGGCCGGCCTGATCTCCTTCATGGGCTATGACGGCGCCGTCTATCTGCTCGGCTGGACCGGCGGCTACGTCCTGCTGGCCCTGCTGCTGGCGCCCTACCTGCGCAAGTTCGGCAAGTTCACCGTGCCCGACTTCGTCGGCGACCGCTACGACAGCGACACCGCCCGGCTGGTCGCCGTGGTCTGTGCGCTGTTTGTCTCGTTCACCTACGTTGCCGGGCAGATGCGCGGCGTTGGCATCGTGTTCAGCCGGTTCCTTGAGGTCGACATCACCACCGGCGTCATCATCGGCATGACCATCGTGTTCTTCTACGCCGTGCTCGGCGGCATGAAGGGCATCACCTACACCCAGGTGGCGCAGTACTGCGTGCTGATCTTCGCGTACATGGTGCCGGCGATCTTCATCTCGATCATGCTCACCGGGCACCCGGTGCCGCAGAGCGGCATGGGCGCGACGCTGGCCGACGGCTCCGGCCAGTACCTGCTCGACAAGCTGGACGGGCTCAACACCGCGCTCGGCTTTGCGCCCTACACCGACGGCAGCAAGGGCATGATCGACGTGTTCTGCATCACCTTGGCGCTGATGGTCGGCACCGCCGGCCTGCCGCACGTGATCGTGCGCTTTTTCACCGTGCCCAAGGTTCGCGACGCCCGCACGTCGGCCGGCTGGGCGCTGCTGTTCATCGCCATCCTCTACACCACGGCACCGGCGGTGGCGAGCTTTGCCCGGGTCAACATGATCGAGACGATCAACGGTACCGACAGCCAGGGCACGCCGTACGCGGAAGCGCCGGCCTGGGTTGGCAACTGGGAGAAGACCGGCCTGATCAAGTGGGAGGACAAGAACGCCGACGGCCGCATGTTCTACGCTGCGGATGAGCGCAACGAGATGACCATCGACCGCGACATCATGGTGCTGGCCAACCCGGAGATTGCCAATCTGCCGGCCTGGGTCATCGCCCTGATCGCCGCCGGCGGCCTCGCCGCCGCGCTGTCGACCGCCGCCGGACTGCTGCTGGTGATCTCCTCGGCGATCTCCCATGACCTGCTGAAAAAGGTGCTGATGCCCAACATCTCGGAGAAACAGGAGCTGCTGTACGCCCGCATCGCCGCGGTCTTTGCCATCGGAGTGGCCGGTCTGCTGGGCATCTATCCGCCCGGATTCGTCGCCGAGGTGGTGGCTTTCGCCTTTGGTCTGGCCGCGGCAAGCTTCTTCCCGGCGATCCTGCTTGGCATCTTCGACAAGCGCACCAATGCGGCGGGCGCGGTCAGCGGCATGGTCGCGGGACTGGTCTTCACCATGGGCTACATCCTGTACTTCAAGGGAATCTTCATGGCGCCGATGGCGGCCAACGTGCCGGCCAACTGGCTGTTCGGCATCTCGCCCGAGGGAATCGGCTCGGTCGGCATGCTGCTCAACTTCGCCGTCGCCATCGTAGTGTCGCGCCTCACCGCCCCGCCGCCGCAGCACGTGCAGGACCTGGTCGATTCGATCCGCGTACCGCGCGGGGCCAAGGAGGCGGTGCACATCGCGCAACATTGACTGCAGCGGTTTGATCCGGCCCCCGAGTGGGGGCCGGGCCGCCGCCAGGAGTGCGCTACCCGATGACTGCCATCGATCTCGACCCCCACAGTCCACCGTTCGACCTGCTGAGCCCCGAAGCGCTGGCCCGGCTGCAGCGCGCCACCGATCTGGTCTATGTCGCCAAGGGCGAGCGCCCGCTGCAGGGCGGGCAGCCCTCGCTGCAGGTTTACGTGATCTACCGCGGTCGCATGCAGGCCCTGCGCAGCGGCGAGGCGGGCGAGGAGCGGTTGGCCGAGTACGGGCCTGGCGACGTGATCGGTGCCTTTGCAGTGATGATGGGCAAGGCGCGCTTTACCTATGAAGCGCTCGAGCAGACGCTGTGCTTCGCGATCAACGCCGCTGCCTTCCGGCACGCGCAGCAGGGCCATCCGCGCTTCGCCGCCTGGTTTCTCGAGGGCCTGAGCGCCAAGCGTCAGCTGCTGGCGGCGCAGCAGCGGCCGGGCGAGCTGGCCGAGACCATGCTGACCCGGGTCGGCGACGCCCAGCTGGCACCGGTTCTGCTTCTGCCGCCCAACGCCACGCTGCGCCACGCCCGCAGCGAGATGAAGCGCCTCTCGGTGAGCTGTGCGGTGATCGAGGACGCGCAGGCCGGTCCCGGCATCGTGACCCGCACCGACCTGCTCGACGCGCTGGCGCTGCACGACCGTCGGCCCGACGACGGCATCGCCGATCTGGTCCGGCGGCCACTGCTGAGCGTGCGACCGGACGAAGTGCTGTTCCAGGCGCTGGTGTCGATGACCGAGCACCACGTGGAACGGGTGGTGGTGCTGGATGGCGACATCGTCCGCGGCACGCTCGGCATGGCCGAGGTGCTCAGCCACTACTCCAGCCATTCGCATCTGATCGGACTGCAGCTGGCGCGGGCCGGGCGCGTTGAAGAGGTTCGTGCGGCGGCGCTGCGGATGCCGGACCTGGTCCGCAGCCTGCATGCGCAGGGCGCCCGGATCAGCTTTCTCACCGAGCTGGTCAGCGCGCTCAACGGGCGCGTGCTGCAGCGGCTGTGGGAGCTCGTCGTTCCAGCGCCATATCGCGACTCGCTGTGCCTGCTGGTGCTGGGTAGCGAGGGCCGCCGTGAGCAGATCCTCAAGACCGACCAGGACAATGCGCTGATCCTGCCGGAGGGCGCGGACTGGCCGCAGCTGGCGCCGGTGATGGAGGCCTTTGGCGCCGAGCTTGAGGCCTGTGGCTGGCCGCCCTGTCCGGGCGGTGTGATGGTCCGCAACCCGGCCTGGCGGCACACCGTTGCCGGCTGGCGCAGCCACCTGCAGCAGTGGTCGCACAGCACCGATCCGCGCGCCATGCTTGACTTCGCCATCACCCTCGACGCCCGCCCGGTGGCCGGCGACAGCGGGCTGTTCGACAGCGTGCGCGCTACCTTCATGGAGGCAGCGCGCAACGATGTGGTGCTGCACCACTTTGCCGCTGCCGCGCTGGCCTTCCACACGCCGCTGACCCTGTTCGGCCACCTGAAGGCAGGCGAGCGCGGCACCGACATCAAGAAGGGCGGTGTCTTCCCGCTGGTCCACGGACTGCGGGCCTTGGCCCTGCGCCACGGCGTCACTGATCGCAACAGCTTCCAACGCGCCGAGAATATTGCGGCAGCCGGCGGCATGAGCGTTGAGCTGGCCCGCGACGTTCAGCAGGCGCTGTCGGTGTTCATGCGCCTGCGCTTGGGCCAACAGCTGCAGGGCGCGCGCCGCGGCGAGCCGCCCGACAACTATCTGCGGGTCACCGAGCTGCGCCGGCTGGATCGCGAGCTGCTGCGTGACGCGCTCGGCGTGGTCGACGCGTTCAAGGGTCTGCTCAAGCGGAGCTTCCATCTGTGAGCCGAGGTCGGTGAGCAGGGTCTGGCCATGGACGCGCTGGCGCGAGCGCCGGCGGCACGCGCACGGTCCGCACGCGGCGCTGTTTGCCGCCCCGACGACCGATGACTGGGTCGCGATTGACCTGGAGACCACCGGCCTTGATCCGGCGCGTGACCAGATCATCGCCATGGCTGCCGTGCCCGGCAGCGGCCGGGTGCTTCGGCTGCGCGAGCGGCTCGACCTTGTGGTGCGCAGCGACAGCCCGCGGATCATCGAGGCGATCCGTCACCATCGCTTGCGGCCCGACGACGTAGCCAAAGGCGTTTCGCTGGACGAGGCATTGACCCGGCTGCTGGCGCTGATCGGCAACCGGCCGCTGGTCGGCTACTGTGTCGGCTTCGACATCGCCATGCTCGACCGGGCGCTGCGGCCGCGACTCGGCTTTGGCCTGCCCAACCGGCGGGTCGACGTGCAGCGCGAGTATGCCGCCCGGCAGCGGCAGCGCCGGCCTGAGCTGGAGCCCGACCTGCGTTTCGAAGCCATCGCGCAGTCCCTCAAGCTGCCGACGCCGGACCGCCACAGCGCGCTGGGCGACGCCGTGGCAGCCGGGCTGATGCACATCTGCATGCGCAGCGCGACAGGCTAGCGTCGCGTTGTATTCAGATTGGAGCCTAACGAAGACGCTCTGGATCTCGCTTTGCCGCGCGAGCTGTATCCGCGCGGTGCGCGCCTCGGGTGTCGTTCTCTTTGGTTACTTTTCTTTTGGACAAGCAAGAGAAAGTGACTCGCTGCCCGCAGGGCGGTGAAAGCGCTGGCATTCGCTTGGCGCGTCTGCCGCCACGAAGTCGGCTCGCGCCGTGCGCCAATGAGAACGCAGCTCCGCCGATCAAATACGTTGCGCCAGGAACGCAGCACCAGCCGAGACGATCTGCGGAGTGGCGCTGAAAAAAGCGGGGAGGGCCACTGCGTCCTCAGCGCAGCGAGCGCTTCAATCGCCGCCGCCGCCGCCCTCGCCACCACCCGCCGCGTCGCTCCTGCGCTCCGGCGGCGACTCCTGATCTGCCCGCTGGCGCCCGGCAGCTGAGTTCGAACCGCTGCTGCTTTCGACGCCGCCGCCGTCCCGCTTGGCCTTCTGGCGAATCGCTTCGATCGCCTTGGCATCGAGCATCTTGGTTGGACTTTGCGAGCGGTTGGAAATACGTGCCGCGACCAGGGTCAGGGTGCCGGCAAGGATCAGTCCCAGCGCCAGCACCAGGCAGACCGCTGCCAGCCCGATCGAGAACGTGTTGAACGCCAGCAGGATGGCGCCGAGCGCGAGCGCGAAAAACAGCCAGGCCATGGTGGATTCCTCAAGTGGGCACGCGTGCAGGGTGTAGGGACCAGGGACACGCCGGCCGGGCGACGCCGACCGCGCCCCGCCCGCCAGGCATCAGGCGCAAAGTGTACTGCCCGCAGATGAGCGAACGGCAACTGGGCGCTCAGCAATGCCTACAGCAGCGGCGAAAGCAGCCGCGCCGACGCTTCCGCCAGACGCCGCAGCAGATCGACCTTGCGCGGCCGCGCCACCCGTCGTGAGCGGCTGAAGTCGCGCTCGAACTCACGCGCCAGTTGGGCCGCCAGACCAACGTCGTAGAGCGCTGCGCAGACTTCAAAGTTGAGCCGGAAACTGCGATTGTCGAAGTTGGCGCTGCCGATCACCGCGCAATCGTCGTCTACCAGCAGCGCCTTGCTGTGCAGCATCACCGGCTGATACTCGTAGACCTTGACGCCGGCCTCCATCAGCTCATCGAAGTAGGAGCGCGCGGCAAACGTCACTACCATCGAGTCGCTGTGTCGTGGCACCAGCACCCGTACGTCAACGCCGCGCAGCGCCGCGTTGGATAGTGCGAACAGGGCCGCCTCGCCGGGCACGAAGTACGGCGTGGCCAGCCAGACACGCTCGCGCGCGTCGGCAATCGCGTGCAGGTGCAGCCGATGGATCGGTTCCCACAGCCCCTCCGGCCCGCTGCCGATTGCCTGTACGGAAATCGGCCCACTCAGCTGGGCGGGGTAAAGGTCCGTCTCGGCCAACGAGCGCTTGCTGGCGTAGGTCCAATCCTCGGCGAAGATGGTTTGCAGCCAGCCGACCACCGGCCCCTCCAGCCGCAGGTGCAGATCGTGGAAAGCCTTCGCGCTCAGCCCCTCGTGCTCATCTTCGGTGATATTGATGCCGCCGGTGAAGCCGACCCGGCCGTCGATCACCACGATCTTGCGGTGCATCCGCAGATTGAGCAGCGGCCGCAGTGTGGCCAGCCGGAACGGGTGGAAGAACGTAACCGAGCCGCCGGCAGCGCGCAGCGCGGCCAGATGCTTGCGATGCAGTCGCCCCGAGCCTACCGAATCGACCAGCAGCCGCACCTGCACCCCGCGCCGCGCCGCGGCCAGCAATGCGTCGAGCAACGGCAGACCCACCCGATCCGGTTCGAAGATGTAGTAGGCCAGGTGCACATGCTTCTCGGCCGCGGCGATCGCCGCGTGCAGGGCGGCAAACTTTGCAGCGCCCCCGGCCAGCAGATCGACCTGGGTGGCGCTCGACACCGGCACCCCGGTGGTCGCACGTACCATCCGGCCCAGCGCCAGCTTGCGCCGCGGCAGCGGCGACTGCGGGTCTTCATCGGCGTGCGGGGCCTGCTTGCCATGCAGCGACCGCATTCGCGCACGCCGAATGCGCTGGCGCTTGATCTTCTGTGGGCCCAGAAAGAAGTAGATCAGTAAACCGATCACCGGCAGCGCGGCCAGCGCCAGCACCCACGACAGCGTCGAGAGTGGCGGGCGCTTCTGCAGCACGATCCATACGACCAGCGCCAGAACGTAAAGCAGCCAGCCGATCGAAATCGCCAGCTGCCACTCGTCGGAGAGTGGAAAGCTCAGCGCCATGGCCGCACGCACATCGCCGGCTGTCGGGAGCCCACCTCGTGCCACCTTGGCAAGCGGCGGCGGCGCCCCCTCACGGCTGCACCGCTGCCTGTCCGTACAGCGCCTCGGCGCGATTGAACAGCGCCCAGCTGGTCGCGATGTACTTGTCGCCGCCGCGTGGCGTGTTGCCGCGATGGGTGTGGGTGAAGGCGGTTGGCGCGATCAGCAGGCTGCCGGTGCGCGGGACAATCTTGCGCTGCTGGTAGGCAAACTCGGTTTCGCCGTCGGTGAAGGCGTCATTGAGGTAGATCGTCCACAGCAGGTGCCGGTGCAGATGCTCGCACTGGCCGTCCTTCGGAAACAGCTCGCAGTGCCAGTACGGATAGCCGCCGCGGTTGGCCGTGTAGCGCTGCAGATTGATGTCGCCAGGCCGGAACACGGCACTCAGCACCTGGCCCAGCTGGGCATCGCCCATCGTGGCCAGATCGTCCTCGCGCAGCCGGCGCCGCGCGCCGCCGCCGGGCTCTTCGTACTCCACCATCAGCGGCGCGATCAGCGCGAAGGCATAGCGTCGAAAATAGTCCAGCAGCCGCCGGAACACTGCCGCATTGAGCTGGTTGACCGCATCCTGCCAGTCTGCGCGACCGCTGAGGGTGATGTCGCGGCTGTCCTTCAGCTCCGGCATCACGCCACCACCAACCAGCCCCGGCTGCTTGAGATCGCTGGCCTCGAAGCGACCGATCAGCGCCGCGCAGGCGGCAGCGTCCAGGGCATGGGGGTAAACCTCGATAAAGTCGGGTGTATTCATGGGTGCGGTGCGCGTGGGTCCTCATCGGCGAGTCGTTCGGTCCCATCCGACGGTGGGCAGCGAGGTCGCGCGGATCGCGAAAGGATGCCCGGACGGCGCGCGGTGGGCGAGAGTTTTCGGACCTCACCACTCCAGCCCGCCTGTTTCTTGAATCTCACAGGCCCTCGCTTGTCTCCTGACTGCGCTGGGAATCCTCTTCGGCCCTGCCGACGGATCACCCGCAGCGGAAATCCGAATGCGCCGAACCGACGCATGGCTGGCCCGCTAGCCATCTATGTACCATCCACATGGATGGTGCTAGTATGATTTCCAGCAGTCAACAGGTATCACCCGTGCCCGAAACCCGCAGCCGACCGCTCGTGGACAGCGAGAAAATCACGATCAATCTTGGCGTCATGGATCTCGGACAGATCGACCTGCTGGTGCAGGAAGGCTTCTACTCCAACCGGACCGATTTCATCCGCACCGCCATCCGCAACCAGGCGACGGTGCACGCAGAGGTGCTGCGTCAGTCTGTGGCCCGGCGCACGTTGGTGCTGGGGCTGCAGGACTATTCCCGGCGGGACCTCGAGGCCGCGCGTGCGTCCGGGCAGCGCCTGCGAATCCAGGCGCTGGGTCTGGTCCGGATCGCCGCGGACGTGTCGCCGCAACTCGCCAGCGAGTCGATCGAATCGATCGCCGTACTCGGGGTCCTGCAGGCCAGCGCAGAGGTCAAGAGCGCGCTGGCCGGCCGCATCCAATGACCAGGACTCGTCAATGAAATCCATGGACCACGCCATCCAGCAGGCTATGCATCTGATGCGCAGCGGCGACCTCGCAGCTGCCACTCGGATGCTGCAGGATCGGCTCGCTGACAGCATTCCCGCCGGCCGGGCCTCCCCTGAGGCGGCCGACGCGCCGCGGGGGTACCGCGCGTCTGCAGCTGCGCCGGCTGCGCACTGCATCGACGCCGAGTTCCGGATCGTCGACGGTGACGTGCGCGCGTGCGCGCCGTCGATCAATCGCGCTGACCCGGTCGACTGCCCCTTGCGGCAAGCGCGCTTCGACTGCGCTGCGGGCGCGCTGGACTACAAGCTCTACATCCCCGCCCGTCTGCACGGCCAGCGAGCGCCGCTGTTGCTGATGCTGCATGGATGCACGCAGTCGCCGGATGACTTTGCGCTTGGCACGCGCATGAATCTGCTGGCCGCTGAGCACGGCTATGCGGTCGCCTATCCGCAGCAATCGACGACGCGCAACAAGAACCGCTGCTGGAACTGGTTTCGTGGCGTGGACCAGCAGCGTGGCCAGGGCGAGCCCGCCATGCTCGCCGGCCTGACCCGTCAGCTGGTCGTGCAGCACGGCCTCGACGAGCGCCGCGTCTACGTCGCCGGCCTCTCCGCCGGTGGCGCCATGGCGGCAGTCCTCGCTAGCACCCATCCCGACGTTTACGCCGCAATTGGCGTGCACTCGGGGATCCCGATCGGCCTCGCCGGCGACGTGCCGTCAGCGTTTGCCGCGATGCGGACCGGCGAACGCAGCGGTCGTCAACGCGCCCTCGAGCGCGCCCCGGCCAGGGTGCCGGCCATTGTCTTTCACGGGGATGGAGATGCGACGGTACATCCGCGCAATGGCGTGGGGGTGATCGCGCAGAGCCTGGGCGCGGCCATCGCTGGCGATGTCGCGGGGCAGGGCGCGACCGTCGAAGGCGGCGTGGCCGCGGGCGGGCGTCGCTACACCCGCACCGTGCACGTGCACGACGGCCGCGTCAGCGCCGAGCACTGGCTGGTTCACGGGGCCGGACACGCGTGGTCGGGCGGCGATCCGGCCGGCAGCTATACCGACCCGACCGGGCCCGATGCCTCGGCGCAGATGCTGCGCTTCTTCAGCACGTGTGGGCAGCCGTCGCGCAACTGACGGAAGGGTTTTCATCGGCGCCAACCTCAGTGCCTTTCACGGCTTGATCCCTAGCCCGCATATTTCATGAATTCGCGCGATGATCGCGCAGGATATTGTTCGCACAAGGGACTACCGAAGGAGCGGCGTAGCGGGCCATACGACCGACTGAGGAAAATCCCTTGCGCGGACAAGAGACAAGCGAGGGCGTGTGAGATTCATGAAATATGCGGGCCAGCAGCCCGGCCGACCTGAGTCCGACAGGCTGCTAGAGGCTGCTATTTGCGAGCCGCGCCGCGCCAAACCGGATGACGCTGCCGCGATCGGGGTGCCGCATCGGTCAGCGAGCGGTAGCGTCACGCTGCGAGTCCGGCGGCTTTGTCATGCCAAACCCGAGTTGCGACGGAGGGAACAGGAGTCTGGGGTCGGCGCCCGCCATCCCCGGTGCTGAGCAGGGCAAGGCGTCTGCTTGACATCTGGCGCCGGCTCATCTGTACTATCTGCACTAGTACAGAAGGAGCGTGTATGGCGATGCAGCGAACCCAGCCTCTGATGATTCAGATCGCCACCGGCGATTCGCGCTCGATCAACAAGCAGATCACCGACGCGGTGCGCATGAAGATCGCCACTGGCGAGTTGCGTGAGGGCATGCAGCTACCCAGCGTGCGCGGATTGGCGCAACAGCTGACGGTCAATCCCAACACCGTGGCCAAGGCGTATGCCGAGCTGACGAACGAAGGGTGGCTGGAGTCGCGCGCCGGCCTCGGCCTTTACGTCGCTCCCTCGCGGCAGCGCCTGAGCGAGGGCGAGCGCGAGCGGCGCCTGGATGAAGCTGTTCAGCGTTTCGTCCACGATGTAGTGGCGCTGGACTATCCGCCGTCGGTGCTGCAGAACCGGGTGCAGCTGGCGCTGCGCGCGCTGCGCCTCAGGCGGTCGGCGTGAGCGCCGCGCTGACCACCGGCACCGCAACAGCGCAGCCCGAAGCCGACTGGGCGATTGAAACCCGCGCGCTCAGCAAGCACTACGGCAACAAGCTGGCGCTCGATGCGCTTGACCTGCGAATTGCATGCGGCGGAATCCATGCCATTGTCGGCGCCAACGGCGCAGGAAAGTCGACGCTGTTTCGCGTGCTGCTTGGCTTTCTGCCGCCCACCAGCGGAACGGCGGCAATACTCGGTTGCGACAGCCAGCAGCTGCGGCCGAGCGATCGTCGACGGATCGGCTTTGTCAACGAAGAGCACACCCTGCCCGGCTGGATGCGGGTGGCGGCGCTGATCACGATGCAGCGCAGGCTCTATCCGCTGTGGAGTCAGCCAGCACTCGACGCGGTGCTCGGCCAGTTCCACGTGCTGCCCGATCAACGGGTGGGCGAGCTGTCGCGCGGCGAGCGCGCCGGGCTCAATCTGGCGCTGGCATTGGCGCAGCGGCCGGAGATTCTGGTGCTGGACGAACCCACCCTGGGGCTTGATGTGGTCGCTAAACGGGCCTTTCTCGAAGCCCTGATGTACAGCAACGAGGCCGCTGCCAGCACGGTGATCTATTGCTCGCACCAGATGGAAGAAGTCGAGCGTGTCGCCGACAACCTGATCATTCTGGAGCGCGGCCAGCTGCGCAATGCGTCAGCACCGGACCGCTTCTGCGCGCGGGTGAGCCACTGGATTGCCGAGTTCCCATTTCAGCCGCCGCTGCCTGCCAGCGTGCCCGGGCTGCTGCAGACGCAGCGCTTGGATGGCCTGACGCACTACGTGGTGCTGGATCAGTCCGCTGAGTTTGCCGACTTCCTGCGTGGCGCTGGCGCGCGCACGGTCAACAGCATGCCGGTCAGTCTTGACCGCGCGGTCAACTGCTTTCTATCCAAGAACCACGCCGCGCCTGCCGCCGCCTGAGCCTTCGTCAAGGAGATTTCCATGCTGGACCTGATCAAGGCCGAGCTGCTGCGTTTTCGCCTCTGGGCAAGCGCTGCCGTAGTGCTGCATATGGCGACGCTTGGGTTTCTCACCCGCATCGTCGATCCGCTGCAGCAGCCGCTGTTCGTCTACCAGGTCGTGGCCACGGTGTACGCAGTGCTGGGCCTGCTGTTGGGCCTCTACCAGATCGGCGGCTACCGCCGACCCAACACCTGGCTGCACCTGCTGCATCGCCCGCTGCCGGCCGCGCGCATCGCGCTGGCGCTGGCCGCTGCCAGCGGCCTGCTGCTAACGGTCGTGATCGCCGTACCGCTGCTGCTGCTGCTGGCGGCGCAGGCCGGTTTCACCGCGCGCGTGGTCGACACTCGTCATCTGGGGCTGCCGCTCGCGGCCGCGCTGCTGAGCGGAATCGGCTGGCTGTGCGGCGCGTATGCGCTGTTGGCGCCGCGCAGGTATTCCGTCCTCGTGTTCGCGCTGCCCTGCGTATTTCTGCTCGGCGACGCCAGCGGCACTGCAGCCATCGGCGCGCAGCTGATCGCCCTGGTTTGGCTGCTCGGACTGCTGGTCGCCGCCTTCAAGCCCGATCTCAGCGCCGCGCCGCGCAGTGGCATCGCCGAACTGGCGACCGCCGTTCCCGTCACGTTGGGCATCTATCTGCTCGCCCTGCTGGGCAGCGTCGGCTACCAGATTGGCTGGATCGCCATGGGCAGCCATCCGCTCAACAGCACGCCGCCGCCCGGCGGCTTCATCGAGACCAGCCGGATGAGCGGTGATGTGCTGCTTCAGGCGGGTTTGAGCGAAAGCCGTGAGGGGGCTGCCGAGCTTTGGCGGGAGCAGGTGGCGCTGTCGGAGGTGGTCAGTCTGGTCGCCGAGTTCGACGCATTCCCGATCCGCGATCAGATGACCAATCCGGCGCCACTTGAGTTCGATGATGAAGAGCGCCGCCTGCGCTGGATCTTCAGCCACGATCTGATGCGTTTTGTGGGCATCAACCAGACCAACCGCCAGCGCGCCGGCGTGCTGGGCAGCGGCAGCGCGCAGTCTCCCCTGCCGCTGCCGCCACTGCCGCTGGACGCCACCCATCTGCTTACCGCCAACGCGCTCTACGCCTACGACAGCCAGCGGCAACAGCTGAACCCGCGCATCGCGCTGCCTGCGAGCGAGACGTTTGCCACGCCGCCCAAGCCGATGGGCGCAGCGCTGCTGGTGCTCAGCGATCACGCCCTGTACTTCCATGATCGACGCGCCTATACCGAACGCAACGACTTGTTGGCAGCGCGCGCCCGACTGGCGCTGCCCGCGCCAATTGGCAGCCTGGAGCGCATCGATCTGATCGAACTGCTCGACGGTCATTTGGTGTCGCTGGTGTACGGTCGGCACAGCGTCGACGGTCCGTTCGACGCCTGGCAGACCGTGTGGCAGCTCGCCGCTGACGGCACCGCGAGGGAAATCGCGCGACGCGAACTGAGGCCCGACTTTCCCCTCGCACTGCGCCACTACAGCTGGTGGCTGTCGCCAGCGCTGCACGCGGCTCGCGCGTCGGTGCCGAATGTGTTTGCGCAGACCGATCCGCTGCGCGTCCACGAACCGGTAGCCAGGCCAGCGGGAATCGTCATGCTTGCGGCGCTGCTGATGATGCTGGCGCTGCTGGCTGCAATCACCATCAGTCGGCGCATGCAGGTGTCGAGACTCCGGCAGCTGATCTGGTGCCTCGCCTGCCTGCTGATTGGCCTGCCGGCGCTGCTGGGATTCTGGCTGCTGCGACCGGTGAGCTGGCGCGCGAGCTTGGCCAGCAGCGCATGAACCCGCTCCCCCGCTGTTTCCGATGGCGGCACCCGGCGGCGCTGGCTGGTTGCCGCTCCAGCGCCCTGCTCCTCGCGCTCATGGCCATGGCCAACGCCGGCGCGGCCCGCGCCACCCCCAATGAAGACATTGCCGCCGCGCTTGCCGCGGAACGCGCCCGCGAGCCCGCTGCGCGCTTCGAGCGGGCCGACCTGCTGCATCCGGATCCGCTGCGAAGTGTGCTGCTCGCACCCGACAGTTCGCAGATTGCCTTCCTGCTCGGCGAGGCTGACGCACGCAGTCTGTGGCTGTTCCCAACGGACGCTGACAGCCCTCGGCAGATCCTCGCGCGAACCGACGCCACCGCGCTGCATTGGTCGCAGAACAGCCAGTGGCTGTTCGTCGAAAGCGCCGGGCAGCTGGCCGTCATTGGGCGGGACGGCAGCGGAGCGCGGCGCGTCGCGCGCCTTGAACGGGACCTGCAGTTCGAGGTGCTCGGCCGCGACCCGGTAGTCGGCGATGCGCTGCTGCTGCTGGAGCGCACGCGTCCCGCAGCCAGCCAGCCGCGCAGTCGCCTGCTGCGCGTCCGCGCCGATGGCGAGACGGCCGAACTCCATGTGGACGAGCGGCTGGTGTCCGGCGCGCTGATCGGTGCCGATCGGCAGCCCGCATTCATCAAAGTGGTCGAGGCCGAGCAGCAGCTGATCCTGCATCTGCGCAAGGATCGCTCCGCGAGCGTGCTGCTGCGATGCGTCGAACTGCAGCGCTGCACCCTGCTCGCAACCGACGCGTCGAATCAGAGCGCCTGGCTGGCGTCCGATGTCGGACGTGATCGCGTTGGGCTGCTGCAGCTGGGCGTCGAGGGCGAACCGAGGTGGCTGTTCGACGACCCGCGCGGCGAAGCCGACAGCGATCAATTTGTGCTCGATCCGCAGACCGGCCAGCCGCGCTTTGCGGCCTTGCGCAGCGTCGAGGCGCTGCTGCATCCACTGGACGCCGATGCCGCGCGACATCTGCAGCGGCTGCAGCGCGCGCTGCCCGGCGCCGATCTGGACGCCGCCGATCTGGACATCCAGCTCGGCCACGGCGACGCCGCCTGGCTGATTGGCGAGCGCGGAAGCACGCTGGCGGTGACGCGCTGGCACCTGTACCAGCCGTCCAGCGGCGCGCTGCGGCGCATTCTTGCGGAGCGCGATGGCTCGGCCGGCGTCCCATCGCCTTCCAGCCTGGCGCGCAAGCTGCCCTTCAGCTGGCGGGCCGACGACGGCATGCTCCTGCACGGGTTTCTGTCCGTGCCGCCGGGCCGGGACTTGAGTGCGATTCCCCTCGTCACCCAGGTGCACGGCGGGCCGTGGTCGGCCACCGACCCAGGCTATGGCTCCACCACTCAACTTCTGGTCAATCGCGGCTACGCGGTGTTCGAGCCCAACTTTCGCGGCTCGACCGGCTTCGGCCGCGAGTACCTGCTGGCGGCGAAGGGCGATTACGGCAACGGTCGGGTCCAGCGGGATATTGTCGAGGGCACCCGCGCAGTCCTGGCGCTGGGTGTTGGCGACGCCAAGCGGGTCGGCATCATCGGCGCTTCGTTCGGAGGCTATGCCGCGCTGCAGGGCGTTACCCATTCGCCCGATCTGTATCGGGTCGCGCTGGCCGCCGTGCCGCCGGCGGACTTCGGTTGGGCGCTGCGCTGGGCCCTTACCGACAGCGATCTGGCCGATCGTGACGGTGTACCGCTCGCGACCCGCTTTCGCCTGCTCGGCGTGGACCCGGCCGATCCAGCGCTGCAGGCACGCCTGACCGCGCAGTCACCGCAGGCGAACGCGGCGCTGCTGAGCCGGCCGGTGCTGCTGTTTGCCGGCGGTCGCGATGAGCGTGTGGCCATCCGCAGCGTGACCCACTACGCCGCGACCCTGCGCCGCCTGGGCCGCGAGATGAGCGTGTTCATTGAACCCGAGGCGGGCCACAGCGCCGACCGCCCGCTCACTCGCGATGCCTTCCTTTATCTCACCGAGTGGATGCTGCAGCGGCATCTTGACGGCGCTGCGCCGGGTGCGCCGGATGCCGCACTGACGGCGCATCTGGACCGGTTCTGGCGTGAGTTTCCGCCCGTCTCGAGGTGAGGCTCGGCGCGCCTCACGTCTGAGCCCGCCCTCAACTCAGCGCGCGATCACACCCAACCCGGTGTGAGCGTCATCGCCAATCAGAACCAGCGCCTCGCCGGCGCCATCGGACTGCAGCCAGCCGCGCCCGCGATGGGCGACCTAGCAGCCTGTCGGGCTTAGGTCGGCCGGGCTGCGAATCGGTCTGCGCGGTCCCGGTGTTCAACGGGACCATGCTGCCAATGCTTGCCCCATAGCGCTGCGCTGGGCCGGCGAATCGTCAACAAAAGCTGTCCTCACGCAGCCAGCAATCGCTTCGACCATCCAAGTCCGACGGGCTGCCACAGACCGGGCGCCTCACGTTTGGTTCAACCGCCCGCCGCGTGCATGAATCGGTTTTTCGGCCACCTGCTCGCTGCATCGTGACCGCCGGTGGTAGCGTGGCGGTCGGCCTACTGGAGATCGGAATTGCCGACTGAAATCATCCTGGGGATGGCCGCGGCGCTCGGCATCGGGCTGCTGATCGGCATCGAGCGCGAGCGCAGCACTGGAGATGCGTCGACGCCGGCGCTGGCCGGCGTTCGCAGCTTTGCTCTGCTGGGCCTGCTGGGTGCCGTCGCGACCCTGTTCGAACCGTGGGTGCTGGGATTGCTGGTGGCTGGCGTCGCCGCACTTGTCACCGTCAGCTACGTCCAAACAGCGGCGCAGGACCCGGGTATCACCACCGAACTGGCGGCGCTGCTGGTCCTGTTGCTTGGGGCGTTGGGAATGCGCGAGCCGTTGCTGGCGAGCGGGGTTGGCGTGGTGACGGCCCTGCTGTTGGCGGCCAAGGCGCATCTCCATCGGTTCAGTCGCGAGCTGATCAGCGCCAGCGAACAGCGGGATGGCCTGCTGCTGGCGGCGGCGGCGCTGGTGGTGCTGCCGCTGCTGCCCGATCGTGCGGTCGGTCCCTACGGCGTGCTGAATCCTTGGCGGGTGTGGCTGCTGGTGGTGCTGGCGATGGGGATCGGTGCGCTTGGTCACGTCGCGCTGCGCTTGCTGGGCGGCCGCTTCGGCCTGGCGCTGGCCGGCTTTTTTGCGGGTTACGTGTCGTCAACCGCCGCCACCGCGGGCTTTGGCCAGCGCGTCCGCGAGGAGCCGGGACGGCTGCACGCGGCCGTCGCCGCAGCGATGTTCGCGACGCTGGCTTCGCTGACGCTGTTCCTGCCGCTGCTCTGGGCCGTGGCACCGGACTTTCTGCGCGGGATCGCCGCGCCGCTGGGCGCGGCCATGCTGGTGACCCTTGTCGGTGGGCTTTCGGGTCTGCGCCGCGGCACGGAAAGCGTGGCGCAACCGACGGCGAACAGCCGCATGTTCCGCTTCCGTCAGGCGCTTGGTTTCGCGCTGGCGGTAAGCGCGATGCTGCTGCTGTCAGCGGCGCTCAACGCCTGGCTGGGGCCGGGCGCGGTGCTGGTGGGGACCACGCTGGCGGCGCTGGTCGAGGCACACGCCTCGGCGCTGTCGCTGGGTCAGCTCGAGGCCGGCGGGCAGCTGTCGCGGAATGCCGCGGTGCTCGGCTTCCTCGGGGTATTGGCCGCAAGCAGTCTGTCCAAGGGCGTGATTGCGTGGCTCAGCGGCGGGGCCGCTTACGGGATTCGGGTCGCTGGGGGGCTGCTGGCGATGACCGCGGCAGCGACTGTCGCCGCCTGGCTGACGCGGGCCAGCGCCGCGGCCTGACCTTCCCCGCTCGCGTGCGGACGCGTCTTCCGCCCGCCCGGAGGTCGCGGCCTGGCGGGCTCGCGCAACGCATTGCCTGTTGGGTTCTCTGGGCGTCGCCGAAGGTGTCGCTTGGCGGCGAGCGAGTGTCCCCGCGTCACGCAGTTCAAAGGCAGTACGAGCGGGTCGCCTCAGCGCCAGAACGGGATCAGATACGGTTCTGGCGGATCTTTGCTGTCGACCGTGCCGGCGTCCGGGGCTTCGTAGTGCGTCTCCCGCAGCATCGGCAACAGGGTCAGCCCATGGCGGCCCGCGGCGAGGGCGTCAACCGGAATCATCGCCAGCATGCCCGGTTGTGACGATTCACCCGGTCCCGCCGCTGCTCAGATGATGCGCAGGGTGATTGCCTTGAGCACGGCGCGGGTGCGGTCGCGGGTGCCGAGCTTGTCGAGGATCTCGCTGACGTAGTTCTTCACCGTGCCTTCGGACAAATGCACCGCACGGGCGATCTCCTTGTTGGAATAGCCCCCCGCCAGCAGGCGCAGAATGGCGATTTCGCGCTCGCTGAAGGTGTCGCTGGGCGGCGCCTGATCCCGATAGGCGTAGCGGGCGCGTACCGGATCGGTGGCTACCGGTGCGAGCAGGGTTTCACCGGCGGCAACCCGCAGGATAGCCTCGTGCAGGTCGTCCAGCGAGGCGTCCTTGAGCAGAAAGCCCTGGGCGCCAGCGGCGGCGGCGCGCAGCGCCAGGTCGTCCTCGTCAAAGGTCGTCAGCAGGATCACCGGGGTGAGGTCGCCGCCCGCGCGCAGGCGCTCGAGCATGGCAATGCCGTCGATGCCCGGCATGCGGATGTCGGACAGGATCACCGCCACCGCGCTGCCCGGCAGCGCCGCCAGCAGCGCCTCGCCGTCGCTGGCTTCGACCACCACCGCAACGTCGGGCAATCCTTCGAGCAGGGCGCGCAGGCCCGAGCGCACCAGCGCCTGATCATCCGCCAGAGCGACGCGCAGCGTACTCATTCGCCCGCCATCGGCAAGGTGGCCAGCAGCCGCAGGCCGCCGCCGTCGCCGCGCTCGAACACCACGTTGCCGCCGAGTGCCTCCAGCCGTTCGCGCATGCCGCGCAGTCCGTTGCCGAGCCGCAGTGGCAGCGCACCGCGGCCATCGTCGCGAATCTCCAGCGCGACCCGCTCACCGCTGCGCTGCAGCGACAGCCACAGCTGGCTGGCACCGGCGTGCCGCGCGGCATTGGTGAGGCCCTCCTGCACCGTGCGCAGCAGCGCGTCGGCACGGTCGATGTCGTGCACGCGGGCGTCGGCGTCGATCTCGATGTGAATGGCCGGCTTGGGAAACGGAGCGGCCAGCCGCTCGATCGCGCTGCGCAGATCGATGCCTTCGTGGGCACGCATCTGCTTCACGACCCCGCGCAGGTTCTGCAGCAGATCGTCGGCCAGTTCGGCGCACAGCGTCACGCGCTCGGGATCGGGCTGCCGCGGATCACGCGCCAGCACTCCCAGGTTGAGCTTGAGCGCGGTCAAGGCATGGCCTGCAACGTCATGCAGTTCGCGCGACAGCCGCAGCCGCTCGGCGTCGCGTGCACTTTCCTCCAGCAGTGAGCGGGTAGTGATCAAATCGGCATTGACCACCCGCAGCTGTTCGCTCATTGCCTCGGCGCGGGCGGCGTAGCGCATCACCAGTGCCGCAAACATCTGGAAGCTGGCGTAGGCGCCAAACGTGATTTCGATTCCACGTCCCGGCCACAGGCTGAACATCACCGCGGCCAGCAGCAGATTGATCGCCAGCAGGCTCAGCCACAGTCGCGTGCCTTCGAAGCGGCTGCCGACCACCGCTGCCAGCAGCACCAGCAGGATGGGCGCCGCGCCGTGTGGGGTCAGCGCAATCGGCACCATTGCAAAGCCGGCCAGCAGCGCGCAGTAGGCGGCGAACCAGAATGACGACAGGCGGCGACCGATGGCGTGTTCGGCCATGAATCCAAGCAGAAAGGCGATCGCGCAGCCGCGCGCCAGCCACCCGAGGGTGGGATCGCGTGCCGCCAGTCCATCGAGGGTGAACCAGACCGCCGTCCACGCCGCGTAGGCCGCCAGCGAAAGCGGCGACAACAATTCGATCAGCAGGGATTTCCAAGCGGCGGGCATTCGCGCAGCTTGAGCCGTTGTCCAGTGCACAGGCAAGGCAACGGATGCAAAAGGTGACTTCCGGCACCTGCGATCACTGACCGCCGGCACCTGAGCCGCCGCCGGCCGGCAGCGACACTGGCGACGCACTCAGGGAGCACCGTCATGACCAGCCATTCCATCGCCGTAGTCCTCCACGCCAGCGCCGGCACGCTGGCACTCATCACCTTCTGGACCGCCGGCCTGATCGCCAAGGGCACGCCGCGCCACCGCATGGTCGGCAAGGTGTATCTGCTGACGATGCTGGTGGTGATCATCAGCGGCGTGCCGCTGGTGCTGAACCTGATCGAGCGCGGCCAGCAAATCGGCGCACTCTTTCTGACCTACCTGCTGCTGCTGGTCGGCAACGCCTGCTGGAGCGCCTGGCGGGCGATCCGCGAGCGCCGCGATCGGGTTGCCTTCTACGGCCCGATGTACTGGCTGCTGACCGGGATCGTGGGTCTATCCGGCCTGGCCATCGTTTTGCTTGGCGCCCAGGCTGGCGCTCCGCTGTTGATGGTGTTCGGCGCGGTAGGTGTGCTCAGCGGTATCGGCGCCGTGAGCTCCTGGCGGCGCGCCAAGGCTGACCCCAAGTGGTGGTTGCGCGAACACTACAGCGCGATGATCGGCAACGGCGTCGCCACCCACATCGCCTTCTTCAGTATCGGTCTGCGCAACGCCCTTCCTGGCGTCGATCCGGTGATCGTGCAGAACCTTGCCTGGTTCATACCGCTGGCAGGATCGGTGATTGCCGGCGTGTGGCTGCGTCGCAAGTACGGCAGCGTCAAGGCCAAACCGCCGACCGCCGTGGCCCGCGCACTGGCCGACGCCTGAGCTCGGCCGCCAGGGCCCGAGCCCGACACGCAAATCGCCCAGACGCTGGCAAGGGCGCAAGGAGAGGCACCGTCAGAAGCTTGTCCAGGGCGCCTATTCATAGAGCACGCGGGTTCCGGTAGCTGCGCTCCGTGCCTCTCGACCGCGCTCAGACGTCGCCGTCGATCAGCCAGCCTTCGCCGCTGCCGCGATGGAAGACGCGATCGCTGGGCAGCACCTCGCCGGCCGGGATCGAGCTTTGCTGCGCCAACTCGGCGTAGTAGGGCCGGAAGTCCGGACGGGTGGCGTCAAACAGCTGCGCGAAGTCGTCAATGACGAAGTAGGTTTTCTGGAAGGTGTCGATCCGGTAGCGGGTGCGCATCAGGCGCAGCAGATCAAAGCCGATGCGATTGGGCGCAGCGCTTTCCAGACAGTGGATCGACTCGCTCTTGCTGCTGAGAATGCCGGCACCGTAGATGCGCAGACCGTCGGGTTCGTTGATCAGGCCAAACTCGACCGTATACCAGTAGAGCCTGGTGAGATTGATCAGCGCCTCCGGCCCCACCGCATGTGCCTTGACGCCGCCACGGCCGTAGGCGGCCATATAGTCGGCGAACACCGGATTCATCAGCAGCGGCACGTGGCCGAACAGGTCGTGGAACAGGTCGGGCTCGGCGAGGTAGTCCATCTGCTCGGGCCGGCGAATCCACCAGGTCACCGGAAAGCGGCGGTTGGCCAGATGGTCGAAGAAGTCCAGTTCCGGCAGCAGACCTTCGACGCCAATGATCTGCCAGCCGGTGGCGTCGCGCAGCAGCGCGTTGAGATCGCTGAAGCGCGGAATCGCGCCGTCTGCCATACCCATCGCATCCTGCGCGCTGAGGAAGGCGCTGCAGGCGCGGCCGGCCAGCAGTGCGCGCTGGCGACGGAACAGCTCGCCCCAGGTCTGATGATCGACCGCGCGGTAGCTTTCCCAGGGTTGCTCGACCACTGCCGTGGCGTACAGCGGCACATAGCCCTTGTCGGTCAGCTGGTGCTCGACACGCTGCGGACTGCTCATGGCGTACTCCCTGATCGTTGCCTGCAGCTTAACGCCAGCGCGGGGCCAGCACATGACGCGCCGTGAAACCTCCGGGCGCCGGTGTGCTCGAGCGGGAGGGAGGCTTCGCTGTGTGTCTCGACCTGACTGCCGCGGGCAGACGCTGCCAGCCTCAGCGCTTCTGGCTGTCGAACGCGGCCAAGAAAAAGGGCGGAGGATTGCTCCCCCGCCCTTTTGCACTGCTGCCGGGTCGCAGCCCTTACATGCGGCGACGCACGGCGGCAAAGCCGAGCAGGCCGAGCATCAGGGCCAGCAGAGCCAGCACGCCATGATCGGCGACCGGAATCACGGTCGGTGCGGAACCCGCGCCACCGCTACCCACCACCACGCTGCCGCTGGCCGCGTTGTTGTCCGGCGTCGGATCGCTGGTGCTGGACGTTGCCGATGCCGTCGCCCCAACCTGACCGTTGACGTAGCTGTAGGCGGTGACGCTGACGCTGCGGATGACACCCGCTGCGGTGGCGCCGCTCCAGCTGCAGACCACGGCGCCGCCCGAGCCCAGCGTTGGCGTGGTGCAGGTGCCGCCAGCGCTGGCGGTGGCGCTGAAGAACTGCACGCCGGCGCCGAGGGTGACGGTGACCTGTACGTTCTGCGCGTCGCTCGGGCCGTTGTTGGTGGCGCTGGCGACGTAAGCAATCGCCAGACCCGGCGTGACCTGGGCCGGTGCGGCAGTGAAGGTCAAGGCAAGATCAGCGGAAGCAGTGACCGTGCTGCTGGCGATATCGAAATTGTTGCTGCCGTTGGTGTCCGGACTGGTCGAGGTTGCCGTTGCTGTGGTGCTGAGCGAGCCGCTTGCCGACGCCGGAACCGAAACGGACAGGGTCAGCACGCGAGCGGCACCGCTGGCGGTGGCTCCTGCCCATGTGCAGTTGACGCTGCCACCGGCACCCACGGCTGGCACGGTGCAGTTTCCGCCCACGCCAGGAGCTGCGGAGACAAAGCCCGTGCCGGCGGGCAGCGGCAGACTCACCGCCACGCCCTGCGCGATACCCGGCCCGGCATTGGTCAAGGTGGCCGTGTAGCCCAGGGTGGTGCCGGCAGTGACCGGGTCTGGACTGTCAACCAGGGTGATGCCGACGTCGGCATTTGGCGGCGCGATGGCGGTGGTTGCCACTGCGGTGTTGTTAACCGGCAACGGATCGGCCGTGGCGGAACCGGCGGTGAGCGTCGCCGACAACGTTCCTGCGGCGGCGATGTTGACCGCAGCGACGACGCTGACCGTCCGCGGCGTTCCGGGGCCGGTGGCCCCCGCCCAGCTGCAGTTGACCGCACCGTTGTTGCCCACGCCCGGGTTGGTGCAGACGCCGCCGCCGCTCGGAGTGGCCGAGACGAAGGTGGTGCCGGCCGGCAGCGGCAGGCCAGCGGTCACCGTCTGGGCCGCGCTCGGTCCCGCGTTGCTGACGGTCGCGCCGTAGGTCAGTGTGCCACCGGCGGTCACCGGATCCGGCGTGTCGGTCAGCGCCGCCGCCAGATTGGCGGATGGCACCAGGGTGTCGGTGTCGGTGGCGCTGTTGTTGCCCGGCATCGGGTCGGTGAAGGTGCCGGCCACAGTCGCGGTGTTCGCCAGCGAGCCGGTCGCCGTCGGCGAGATTGCGCAGGTCGCCGTAAAGGTGGTGGAGCCACCTGCAGGCAGGTTGACGCTGGAGTTGATGTTGCCCGATCCGGCCGCTGTGCAGGTGCCGCCGCCGGCACCGGCGCAGGTCCAGGTCACGCTGGCGCAGGCTGCCGGGAAGGTGTCGGCGATGGTAGCTGCCGGAACCGGGTCAGGACCGGCATTGCTGGCGGTGATGGTATAGACCGTATTGGTCCCCGGCACCGAGGTTGGCGTGCCGTTGGTCTTGGTGATCGCAAGATCCGCCGACAGCGCGCGGCAGGCGGTGACGCTGACGTCATCGATGGCGGCGCCGGCAAAGTTGACGGTGCTGTCGCCGACCACGGTGAAGGCAAGCTCGCCGTTCAGGCCGGCGAGCGCGTCGGCACGGGCGGTGAACTGCCCCCAGCCGGCGGACTCCTGCAGGGTGATCGTCGGGTTGCCGACCCCGTTGGTCATGGTGGCGCCCAGCCATTCGAACAGACGCACGGCGTTGGTCGGGTTGCCTACCTCACGAACGACGACATTGAATTGGTCGAAGCTGGCCGATTCCATCTGGTACTTCTGCGCCCAGCGCACCACTACCGGCGGGCTGAGGCCGGCCAGGTTGAAGCTCGGCGACAGCAGTTGCTGATTGCTGTTGACGTCGTAGGTGTTATCGAGGTCCGTGGCAAAGCAGTTGCTGCCGCCGTTGCAGGTGGTTATCGGCGCGAAAGACGGCAGGCCGCGCTCCCACTCGTTAGCCGCACCGCTGCTGGTGAAGCCGGCGGCATCGGTCTCGAAGTCGGTGCTGAACAAGGTCTGCTCGACAAAGCCGGCCGCGCAGGCCGGCGGCGGCGGCGGTTCGCAGACTGTGATCGCCCAGCCGGTCAGATTGCCGCCGTCGCCACCAGCGTCGTCGCGAATATCAAGCGTCCAGGTGCCACCGGCGTCCTGGCCGTCGAACCAACCGAGCGAGTAGTTCAACTCCGGCCGCACGCGGACGGGCCGCACCACAGCGAAGGAGAACGGAGCCGCAGCCTCATCGTCGAGCACCAGATCGAGCTGCTGCTGAGCCGAGCTGCCGATATCGGTGAACAGGCCGACCACGTTGCCAGATGGCGATATCAGCGACACGTCAAGGTCCGGCATGAACGTATGGTTCAGCTGGATCGACACGTCCAGATCGGCGATGCGCGGATTACCCGGCACGGTGATGCTCGATGTGGTGATGGCCGGATCCGGCGGGATCACCACGGGGACATTGGTGCTGGTGTACGTGGCACAGGTTCCACCGGCGACTGCTCCCAGCGCCGGCAGCACGCTGGCGCTGAGATGGTAAGTAAACGTGGCGCCGCCTGAAGCGACTGCCGAATCAACGTAGGCAAAGTAGGTTCCGCTGTTCTTCACGGTGAGGAAGAGCGCCTCGGACAATGGATTGGCGACGCTGCCCACGCTGCCGTCGTTGACCGCCAGAATCTGGTTGTCGAGGTCACCGAACAGGGCGAGACCGAGGCGACCATTCCACTGCACGTTGTCGCGTTCGGGATCGATATCGAGGCTGAGGAAGACGCTGTCGCCGGCATTCAGGGTGAAGCTGAAAAAGTCGGCGTCAGTGGCGGTCCCACGGGTGCCGCTGACCCAGGACGAGGCCGGCATTGGCGTCGCCGTGGCCGATGCGTCGTTGGGCTCGACTTCTGGCGTCGGGCTGCCGTTGCGACGTTGGACGTAAAGGTCGTATGGGCGAATCTGCAGCGTGCCGGTACCGCCGCGCACCTCCAGGAAGTAGGTGCCGGCGCTCGGCAACGTTGCTCCGGCAATGCTCGACGAATTGCCGCCGAGGCTGCCGTCATTGGTGTCGAGCTCGATCAGCGTGGTGCCGTCGGTGCCGAACAGCCGCAGCTGGGTGTCGGTACTGCTGGAGGCGCTCGCGTTGGTCATGGTGGCCGCATAGATGCGATCGCCGGCCGCGCCGCTGAAGCTGTAGTAGTCCAGGTCGCCACCGGCGAAGACATTGCCGACGACCTTGGCAACCCCGCCGGCGCTCAGCACGAGCGGCGTAGCGGTTGCGAAGGTGCCATTCGGCTCTGCTTCGGCCGGCACCCGCGGGTCAAGATTGAACAGCGGGGTCAGCGACGAATCAAGTGATCCAATGGCATTGGGCTTGTCGTCACCCTCCTTGCGAAGCGCGCCGGAGCCCTTGCTGTCGAACGCCTGGCCGACCTCGATGATCTCCAGCGACACCTGCGGCGCGGCGATACCAGCGGCCGTGGTGATGGCAAACAGCAGCAGGCCCATGGCCAGCTGCGAGCCACGGCGGCGGGCAAGCGCCTCCGTGTAGGAAGGGCGGGAGCTGCGCATGCGGAAACATCCTGAGAGGTTCGGCAGACCCCCTGCCGATTGCGGCAGCTTATTCCTATCCCGGCGCATTTGCACCGAACTGCCGCGGGGCCGCCTCAAGACGCGAAATGGCTGTCTGCCGGCGGTCAGCTGGGTGGCCGGCAAAGCGGATTTGCAGCGCCCATGGACGGCTCGGTGAGGGGCGCCAAGCGAGTCCGACGGGTGCTTGGCGGGAGCCATGCCGAGCTATGATCAAGCCTCACACCAGCCGCAGGGGTCATGACGATGGATTCGTTGCGCGGAGTACCTCCGGCGCGGTCGCCGGGCGGGTGGGAGGCGACCGGGCTGCTGACCGCTGTGCTGGCGTTTCTGCTGTGGTCGGGCATCGCGCCCACCGATCGGCTTACCTGGCTGCTCGAGGTCATCTGGGTGGTCGTGGCGATCCCGCTGCTGATCGCCACGCGCGCGCGCTTTCCGCTGACGCGGCTGCTGTACTGGCTGATCGCCATCCACTGCGTGATCCTGATCTATGGCGGCAAGTACACCTACGCCTTGACGCCGCTGGGCGAATGGGCGCGCGACAGCTTCGACCTGGCCCGCAATCACTACGATCGACTCGGACATCTGGCACAGGGATTCATCCCCGCGATTCTGGCCCGTGAGCTGCTGCTGCGGCTGACGCCGCTGCGACCGGGCGGCTGGTTGTTCTACCTGGTGTGCGCCGCAGCGCTGAGTTTCAGTGCGTTCTTCGAGCTGATCGAGTGGTGGGCGGCATTGGTCTGGGGCGGCAACGCCGACGCCTTCCTGGCCACCCAGGGCGATGTCTGGGATACCCAGTGGGACATGTTCTGCGCGCTGATCGGTGCGCTGCTCGCGCAGCTGCTGCTGGCGCGGCCGCACGACCGGCAGCTCGGGGTCGGTCGTCTGCCGCCGCACGCGAGCTGAGGCGACTACACGCCAGCGAGTGCGTCGGCCGCTGCTCCGCCGCCAGACTAGTCGCCGCCGGCTGCAGGCGCAGTGCCGCCGGGCGGACGCGGTCGAAACAGCAGCACCTGGCCGGTCTGTGGCTCCGCGGCGGCCGTCGAGGGCTGCCGCAGGATCGGCACCTGCTCGGGGCGGTCGGGCTCGTAGAGGCGACGGTCCTCGGCTGCCAGCGGGTCGAGCAGTGGCTCGAGGCTGTCGTCCTCGTCTTCCCAGCTGTAGCGCTTGCGCTGTACCGCCGGATCGCGCTTGCGCCAAAGCACCGCCGCGAGCAGCCCGGAGGCGGCGCCAAACAGATGCGCTTCCCACGAGATCGACGGATCGCCGGGCAGCACGCTGAGCAGCATCCCGCCGTACATGAAGAACGCGATCATGGCGGTCGCCACCGCCGGCCGATCGCGCCGCAGCAGTCCCATCAGAAACAGATAGAACATCAAGCCGTGAGCCAGACCGCTGGCGCCGATATGCACCGACGGCCGGCCGAACAGCCAGGTGCCCAGGCCCGACAGCAGCCAGATCAGTGCGATTGCGCGCCACGCGCTGCGCGGGTAGACCGCCAAGGTCAGCGTGCCCAGCACCAGCATCGGCAGCGAGTTGGATACCAGGTGCGCCGGCGAGCCGTGCAGCAGCGGTGCGGTGACCAGCCCGATCAACCCCGACCACGCGCCTGGCCGCAGACCCAGCCCGGCGAACGACTGCTCAAGCCAGACCTCGATCAGCTTGATCCACCACAGCACGGCCACGAATACAAAGCTGGTAAACGCCGCGCGCAGCAGCCGCTGGCGGTCCAAAGCGGCCTGGGTGGCCGGGTCGGCCGCGTCGGCCGGAACAGGAATATCCATTAAAAGTAGCTGGGGACAGGCACGCGGGTGGACAAGGGCCGCCGGCGCACGGGCGGCGGATCGAGCGATCCTTGTGCGCCGCCCGACGCCGCATTGGGTGATGTGGGAACTTTGCCGTCACGTCGCGTTCCATGCAGGCCATGTCCACTGCGTCCCCAATGATCGATCTGCAGGGCATCAGCCGTTGTTACGCCATGGACGGCCAAGCGGTGCGTGCGCTGGACGGCATCGACCTGCAGATCGTTCGCGGACAGTTCGTGGCCATCACCGGCGCCTCGGGCAGCGGCAAGTCCACCTTGCTCAACGTGCTTGGTTGCCTTGATCGGCCTGACGCCGGCGCCTATCGGCTGGCCGGTGAGAATGTCGCGGGTCTGGACGACGAGGCGGCCAGCATGATTCGCAATCGCCGCATCGGGTTTGTGTTCCAGAGCTTTCATTTGCTGCCTCGGCTGACCGTGCTTGAGAACGTCCTGCTGCCGCAGCGCTTTTCCGACAGCCCGGATGCGCAGGCGCCCGCGCGCGCCGCCACGCTGCTGCGGCGGGTTGGCCTGGGTGATCGGATGGAACATCGGCCGCATCAGCTCTCAGGCGGACAAATGCAGCGCGCCGCCATCGCCCGCGCCCTGATCATGCAGCCGCAGCTGCTGCTGGCCGATGAGCCGACCGGCAATCTGGACAGCCGCAGTGCGGCCGACGTGCTGGGGCTGGTCGACGAGCTGCATCGCGACGGCCAGACCATCGTGCTGGTGACCCACGATCCGGAGGTCGCAGCGCGCGCCCAGCGGCAGGTCCGGCTGCGCGACGGGCGGGTGGAGAGCGATGTTGAATACTGAACCTGGAGCGCCGCCGCGCGGCGCCGTTGACCGCGCCGCAAGCGTTCGCAGGGCGCACCTGTGCAGTGCGGCGGCCCGAAATCGCGGAGTCGCTCAGTCGCTGGGACTCGCCCTGCTGGGGCTGCTCGCGTCCACTACGCCGGCAACGGCGGTGGTCTTCACCGGCGAGCTGCGTGCCGCCAACGCCGAGCCGATCTACGTACCGCCGTCGAACTCCTCGCCGGTGGTACTGCGCTATCTGGCGCCGGAAGGCAGTACGGTCAAGCCCGGCGATGTGCTGGTCCGGATCGATCCGGGCACCTCGGCCTCGCAGGTGCGCAGCCTGACGGCGCAGATCGAGCAGACCCATGCGCGAGTCGCCAAGGAAATCGCCGAGCTGCAGGTCCGCGAGGTCGACGCGCAGATCGCGCTGGTCGACGCCGAGGCGGCGCGTGACAAGGCGCAGGTCGACGCGGCGGTACCTAAGCAATTCCTGTCCGGGCTCGACGCCGACCGCCACGCCGGCGAGCTGCAGCGGGCGACCCGCGAGCACGCACTGAAGCAGGCCGAGCAGCGGGTCGCGCAGGAGGCCGTGCAGCGCCGCGGCGGCGACGCGCGGCTGGAGATTGCCAAGCTGCAGGCCGAGCTGGACTACCACCGGGCGCAGGTTGAAACCGCCGAGCAGCGCGCCGAGCGCGGCGGCATCGTGCTGCACGGCTTCGACTCGATGCGCGGTCAGCGCTACGACGAGGGCGCCTCGGCCAATCCGGGGCAGAAGATCGGTGATGTGGTCGGCGACGGCGGCATGGAAATCCGCGGCTTCGTGATCGAGCCGGATCGCGCCACGCTGCAGGTCGATACCGAGGTCGGTCTGGCGCTTGACGCGCTGCCCGGCGTCGCGCTGCGTGGCCGCATTGAGCGCATCTCGGGCGCGCCTGAGCCGAAGGCCGAATGGGGCGATGGCCGCTACTTCAGCGTCGATATCACGCTCGATCCCGGCCAGTACGCCGCGCTGCTGCGGCCCGGCATGAGCGTGCGCATTGATGCCTCAGCGGGGTCGCACCCATGAAGTGGATTCTGGCCGCAGGGTTGCTGCTGGCAAGCGCCGCGCTGGCGGCGCAGGACAAGCTGCGCCTCGAAGGCGAGATTGTCGCGCGTGAAAAGGCCGCCCTGCTGCCGCCGGCCATCGACGGCATGTGGCAACTCAACATCACCCAGCTCAGCCCGGACGGCGCGCCGGTGAAGCAGGGTCAACCGGTGCTGTCATTCGATGGCGGTCAGCTGCAGCAGCAGGTGTTGAGCAAGGAAAGCGCACTGCAGGAAAAGCTCAGCCAGCGCGGCAAGCTGCAGCTCGAATTGGCCGAGCGCGAGCGCAATGAGCGGCTGGCCACCGAGGATCGCCGTGCGCAGCGCGACAAGGCCCAGCGCAAGGCGACCCAACCGGAAGATCTGCTGCGCCGGGTCGACTACCAGAAGCTGGTGATCGAGCGCCGCCAGGCCGAAGCGCAGCTGGAGCTGGCGCAGCGTCGCGAAGCGCTGGCCGCGGAGCAGCGGCGGCAGGAGCAGCGTCTGATCGAAGCCGAGCTGGCCCTGCTGCGGAGCGAAGTCGCCGAGCTCAAGGCGGGCATGCAGGCGCTCACGGTGACGGCGCCGCGCGACGGCGTGATGCTGCACCGAAGCAGCTGGCAGGGCGAGAAGTTCGACGTCGGCTCGCAGGTCTGGCGCGGTCAGGCGGTGGCCGAGATTCCCGATCTGGCGACGCTGGAGGTGATTGCGCAGCTGCCGGAACGCGAGCTGCTGCAGGTCGAACCAGGGGCCCAGGCACGCGTGCTGATCGAGGGCAGCGGCGCGCAGATCGATGGCGAGGTGATCGCGATCGGGCGCATCGTGCGCAGCAAGTCGCGCAACCAGCCGCTGCCGGTCGTCGACCTGCGAATCAACCTGAGGTCGCCGCCGGATGGCCTCAAGCCGGGGCAGGCGGTGCGGGTCGAGTTGATCGGCCGCGCGGTGGCCGGCGCATGAGTCGGACGCGCGGCGTCGTGCTGGTCCTCGGTCTGCTGCTGGCCGGCTGCGCCGCGGAGCCCGAAGCACTATTGCCGGCCGAGACCCTGGTTGTCGGGCCGCTGGCGCTGACGCTGGAGGCCGAGGGGCAGGTGCGGGCGGTCAAGGCGATGCCGCTGCTGGTGCCCGGCCAGCAGTGGTCGCAGCGCCAGCTGGTCTGGATGAAGGCCGATGGCAGCCGGGTCGAGTCGGGCGAACTGGTGGCGCGTTTTGTCGCCGCCCAGGGCCAGCTGGAGCTGGACAAGGCGCTGCTCGATCTGCAGCGCAACGCGCTGGCGCGCTCGGCCAAACAGGACGAGTTGGGCAGCCTGCAGGGGCGGGTCGAGGTGGACCTGAGCCAGGTTGGCATCGACCTCGCGATCGCCCGCCGCTATGCCGATGCCGACCTGGCGATGTTTGCCCGCAACCAGATTCTCGACGCCCTGCAGGATGAGGTGTTTCTCGGCGCCAAGCGCGGCGTGCTGGAGTGGCGACGCGACCAGGCGACCAGCCGCGGCGACGCCGAGCTTGGCGTGCTCGACGCGCAGCGCGCCTCGTTCGACCTCAACGCACAGAACCGCCGACAGGACCTCGACGCGCTGGAGCTGCGCGCGTCAAACGCTGGCGTGCTGGTGCACGCCGCCGACTGGAGCGGCGAGAAGCCCAAGCTGGGGGCCACGCTGTGGGCTGGACGCGAGTTCGCCTCGCTGCCCGATCCGAGCACGCTGGAAGTCGAGCTGAGCCTGCCGCAGCTGGAGGCACAGGGCATCATCCCAGGCGTCGAAATCGAGCTCCATCCGGTCGGTCGGCCGGAGCAGGTGGTGGCCAGCGAGATCAGCTGGATCGCCAGTGCGGCCGCTGTGCGCGGGCGCGGCAACCCGGTCAAGTACCTGCGCATGCGAGCCACATTGCCGTCGGCGCAGGCGCAGCAGTACGGCTGGGTGCCGGGCCAGGGCTTCCGCGCGCGGATTCACATCGGTCGTTCCCAGCAGGCCATCAGCGTGCCGAACGTGGCGCTCGGTTCGGCCGGCGGCCGCAGCTACGTGCACCGGCGCGAAGGCGGCGCATGGGTGCGCCGGGATGTGACGCTGGGCGCCCGCGGTCCGGCCCGCTCGGAGGTTCTGGAAGGCCTGGCAGGTGGCGATGTGGTGCTGCTCACGCCGGCCGCGCTGCCGCCGGAGGACACATGAGCGCGCCGCGCCGCCATCGGTTGCCGGCAGTCTGGCGCGAGGCGCTGGAGGAGCTGGCGCGGCGCAAGCTGCGTACCGGCCTCACCCTGTTGGGGCTGGTGTTTGGCGTCGGCTCGATTGTCGCCATGCAGGCGGTCGGCGAGGGCAGCCGACGCGAAGCGCTGCGGCTGGTTGAAGGGCTTGGCCTGACCAACCTGATTGTTCGCGGCCTCCCGGCCGATAGCGACGCGCTGCGCGAACGCCGCACCCGCAGCCTCGGCCTCGCGCTGGCCGATGCGCGCGCCGTTGCCGATGTGGTGCCCGGCGCGACGGCGCTGGCCGCCGAAAAGGAGCTGCGGGTGCAGGTGGTGATTGGCACCAGCAGTCGCAGCGATGTGCAGGCGTCCGGCGTCACGCCGGAGTTCTTCGAGCTGTCGGCGCTCAAGATTGCCCGCGGCCGCGGACTGGCGGCAGCCGACGAGGCCGCGCTGGCGCCGGTTGCCGTGCTCGGCCATCAGGCCGCCAGTTCGCTGTTCCCCGACGGCGATGCCGTGGGTCAGGCGCTCAAGCTCAACCACGTGTGGCTGACTGTGGTTGGCGTGCTGGCTGATCGCGATCTGAGTCGCGAGGAGTTCGAAGGCGTCGCCCTCGGGCTTGAGACCAACCGCATCTACGTGCCGCTGGCCAGCGCGCGAGCGCGGCTGCGCTTCCAGCCGCTGGAGGACGAGATCGACCGCTTCCTGATCCGGGTCGACGCGCCCGAGCGGGTCGCGCCCGGCGCACGCGTGGCGGCGGCGGTGATGGAGCAGCGCCATGCCGGTGTCGATGACTACGCCCTGCTGGTGCCGGCGCAGCTGTTCCAGCAGCACCAGCAGACCCAGCGCATCTTCCGGGTGGTGATGGCCGCGATTGCTGCCGTCAGCCTGCTGGTTGGCGGCATCGGCATCATGAACATCATGTTGGCCAACGTGCTGGAGCGGAAGCGCGAGATCGGCCTGCTGCGTGCGCTGGGCGCGCGGCGGAGCGACATCGTTGCCCGGTTTCTGCGCGAAGCCAGCCTGATCTGCGTGATCGGCGCCCTGGCGGGATTGCTGTTTGGCGCACTGCTGGCCTACCTGATTGCCGCTTTGGCCGGTTGGCAGGTGGCTTGGGCGCCGCTGCCGATCCTCCTCGCCACCGTGCTGTGTGCGGCGGTGGGACTGGCGTTCGGCGTCTATCCGGCGCGCCAGGCAGCGGCTCTCGATCCGATCGCTGCTCTCAGAAGCGACTAGCCCGAATGCCTCGCAAATGCGCCCGATGCGGGCGCAGGTCATTGCGCTGCGTAAGGGACCGTGGACGGCGCGCGGTATCCGGCCGGATGGCCTGCTGAGGAGAGTTCCGTGGTCGGACAGGAGACCAGCGAAGGCACGTGCCGTTCACGAACCATGCGGATGACGTGGTGCTTGCGTCACGCTTTCAGGCAAGCTTCACCCGCCGTCACGCACGGTGCGTGCGCTGCAACCCTCTTCATCTTCGTGTTCCCTGATCCGCAATGACTGAATCTCCCGCCGTGCGCTTTGAGCGCGTCTCGCTCAAGCGCGGCGAGCGCACCATCTTGAGCAACGTGTCCGTTGACCTGCCGCGTGGCGCGGTGACCGCCGTGCTGGGGCCGAGTGGCGCCGGCAAGTCGACGCTGTTCTACGCGATCACCGGTGAGCTGGCGCCTGCCTCCGGCTCGCTCAACGTCCTTGGTGAGTCAATGCCTCGACCGGGCGTGCGCGAGCTGTTCGCCCTGCGCCGGAAAATGGGTGTTCTGCTGCAAGGCAATGGCCTGCTGAGCGACCTCAGCGTGTTCGAGAACGTCGCCCTGCCGCTGCGCGCCCACACCGACCTGCCGGAACCGGTGCTGCGTGAGCTGGTCTGGATGAAGCTCAACGCCGTGGGTCTGGGCGAGGCCGGTGACCTTCTGCCGCAGGCGCTGTCCGGCGGTATGGCCCGGCGTGTCGCGCTGGCCCGTGCCCTGGTGCTTGATCCTCCGCTTATGCTCTATGACGAACCGCTGAGCGGACTCGATCCGATCGCCTGCGGAGTGATTCTTGACCTGATCCGGCGCCTCAATGACACGCTCGGACTGACCAGCCTGGTGGTCACCCATCACGTGGCGGAAACGCTGCGCAGCTCGGATCACGCGATCGTGATCGCCAACCAGGGCGTCGTCTTCGACGGTACGCCACAGGCCCTGACCGAAAGCCAGGATCCGCTGCTGCGCCAATTCCTCGATGGTCTGCCGGACGGTCCGATCGGCTTCGACTACCGGCAGCAGGCCAAGGGTGGCGCCCATGCTTGAAGTCATTCGTTCGGTCGGCCAGATCGGACTGTTCCTGCTGCGCATCCTGCTGTCTCTGCGGTTCAGCCGGGGGCAGCTGTCGGACATCAGCCAACAGATTTACTCGGTGGGTGCGCGCTCGCTGCCGATCGTGGCGGTCGGCGGGCTGTTCGTTGGTCTGGTGATCTCCCTGCAGGGCTATCGCGCGCTGGAGACGATCGGTGCCGGCAGTGCGCTCGGCACCGCCATTGGCATTCCGCTGTATCGCGAGCTCGGGCCAGTGCTGACCGCCATTCTGTTCTGCGGCCGGGCCGGTTCATCGATGGCCGCTGAGCTTGGCTTGATGCGGGCTACCGACCAGATCATGGCGCTGTCGATGATGGCGATCGATCCGGTTGGCAAGGTGGTTGCGCCCCGCTTCATCGCCGGCGTGATCAGCGTGCCGCTGCTCACTGCGGTGTTCTGCGCCTTTGCGATTCTTGGTGGCTATCTGCAGGCGGTCTGGGTGCTGGGTATCGACAGCGGTTTCTTCTGGGGTTCGCTGCGCAGCTCGGTCGACTTCGTCGAGGACTTCGGCCAGTGCTTCACCAAGGCGGCTTTTTTCGGCGTCGCCTGCACGCTGGTCGCCGTGCACGTCGGCTACAACAGCGAGCCCACCATCGAAGGCACCTCGGTGGCGACCACCAAGGCCGTCGTGCATGGCTCGCTGCTGGTGCTGTTTCTGGACTTTCTGCTGACTGCGACACTTTATTGATGGGTCAGGGCTGACTGGCACTTACTTCAGCGAAAGCGCCAGGCAATCGTCATTCCGGCGAAGGCCGGAATCCAGCACGTCCGGCCGGCGGCAACACGTCAACCGCACGGGATCCCGGCGTTTGCCGGGATGACGAGCCTTGAGTACGTGCCATTCGGGTCATGACTCAGGGATCAGAGCTCAGGGATCAGCGCTCAGGGACCAGGGACCAGCGCTCAGGGACCAGCGCTCAGAGGCCAGGGCTCGGGGCTCGGGCGCGATGGCGGGTTGCGCTTCGTTCCGCTCGCGCTCACCTGCTTTCTGCTATCTGACTCCGGACCGTTTGATTCATGAGCCCTGCAGCCGCCCCCACACTCCTGACCTTTGCGCCCTGAGCCCTTCAAAAATGAAATTCAAACTCGAACTCAGCGTCGGTGCCTTCATCCTGATGGGCTTTGCCTGCGCAATGGTGCTGGCGTTCGCGTCGACCAACTCCGCCGACCGCCTGAGTGGCGGCACCTATCAGGTGATCGCCCGGTTTTCCAACACCGGTGAGCTCAAGGCGCGCGCGCCAGTCAAGATTGCCGGCGTCAAGGTTGGCGAAGTGTCGGAGCTGCGGCTTGATCCGGAGCGCTTTGAAGCCGTCGCGACCCTGCGACTCACCGCCGCCGCTGGCGAGTTGCCTGCCGACACCTCGGCCGGCATTTTCACCTCTGGTCTGCTGGGCGAGCGCTACGTCGGGCTGACGCCGGGTGGCGATCTGGATCTGTTGGCGGACGGCGACGAGATCATGCTCACCCAGTCCGCCGTCGTGCTCGAACAACTGATCGGAAAGTACATGTTTGGCAGTGCCGAGGGCGGCAGCAGCGCGCCCGCCACCCCCGCAGCGCCCCTGGCGCCGCCCGCTACCCCACCTGGAGAGTGACCTGATGATTCGCCTGATGACCGGACTCCTGCTGTTGACTGCGCTGGCGACCCCGGTGCACGCCCAAACCCCGTCCGAGATCATCCTCACCCGCTCAAAGGCGGTGGTAGACACGCTGGTGGCCAAGCGCGACGCGTTTCGCGCCGACCGCGCCAGCCTCGATGCCTATGTCCGCAGCGAGCTGGACACGGTCTTTGATCGCGAGTATTCAGCGCGGCTGGTGCTGGCGCGTCACGCCCGCACTGCAACCGACGCCCAGATCATCGCGTTTGCCGACGCCCTGACCACCAACCTGCTGCAGCGCTATGGCGAGGCACTGCTCGACGTCGAGGGCACGCTGGACGTCAAGATCCGTGCCGAGACGCCGTTGCGTGACGGCAAGCTGATGCGGGTCAACTCGGAAATCGTGCGTTCGGGCGGTGCCGCCGTGCCGATCGACTATCTGTTCCGCGACGGCGAGGGCGGCTGGAAGGTCTTCGACGTTATCGTTGAGGGGGTCTCCTATGTGCAGACCTATCGCGGCCAGTTCGACGCTCTGCTGCGCACCGACAGTCTGGATGCGGTGACCAGGCAGCTGGCGGAGGGCTCGCTGCGTGCCGGCGAGTGACGTCCGCACGCTGCGTCTCGATGGGGCGCTTGAGCTGGGTCGGATTGCCGCGCTGTGGCCGACCCTGCGGGGCCGCTGCAGCGGCGTAGAGCGGATCGACCTGTCGGCTGTCACCGGAATCGACTCCTCGGGCGTCGCTCTGGTTCGCTGCCTGCAGTCACTGGCGGCAGCCTCCGGGAAACGGCCCGAAGTGGTGGGAGGGCCGCCGCGACGTGCGCAGATCGGTCTTGCTCACCGGGTCGACGCTGACGGAGACTAGCGGCATGCGACCACCCCTAATTGCTGCTGTACTTCTGGTCCTTCTGTCCCTGCCTGCACAGGCGCAGTCGCCACCCGAAATCGCCCCGACCGACGGTGCGCCGGCCGCGCCGCCAGCGTCGCCGGCTGACCCCGCACGCATCGACGACCCGGCGTTCGATCCCCGCGCCATCGACCCGCGCGCCATCGACCCGTGGGAGCGCGTCAACCGGCCGATCTTCAAGTTCAACTCCACCCTCGACCGCATTTTCCTGCGGCCCGCAGCGGTGGTCTATTCGCGAGTTGCCCCGCGCCTGGTGCAGCGCGGCGTGTCGAACTTCTTCGACAATCTGCAGCTGCCGATCACCAGTCTGAACCTGCTGCTGCAGGGTCGCCCAGGCAAGGCCGCCGGCTCGCTCGGCCGCTTTACGCTGAATACCACGCTGGGGCTGGGCGGCATCTTTGACCCCGCCACCGATGCCGGCATTCCGGTTTACGACCAGGACTTTGGCCAGACCCTGCACCGCTGGGGCTGGAAGCGCTCGCGCTACGTCATGCTGCCTCTGTTTGGCCCTGCCACGGTCCGTGACGGCCTCGGCAAGGGCGTCAATACGCGGGTCAGTCCGGTGTCATGGCTCGCCGACCAGTACGGCGCCGAGTACAGCCTGCTCTATGGACTGAGCGCTCGCGCTCGCGGGCTGTCGGCCGACGCATTCCTGCGCGGTGGCGCCGACGAGTATCTGCTGATGCGCGAGGCCTACCTGCAGTTCCGCCGCTGTCAGCTGATCGACTGCTCGGACGAGCTGCCCGACTATCTGCTGCCGGACTATGAGTTCGAGCTGCCGGATGTCGATGCCATTCGTCTGCGTCGCTGAGCCACTGATTAGCGTTCGAGAGGTGCACTCGCCGTGCTGGAACTAACCGGTTACCTGCTGTGGTCTTTGATGGCTGGCAGTGACGTCCCTGCAACCGCGACCTGCGGCACCGCTGCGGAATGCAATCGCAAGGGCAGCGAGGCCTACCAGGCGGGCCGCAGCAACGAAGCATCCGCGCTGTTCTCACGCCAGATCGACTTTGCCGAAACCGATCAACGCGACGCCGGCGACGGTGATGAGAAGGCGCAGCGCGCACGCGATCTGGCGCTCAACAACGCCGCGCTGGCGCAGCTGCAGGGCGGTGAGTGCCGCAAGGCGGCGGCTTACCTGGGCCTGGCGGACCCGCAGGCGCGCGCCACCCAGGCCAACCTGCGGCAGCTGCAAAAGCGCTGCGCCGCACCTGCTGCCGCCACCAGTCTGATCGGCGACTACTGGCAGTACGCCGGGCACGGCGCCTGGAACACCATCACCCTGCGGCCCACCGGTGACGAGACCCTGAGCCTCGACGCGTTCTGGATGCGCATTTCGCGCGGACCGCTCGACTTTTACGGGCTGGCCGCATTCGGCGAGTTGAGCGAGGTCGCGGTTGTCGTCGATGGCGCCAACGCGACCGGCCGCTATGAAGGCATCGACAGCGGGATCGTCTGCATCGCAAACCTGACGCTCACGACCGAGCACCTCGATATCCGGGTCAGCGACCAACCCGAGTGCGCGGTCGGAGGCGCTGGTGCGATCCTGAACGGACGCTATCAGCGAGTGTCGACCGAGCCCTCGGCCGCAGCCCACGACGCGTCGGATCACAACGCGTTGTAGGCCGGTTCGCGCGCATTTCCGGGCAGTCTGAGTGGAGGCGGTCCGGCGCGGTCCTGATAGCGTGCCGTCTTGGCGTCACGGCGGCACGTATGCAGTGCGCTTGCTGGTCACGCCGACGGTTTCGCCCCGGCCGTTGACTTCAGCGCGTCAGCGAGCGAGAACACCCACGGGCGCATGGCCACCGCCACGCCGACGCTGCGCTTGCGCTCCCTGGGCAGGCTGGCGTCAAGTTCCGCCAGCTCGGCCACTTCAAATGCGAGGCGATCAAGTTTGCGGCGGATGACCTGGATCGACGACTCGCTGAGTTCGCGCACTTCGAAGCGCAGCAGCGTGCGCTCGCCGACAAAACGGTCAAGCAGAAACTCCTGCAGCACCTGGGCGCCGTAACGGCGGCGCAGCGGACCCTGGCTGCGCCAGCTGAAATCCCGCGCTACCCGCAGACGCACGCGATCCCCCGGCAGCAGCTCGATCAGCTTGAGTCGATCCAGCTGCGCCAGCAGCACGGTGCGGGCGCTGCCTTGATAGCCATAGGTGGTCTCCATCTCGGCCAGACTCCAGCCGGCCATCAGCAGATGAAACAGCAGCAGCAGTCGTGGCTCGTCAGCCAGCGCCCGCTCCTGCGCCACGCTGAGTTCGCGGGCAGCCTCGGCCCGCGCCCGTGTGCCGCGACTGAGCTCACCTATGTCGGTGCCGAGTACGCTGCAGATCTGCAGGGTCTGGTGGAGCGAAAAGCGCCGCTGCGAGAACAGCCGCTTGACGCTGGCTTCTGAAAGACCAATTCGACGCGCCAGCGCCGCGTAGGTGATGCCCTCGCGGCGCAGGCCACGCTTCAAGGCCTCGACCACAGGTCGCGCCAGCGCGTCTACATCGACGACGACGTCGGCAGGTAACGGCAGGTCGCTCATGACAGTCCCCGAGGTACTGGATAGCGCTACTTTGTCGGAACGTCTTGTCGTTCGCCACCGCTGCTGTGTCTGCTGGTCGCGTCGCCACCGTCAAGGACGCCCACGTGAATGCCTGCCTGCACCTCGATCCCGCTGCATCGCGCGAACCCACCCGCAATGATGTGCACAGCCAGCTCAACCCAACCGCGCACCGCCGCGTGCTGCTGCCGCGCAGCGCCGAACAGGTGGCCGAGGCGGTTGCCGCAGCGCACCGTGAGGGCCTGCCGCTGGCGATAGCTGGCGCGCAGCACGCGATGGGTGGGCAGCAGTTCGCCGCTGACGGCTGGCTGCTGGACAGTCGCCAGATGAACGCAGTGCATGATTTCGATTCTGATCGCGGCGTTGTCAGCGTCGGCGCCGGCATGCGCTGGCCGCAGCTGCAGGCGTTTCTGGTTGGGCGGCGGGCCACGGATGGCAGCGGCTGGGGAATTCGCCAGAAGCAGACTGGCGCGGATGACTTCAGTCTGGGCGGCGCGCTGGCCTCGAACATTCACGGTCGCGGACTCAACAGCGGTCCGCTGGTCGAAGATATCGAAAGCTTCACCCTGGTCACCGCCGACGGCAGCATCCGGCGCGTTGATCGCGAGGTGGATCCGACGCTGTTTGCGCTGGTGATCGGTGGCTACGGTCTGTTCGGGGTGGTTACCGACGTGCAGCTGCGGCTTGCTCGGCGCCGTGCGCTGGAGCGTCGCGTGAGCCTGCTGCGACGCGCCGATCTGGCCGCCGCGTTCAGTCAAAGCAGACGCGATGGCGCCCTGTATGGCGACTTCCAGTTCGCCATCGATCCGGCCTGCGACGACTTTCTCGATCTGGGCGTGTTCGCGTGCTACTGGCCGATCAATGCTGCGCTGCCGACGCGCGCGCCGCACCCGAAGCTGGGCGCCACCGACTGGGCTGAGATGCTGTGGCTGGCACACGTCGACAAGTCGCGGGCGTTTCGGCGCTACAGCGATTTCTATCTCGCCACTCACGGCCAGCAGTATTGCTCCGATGACCATCAGTTCGGCGTCTATCTGGACGGCTATCACGCGGCAATAGACCAACGACTGGGGCACCGTGGATCGGAGGTCATCACCGAGCTGTATGTCCCGCTGGCGGCCATCGACCGCTTCCTTGCTGGCGCGGCGGAGCTGGCCCGTCAGCAGGCAATGGACATCATCTACGGCACTGTTCGGGTGATCCGACAGGATACTGAAACGGTGCTGGCGTGGGCCCGGCAGGATTGGGCGTGCGTGGTGCTCAATCTGCATGTCCGACACGATGCGGTCGGCCAGCAGCGGGCGGCCGGGCAGTTGCAGTCGTTGATCGACTGCGCGCTGGCCTTTGGCGGTAGCTTCTATCTCACCTATCACCGCCATGTGCGCGGCGACCAGCTGCGCACGGCCTACCCGCGTATCGACGAGTTCATTGCGGCGAAGCGGCAGCACGACCCGCGTCAGTTGTTCTGCAGCGACTGGTATCGCTGGCTGCAGAGCACGCTCGCAGCGCCTCCCCAACAGCCCTCCGACGGCATCATCCAATCGCGAAGGTGCCTGGCATGACCGCCCGACGCGCCAGCGCCACGGCGCTGCTGGTGGCGCTATCGATCGTGCGCTGCGGGCGAGCGCACGGACTGGCCGAACTCGTCCAGCAGATGGCGAGGCAGGCGCTGCTGGGCGCCAGCGCCGGCTGGCGCTGTCTGGCGATGCTGTCAACGTGGGCCTGGGGACGCTGGCTGCTGGATCTGCTGGAGCGTTGCTGCTGTGCCGGACTTTCCCGCCATCACTGCCAACGCAAGGCTTGGATCCAGCAGCGCCTGCAGCAGGCACCGGCGTCGCTGCAGTGGCTGTGGCTGGGCAGCGGATTTGATGCGGCAGGACTGGTGGCCCTGGCCAGGCAGCCGCAGCTGCAGCTGATTGAGATTGATCAGCCGGATTCACTTGCCCTGCGTCAACGCCTGCCGCTCTGGCGCGCGCAGCTGCCGCGCCCACAGACGATGGCGATGCGCCTGCCGCAGCAGTCTGGTGATCTGCTGGCGCTGTGCGCACAGGCGCCGTCCCTGCTGGTGGCTGAGGGCGTGCTCATGTACCTGCCGGGCCGCAGCCTGCTGCGTCTGCTGCGTGCGGCCATTCGTCTGGATTCGCCGCCGCGCCTGCTGTTCAGTGCGCTCGACGCCAGCAACGACGCCGGCGCCGGATTTCACCGCAAAAGCGCCATCCGCGAGCGCTGGCTGGCGAAGCGCAGCGAGACTTTCCTGTGGCGCCTGCCCGCAGCCAGACGTGATCTGCTGCTGCAGCGCTGCGGCTACCGGGTCGTCGCGGCCTGGGCCGGCAGCGGATACGGGGAGTACGTGATCGAGGCGGTGCATGAGCGTGCCGTGCCGCTCGATCCGGCCAAACGTCCCTGCTCCCACCCAAGCGATGGTCGTGAGGGCGAACCTCGGGAGGAGACTGAACGCTCGCCATCGGAAAGGCTGCGGCTCCACACGTAGCCCGCATGTTTCATGAATCTCGCGGGTTAGCTGAATGTAAACAATCTCCAGACTGCTTAGGGACTATCATCCCGCGTTTGGACCGCACCCTTTGAGGCGTGCGGCATTCCGGATTGGTGAGGAGGAAGTGCGGATGAAAGCGACTTGGCAGACACTTGCTGCGGCGATGACACTGGGCCTGGCATCCGCCAGCATGGCGGCCACACCTGATCACGTTGCGCCACCTGACCTGCGCGCCGCGCAGCTTGAGCCGCAGATCTGGCGGGTCGATGGCGGCGACCTGCGGCTTCGGTTCAATGAGGATTTTCTCGACCTGTTTGGGGTCAGCGTCGAGCGCACCGCTGCCGTCAAGGATTCTCGCGATCCCAACTACGCAATCTTTCCGCTGCTGGCCAGCGAAGGGCTGAGCTTCAATGCGCCCGACGGCGGATTTGATCGCTTCGTAGGCGGCAAGCTGCAGGTCCGAGGCGGGTTCACGCTGCGGCTGGGCGATGGCGGCGTGATCGACTTGCGCAATCCGGTCATTCGTCCCAGCGCCGAGAATCCAATGCATCTGGAGCTGGTCGGTGGCGACGGTCAGGCATGGGTGTACGTCACCCACCTGATGTACGAGTTCGGCAGCGACAACCGCGTCTTCCACCTGGCGACGTCCGACCTGCGCGCGTCGCCGCAGCTGGCCAAGCGAATGGGCTCCAGCGAGATTGCCAACGCCTATATCGGCGAGCTTCAGATCGACGCCCGGGTGGTGGAGCGCAGCCGCGGATCGACCGCGCGGCCGAAGGGCAACACACCGAATTTCCACGGCACACCGCATCCGAACGGCGGCATCTTTGAAGCGGACGTGCTGATGGAAAACTACAGCATGTCGTTCAGCCGCTGCCGGCGCTCGAACGGCACCAACGGCTGCGACGGTGCGGGCGCTGACGACGGCGAGATCGTCTTCACCCCGAGCGCCACGCTGCGCAACACCAATACCGACCGTACCGCCGATATCCCCTGGTACGAAAAGTTCACCGGCAACACCAATCCCTACGGCTACCCCTATGCAAACGCCGACCAGCATCCCTACCTGATCTGGAACATGTACCGGATTGTTGACGACCAGCTGGAGCAGATCGGCGCGTCCGGCCTGAAGCATGCGTGGTTGACCACCAACTCCGGCTGCGCCAACCCGTTCGGCAATCACATCCTGAGCCGTAACTGCGGTGACACCTACGGCGTTGGCAACAACGACGACCCGACCGATTTGGGGCCGCGCGTGGAGCTGCTGCCATCGCGGGGACTGTGGGGTCGCTGCGGCTCGGTGTTCGACCCGAACTGTGTGGGTTCTCTCTCCGTCGTCAATCCGAACGGCAGTTACGGCAGCCGCCTGATCATTCGCGAATCCCAGATGCAGGTGCCGGGGGCGACCTACTGGTCCGACACCTGGTATGTCGTGCAGGATGACATCGATATCTATAACACCATGGGCCGGCGGCCGATGGCACCGACGGCGGGTAACAACGTCTGGATTCCAGGCAACCAGGGTGCTGCCATGACCAGGGGGCCGGTGCTTCATGCGTGGGTCGATCCGGTGGCGAACCCAACCCGCAACGTCGAGTTGAAGAGCGAGTTTGGCAGTGCCCGCGTGGCCGTCAAGGTCAAGACGCTTTCCGAATGCCCGGTGGGCTCGGGTCTTGCCGGCACCTGCTATCGCTACGACTATGCCGTCAACAATTTCGATTACGTGACCGCCACCACTTCGGGCAATCAGCCCAACCTGCGGGTGACCGGCGGCAAGGGCTTTGGCACCTTCCGCATCCAGCGCCCGGCGGCGACCAGCATCCACCTGCCGGCCGGCGTGCACTTCGCTGATACCGACATCAATGCCTCCAACAACTGGACCGCGACCCTGTCCGCCAGCAGCATCGAGTGGACCGCGCCGGTCGGCAACGAGCTGAACTGGGGCACGCTCTATCGCTTCAGCTTCATCACTGATGCGGCGCCGGCGGTCGGCGCGCAGACCACGATCACGCTGGTAGCTGCCAACGCAATGCCGGTAGCCAGCCCATTGGCGGAGACCATCGTTGGTCCGCTGCCGTTTGCGGCGCGGGTGATGGCGAACGGATTCGAGGCGCCGTAAGTGCGGCGTTCCGCTGCAGCAGTCAGGGGGGCATGCGGCGGGTTCGCGCTGCTGCTGGCGCTGCTGGTGCCCGGCACCTCGGGAGCCGATGTCGCCGGCCGGATCATCGATGATGCCGACAGCGCCCCGATTGCCGGGGCGCTGGTCGGCGTTCGTGCGCGGCCCGACATCGCTCCGGTTCGCACTGGCGCGGACGGCAGTTTTGTTCTGCCTTTGGCCGAGGACGGGGTGTTCGAAATTGGCGCGGCGGTCGACTTCGATCCCGCTGCGCCCAACGCCTACTTCACCGACACCCAGCAGGTGTTTGACGGCCTGACCGATATTGAGATCAGATTGGCGCGCCTGCCGGCGAATGACAACCCGACCTATCAGCCTCCCGCAGCCAACCAGTCCTGCATCGGTTGCCACTTGCAGTACTACCAGGAGTGGGCCGGCGCGCGACACGCCGGCGCCGCCGACAATTTCTGGGTGCGCGATCTGTACTCCGGCGATGGCAGCCCCGGCGGCGGCGCCGGCTACGTGTTTCGCGACACCCATGCGGCCGACAACAGCGGACTCTGCGCCACCTGCCACGCACCGCTCGAGGACGTGTTCACGCCAGGTGAGTTGGATTTCGACGATGTGGTCACCGCAGGCGGTCGCGACGGCGTCACCTGTCTGGCCTGCCACCAGGTTTCCCATGTCAATGACAACGTCGACGCGCTGCACCATCTGGGCAATGCCACTTACCGCTTTCCGGACGGCGAGGCGCAGACCTCGTTCCACGTGTTTGGCGCGCTTCCAGACTCCGACCGCATTCCGATGCAGAACGTCTATCAGCCGCAGTTCAAGGAATCGCAGTTCTGCGCCAGCTGCCATGAGTACAAGAATCCCACCACCGGCGCGCCGGGACAGGCGACCTACTCGGAATGGCTGGCATCTCCCTACGCCAAGCCTGGCCCGGAGTTCCGCTCCTGCCAGGACTGCCACATGCCGTCGCGTGGCGACACCGGCAGCATCGGCAGCGGCGGTCCGGAGCGCCCGGCCAGCCAGCGTCACAGTCATGCGTTTGTCGGCGCCACGCCGGCAACTCTGAGCGCCAACATCGATCTGCGGACGGCGCTGGTCCGCGAGGGTCAGGTGCTGCGGCTCGATGCCGAAGTCGAGAATCTGGCCGGGCATGCCTTCCCCACGGGAGTCTCGATTCGCAACGCGATCCTGCATGTGGACGCCCGCATCGGCGGCCTCCCGCTGCTGCAGATCGGCGGTCCGACGATTCCGTTCTGGGGCAGTGATGACGTGCCTGGCGTGCAGCCTGGCGATCTCGCCGGCCGAGCCGGCAGGGGCTACGCCAAGCTGCTGCGGGGTCGCATCAACGGCACCGGGCCGGTGCTGGCGCCGGTGCTGTTCATTGACGCCGAGGGCGACGCAACCGACACGCTGATTCCATCGACGGCGGTGGATGTCAGCCAGTACCGCTTCGCGGTGCCGCCGGGAACGCCGGAAAACGCCTTGGTGCAGATCGAGACGCGCCTGCTGTATCGGCGCGCCTGGCGCGCGCTGGCGGTGACCAAGGGCTGGACGCAAACGCCCGGTGGCCTGCCGGTGGAAATGCTGGTGCAGCGTCGCGAGCAGAGCGCGGTCCTCGCCAGCCTCGGCCCGCCGGGACCGCAGCCGCCCCCGCCGCCCCCGCCGGTGGCCATCCCGTTTGGCGAGCGCCTGCCGCTGTGGCTGGCGCTGACGCTGCTGGCTGGTCTGCTGGCAACACGCACGCTGTCCGTGCGTCGACCGTAGTCCACGGCCGCCCAGCCGCCAAAGCCGCAAGCGCCGTCCGGCGTCCGCTGTTGTGGGCGCGCCGCCCGGCGCGATGCTCGCCGAGACGGAATCAACAGCATCGCGCCAAGCGGCGCGCCTACAGATCTCGGGGCGTCGCCTCAGGCCGCCGATGCCTCAGGTCGCTGCGATGCGTTAGCCTGAGGCGACACCGCCTCCAGCAACCCCATTTCCACTCCTGCTGCGTTCAACCCCGTCACCGGCGCCCTGCGCGTCCCGTCTCCCGAGTACCCGCCATGCGCCGCATGCTTGCCCTTGCCACCGCCGCCGCGCTGTCCGCCGGCGCGGCGTCCGCCGCCGACCCTGATTTTGCCCTCACCGTCTACTCCAGCGCCCAGCCCGGGCAGATCGACACCCAGCGACTGGCGGACTACGGCGACAACCTGCCCGGCTACGCGCTGGTCAGTGACCAGCGGGTGATGCGAATCAGTCAGGGTCGCTCCGAGCTGCGCTTCGAAGACGTGGCGGCGCGGATGGACCCGACCACGGTCGGCTTTGCCTCGCTGACCGACCCCGCGGGTACCCGCGTGCTGGAGCAGAACTACCAGTACGATCTGGTCAGCGGCCAGAAGCTGCTGGAGCGCTTCATCGGCGAGCGGATCAGCGTCGAGCAGCTGCGCGGCGATCGGGTCGAGTCGATCAGCGGCCGACTGCTGTCAGCGCAGGATGGCGTCACGCTGGAGTTGGCCAGCGGTGAGATCAGCACCTTGACCGGCTGGAGCGGCATTCGCTACCCGTCCCTGCCGGGCGGGTTGATCACCAAGCCCACTCTGGTCTGGAGCCTGGACGCCGCCAAGGGCGGAGACCATCAGGTGCGGGTTGCCTACCAGGCGCAGGGGCTGACCTGGTGGTCGGACTACAACGCCACGCTGGATGAATCCAAGGGCTGCTCGCTGGATCTGGGCGCCTGGGTAACGGTGGTCAACCAATCCGGCGGCAGTTTTCCCAATGCGCGGCTGAAGCTGGTCGCCGGTGACGTCAACCGCGCACCGGCGCCGCCGCCGCAGGTCGCCTACCGTCGTGAGGTGGCGATGATGTCAGCCGCGCCGATGCAGGACGGTTTCGCCGAATCCGCCCTGTTCGAGTACCACCTTTACACGTTGGGTCGGCGCACCGATCTGCCGGATCGCTCGACCAAGCAGATCGAGCTGTTTCCCGCCGTCAGCGCCATCACCTGCGAGAAGCAGCTGGTGTTTACCGCTGCACCAGCGGCGCGCGTCTTCTGGGGCGCGCCCAACCTCGATCAGGGCTATGCGGCAACGTCGCCAGGCGAGGTCGGCGCCTATCTGCAGTTTGAGAACAGCAAGGCCAACGGCTTGGGCATGCCGCTGCCGGCCGGCCGCGTGCGGGTCAATCAGCTTGGCGGCAGCGACGGCAGCCTTGAGTTCATCGGCGAGGACGTGATCCGCCATACGCCGCGCAATGAAAAGCTCAGCCTGAAGCTCGGCAAAGCCTTCGACATCGTCGGTGAACGCCGCCAGGTCGACTACCGCGTCGACAGCACCGCGAAATGGCTGGAAGAGACGTTCGAGATCAGCGTGCGCAATCGCAAGGAAACCGCCGTGAAGCTGCAGGTCCGCGAATACCTGTATCGCTGGAGCAGCTGGAAGATCGGCGAGTCCAGCCACAAGCACACCCCTCGCGACGCCCAGACCATCGACTTCCCGCTCGACATCCCGGCCGACGGCGAGGTCAAGCTGCGCTATACGGTGCGCTACAGCTGGTAATCGAACCTGTCGCTCAACCAACGTTCGCCGGGTAGCCGGCAACAACAGCAGCCAGGTGGGCTGAGCAAGGCGGGCCTTGGCCCGTCGATTGGGTGACTGGGCGGTGTCGGGCGTCGGTTGGCGGGTTGAAACCGCCCTGGCAGCAGCGTAGACGCATCACTGTCCTCGATTCGCCCGACCGCATCGCTGCGTCGTTGGCAGCTGCGGAGACCGGGTCATGCGGAAACAGGATCACCACCACTCAGCCCGGGCCGGGCCGGGAGAAGCTTCATCGTCCCAGTTGACGCCGGCGGCGGGTGGCCCGCTTTGCACTTTCTTGACTGCCGCCTGAACGATTGGGCCGCGCACCACCGTCGGCCGGCCAGCGCGCAACTGCGGCTTAACGCCGAGCCCGCTAGTCTGCGCGCCCCTCCCCTGCGATTGCATCCATGACCCGGCGCATCCGCGTATTGGCGTTTGCATCCCTGTTGTCTGTCTCCGCCGCGCACGCCACCGCGCTGCCTGTCGAACCCCCGCGCACGCTCGACGCGGTCGTCGTCGACGGGGTGATGCCCGGCCCGGGGCTGTGGCAGGTGCGTCACGGCGACCACGTGCTGTGG
>JBBRBN010000004.1:0-89013 GCA_038205755.1 Lysobacterales bacterium | reverse complement strand
GGCCACACCTTCGGGCACGCCATCGAGGTCGAGTCGGGCTTTGGCAGCGTGCTGCACGGCGAAGCGGTGGCCATTGGCATGGTTTGCGCGGCGCGGCTGTCAGCGTCGCTCGATCTGGCACCTTCGTCCGACGCTGAGCGGCTGGTGCGCCTGCTGCAGCGACTCGGTCTACCCACGCGCGTGCCTGCCGGCCTATCACCACAGCAGCTGGTGGCGGCGATGCAGCTCGACAAGAAAGCCCAATCGGGACGCCTCCGGCTGATCCTCTGGCGCGCCATCGGCGCCGCCGAGATCGTCGACGGCGTGCCGGAGGCGGCAATTCTCGACGTACTCGGCGACTGAGAACGTTAAAAAGCCGGCCGCCTGATGCGCCGGTCTGCGCACTTCTCCGGCACGGCGTTCGGATTTTGCACAGGCTCTGACGGAAGACGCCTGGCGCCACGTAAACTAGGGGTATGCGTATCTACCTCCAGCAGCGGCCGGTCGCCGGCGAGCAGCCGCGGTTTTACTCGATCAGCCTGCAGCAGGACTTGCTGGGCGGCTGGGTGCTGCTGCGTGAATGGGGTCAGCCGGGCGGTCGCAACTCGGCCAAACGTGAGCTGTTCCTTGATCGCGACGACGCCGTCCAGGCGCTGGCCAGCGCCCGCGACAGTCAGGTCAAGCGCGGCTTCCATGTCATGTTCGCCCAAGGCGTCGACGGCCATCGTTGATCATCTGCCGCGCGCATGCGACCAGTGCCACAGCGCGCGCCAACCCGGAGACTTGCCTTTGCCTGCCAAAAATGACCGCTTCCTGCGCGCGCTGCGTCGCGAGCCGGTAGACGCGACACCTGTCTGGATCATGCGGCAAGCGGGCCGCTACCTGCCCGAATACCTCGCCACGCGGGCCCGGGCCGGCAGCTTCCTTGCGCTGGCCAAGACCCCGGAGCTGGCCTGCGAGGTCACTCTGCAGCCTTTGGACCGGTTCGCGCTGGATGCCGCCATCCTGTTTTCCGACATCCTCACCGTGCCCGATGCGATGGGCCTTGGCCTGTACTTCGCCGACGGCGAGGGGCCGCGCTTCGAGCGCCCCATTCGCTGCCGCGCCGACATCGAACGGCTCGCGGTACCTGACATGGAAACCGAGCTGCGCTACGTCATGGACGCGGTGCGGCTGATTCGACGCGAGCTCAATGAGCGGGTGCCGCTGATCGGCTTTTCCGGCAGCCCGTGGACGCTGGCCTGCTACATGATCGAGGGCGGTGGCAGCGACAACTTTGCGCGCATCAAGTCGATGGCCTACAGCGATCCGGCCCTTCTGCACCAGCTGCTTGAGGTGACCACCGACGCCGTGATCGCCTACCTGGCTGCGCAGCGCGCGGCCGGCGCCCAAGCGCTGCAGGTGTTTGACACCTGGGGTGGCGTACTGTCACCGCGGCTGTACCGCGAGTTCTCGCTGCGCTACCTGACCCGTATTGCGCAGGCGCTGCCGCGCGGCGAGGGCGCTGAGCGCACGCCGCTGATCCTGTTCGGCAAGGGCAATGCCGCGTATCTGGAGGACCTCGCCGCCAGCGGCACCGAGGCGGTTGGTGTCGACTGGCTGGTGACGCTGGACGAAGCCCGCCGTCGCACCGGTGGCCGGGTCGCGCTGCAGGGCAACCTCGACCCCACCGTGCTGCACGCGCCGATCGAAGCGATCCGTCGCGAGGTGCACGCAACCTTGGCCAGCTATGGGACCGGTCCCGGCCACGTTTTCAATCTCGGCCATGGCGTCACGCCCGACATCAAGCCCGAGCACGTCGGTGCGCTGGTCGATGCAGTGCACGAGTTCAGCGCGCCGATCCACGCCGGCGGCTGATTCACAGCCGGGCGTCGGTGCGCCACCTGGCGGGCCAAGCCTGCTTGGCTCACCGGTTGGACCGCACGTGACCCGATCCGCCGGCAGACGCCGGCGGATCGGCTGGATGTGCCTATTCCGCGCCTGAATCGAACCCGCGGCGCTTCAGCAGCGGCGTGATGTCCGGATCGCGACCGGCAAAGTCGCGGAACAGCTGCATCGCGTCGGCACTGCCGCCGCGCGACAGCAGGGTGGCGCGGAAGTGGTCACCATTGGCACGCGTCAGCCCGCCGTTGTCCAGCATCCACTTCACGCTGTCGGCATCCAGCACTTCGCTCCAGATGTAGGAGTAGTAGCCGGCCGAATAGCCGCCGACGATGTGCGAGAAGTAGGTCGAGCGATAGCGCGGCGGGACCAGCGGGTAGTCCAGACCGGCCTTCTTCAGCGCTTCCGCTTCAAAGGCGATGACGTCGGTCGGCACCTGCTCGGGGCTGAGTTGATGCAGCGACTGGTCGAGGATCGATGCCGCCAGGTACTCGGTGCTGGCGAAGCCCTGGTTGAACTGCTCGGCAGCAATCACCTTGTCGAGCAACGCCTGCGGAATCGGCTCACCGGTTTCATGGTGCTTGGCGTAGTTGGCCAGCACGGTCGGCCAGGTTGCCCACATCTCGTTGACCTGCGACGGATACTCGACGAAATCGCGCGGCACCGAGGTCCCTGAGAAGCGCGGGTACTTCACGTTCGAGAACATGCCGTGCAGCGCATGGCCAAACTCGTGAAACATGGTGGTGACTTCGTCAAACGTCATCAGCGTCGGCTGCCCGTCGGGCGGCTTAGGGATGTTCTGGTGGTTGGCCACCACCGGCGTTTCCTCCAGCAGCCCGCTCTGGCGGACATAGGCATTCATCCAGGCACCGCCACGCTTGGACGGGCGGGCGTAGAAGTCGCCGACGAACAGCGTCAGCGAACTGCCATCGGCATCAAACACTTCCCAGGCGCGCGCATCCGGATGGTAGACCGGCAGGTCCGGGCGCGGCTTGAAGGTCAGGCCATAGAGCTGGTTGGCGGCGAAGAACACGCCGTTCTCCAACACATTGTTGAGCTCGAAGTAGGGACGCAGCTGGCCTTCGTCAAAGCTGTAGCGCTCCTGCCGCACCTTGTTGGCGTAGAAATCCCAGTCCCACGCAGCAAGCTGGAATCCGCCGTTTTCCTTGTCGATCAGCGCCTGCATGTCGGCGGCCTCGCGACGCGCGTTGGCGACCGCTGCCGGCGCCAGCTTCGACAGCATGGCGTTGACCGCCTCGGGCGTGGCCGCGGTGGCGTCTTCGAGGGTATAGGCAGCATGGCTGGCGTAGCCGAGCAGCTTGGCCCGCTCGGCGCGCAGCTTGACCACGCGGGCCAGCACCTCACGATTGTCGAACTCGCCGCCACGGCTGCCGCGGACCAGCGAAGCCTCAAGGATGCGTTGGCGGCTGGCGCGGTTGGTGAGGTTGGTAAGTGGCGGCTGTCCGGACGTGTTCTGCAGCGCGATCAGAAACTTGCCTTCGCTGCCGGCAGCCTTGGCGGCGCTGGCAGCGGCATTGATTTCGGCTTCGCTCAGCCCGGCCAGCGGGTCAGCGCTGTCAAACAGCACGGCCGACGCGTTGACCTCACGCAGCACGTTTTGGCTGAACGTCGTCTGCAAGGTCGCCAGCTCGGCGTTCATGGCCTTGAGCTGCTCCTTCTGGGCCTCGTCCAGCTGCGCGCCGGCCCGAACAAAGTCGGTGTGGTAACGCTCCAGCAGGCGCAGCGATTCGGCATCGAGACCGAGTTGTGCGCGCCCCGCGTGCAGCGTCTTGATGCGCTCGAAAAGCTTGCCGTTCAGAGCAATGGCGTCGGCGTGCGCCGCCAGCTTTGGCGCGCTGTCGGCCTGGATGGCCTGGCGCTTGTCATTGGTATCGGCTCCGGCCAGATTGAAGAACACCGAAGACACCCGATTCAGAATGCGGCCAGAACGTTCCATCGCGACGACCGTGTTTTCGAAGGTCGGTGGCTCGGAGCTGTCGGCAATCGCCTGGACCTCGACCAGCTGGTCGGCCATGCCGCGCTGCAGCGCCGGCGCGAAGTGCTCGTCGGTGATCTGGTCGAACTGCGGGTAGCCATACTGCAGGCTGCTGGGCGTGAAGAACGGGTTGACCTGCTCCACCTTGGCAGGCTCGGCAACCTTGGTTTCGGCCGCCGGCGGAGGCGGCGAGGCGCCGCAACCGGCGAGTGTTCCCAGCGTGAGGGCAAGCGCCACGGCAAGCGGCTTCTTCATTGGTCAGTACCTGCAGCAGTCGGATTGGACCGCGAAGGCTACCCGATTCCCCCGCTCCCGGCCTGTGCAGGAGGGCATGGTTGCACGCGATTGATCGCCTGCTGCAGGCGCAGCGCGGTGACCGGCTTACGCTCGAAGCCGCTCAAGCCGGCGGCCTGACAATCCGCTTCGGCGCCGCTGTCGGCACGCGCGGTCAGCGCAATCATCGGCAGCTGTTGACCCTGACTGCGCAACAGGCGGACCAGGCTGAGTCCGTCCATGCCGGGCAAGTCGAGATCGATGAAGGCGATGTCGAATCGGTCGTCCTGCAGCTCGGCGAGCGCCGCCAATGCATGCGCTGAATGGGTGACGCAGTGGCCCAATGATGTCAGCAGGGCGGTGACGACCTCTGCCACAGTGGGGTCGTCTTCAACCAGCAGTATCCGGCGCGCCGGGCTTCCTTCGCCCGCCGCAGCTGGCAGCGGGGATTGGACGTCCGGCGAAGGTTCCGGCGTCGCCTCGGGCAGCGGCAGCTCAACGCTGAAGCAGGCCCCTGCGCCGAGCGCGCTGACCACCTCGATGCGGCCACCCATGGCGGCGACCAGCTCCCGGCAAATGGCCAGACCCAGACCGCTGCCGCCGTGGCGGGCGGTGGTGACGGCACCTTCGGCCTGCATGAACGGCTGGAACAGTCGGGCTTGCTGATCAAGGCTCAGCCCCGGTCCGCTGTCGCTGACCTTGAAGCACAGGCCGCCATCGGGCAAGGAACGGGTACTGATCCGGACCTCACCGCGCTCGCAGAATTTGATCGCGTTGCCGCCCAGGTTGAGCAGAACCTGCTGCACCCGGAGCGGATCGCCGCGTCGCCACGCCACCAGCGTCGGCTCGCGCTCGCAGATGAAGGCCAGCTGCTTCTTCAGGGCATGCGGTTCAAGCGTCTGTTCAACCGCATCGAGCAGGGCGAGCAGATCAAACGGCTGATCCAGCAGCTCCAGTCGTCCAGCCTCGATCCGGGCCAGGTCCAGCGCATCGTTGACCAGCCGCAGCATGATCTGACCGGAGCGCTCGATCGCCTCCGCGTAGCGCTGCTGGCGGGCGTCCAGCGCGGTCCGCAGCAGCAGTTCGGTCATGCCCAGCACGCCGGTCATCGGGGTGCGGATCTCATGGCCCATGGTCGCCAGGAATTCGGACTTCGCCTGCGAGGCGCGCAGCGCCCACTGCCGCTGGCGATCCGCCAGATCGGCGGCGTGGCGGCCCAGCAGGCGACCACGCTGCCAGCGCCACAGCAGCCAGATGACGAACAGCGCCAGCGTCGCCCAAAGCAGCCGGGCCAGCGTTGAACCCCACCAGGGCGGCGCGACGTTGACCTGCAGCGCCAGCGGCGGCGCAAACCAGACGCCGTCAGCACCGGCCGCCGTGACCTGCAGCCGATAGCTTCCGGGCGGCAGCCGCGGATAGCGGCGCTCGCCGATCAAGCCGGCGTCGACCCACTCCGGATCGATGCCGTCCAGGCGGAACCGATAGCGGTGCAGCGCCGGATCCGCGAACGACAGCAGCCGCACCGAAAAGTGCAGCTCGCTGTCGTCATGCCGGAGGTCCAGCGTCTGCTGACCCGACAGCACCACGATGGCTCCATTGCGAAGCAGGTCGATACGCTGCAGGTGCAGTCGCGGCGGCACCGGCGGCGTGGCCACGCGCCTCGGGTTGAACAGCACCAGCCCGCCGACGTTGACCGCCGCGATCAGTCCGTCGGGGGCGCGCAGCGGCGGGCGACTGCTGAACTCCTGGCTGGGCAGGCCGTCACGCACGCCGTACTGACGAACCGCGTCGGCGTCGACCCGATAGTGCAGGAGGCCACGCGCACTGGTCAGCCACAGGTCACCATGAAGGTCGATGACCAGGCCGCCGGCCTCCACCGCCGGCAGGCCCTGCGCGGCGCCAACCTGATGCAGCATCCGCAACCCCTGCGGAGTGATCTCGAACTGCTCGAGCGCGCCCAGGCGCTGCACCCACAGCGTGCCATCAGCTGCAAAGGCAAAGCAGAACACCCGCTCGGACGGACCGCCGCTGACCGGCTGCAGGCGTCCGCTGAGCGGGTCGCGACGGTGCAGTCCGCCCGCACCGGCCAGCCACAGCGCGCCATCCGGACCAAGCAGCAGCTGCTCGGTGTCGGCGGCGAGCAGTCCGCTGCCGTCGCCGGGTACATGGCGCACCAGTCGCCGGCCCGCCGCATCGCGGCGCTCGATGCCTCCGCCGTACGCAGACAGCCAGATGCCGCCCTCACCGTCGGCGATCAGCAGATCGACCAGACCGTCCGGCGGGCCTTCAGTGGGGTCCGCGATAAGCCAGTGACGCAGGCCCTTGCCATCTGCATTCAGGCGACTGAATCCGCTGACATAGCCAATCCAGACAGCGCCATCGTCGGCGTGCAGAACCGACCACAGACGTCGATCCGGCAGCGCGCCGGCGCCGGCCAGCCAACGCTTCACCCGGCCGCTGGACAGGTCGACATGGTCGAGGCCGCCTTCCGTCCCCACCGACCACATTGCACCAGCCGCCGCCACGCCGATTCCGGCCGGACTGGCGCTCAGCCCCGCCGACGCGCCAGGCACGTAGGGCAGCACGCTGAAGTTGCGCCAGCCGGGCGCCAGCCGGGCCAGACCTGCGCCCGATGTGGAGAACCACAGCCCGCCCTCATGATCTTCGAGCATCGTCAGGGCCAACCCCTGCGCGAGCGCCTGGCTGTGTTGCTGCGCGCCCGCTACGCGCTGCAGCTGTCCGTCCACCACCCGGCCGAGGCCAGTGCGGGTTGCCAGCCACAGCCCGTCGCTACCGTCGCGCAGCAGGTTTGTCACGCCCGCGTTGCTGACACCCGTAAGCGCCGGTGCGGCAATGGTCGGGCCATCGGCGCCGCGCCAGTCAAGGCCGCCGCGGGCGACCGCCCAAAGGCTGCCGTCCGGATTGGGAACGAGGTTGAGAATCCTGTTGCCGCCCGGTCCGGGCGGAGTGCGCTCGAAGGCCGCTCCGTTCCAGCGATCCAGACCGCTGTCGCCACCCACCCACAGGTCCCCGCGAGCGTCCACCGCCAGTGCCATGATGGTCTCCGACGACACGCTCGAAGGGTCAGCAGGATCGTGAAGAAACGCGCGCACACTGCCCTTTTCGACGTCCAGTCGGTAAAGACCGCCGGCAAATCCGCCGAACCACAGGGCGCCGTCCGGCGTCGACGCAATCGCCCAGACGTCGTCCAGCATGATCGGCTGCGGTTGACCCGATCGATAGTGGTGAAACCCGCTTCCGTCCTCGCGCAAGCGGCTGAGTCCACCGCCCTCGGCGCCCACCCAGACCCGATCATGCGGATCAACGTGCAGCACCTGGACGACGTTGCCCGGCAGTGACGCCGGGTCCGCCGGATCGTGCTGATAAACCAGAAACTCGGCGCCGTCGAAGCGCGCCAGTCCATCGGCGGTGCCTACCCACAGATAGCCCCGGCCGTCCTGGGCCAGCGCATTGACCCGGTCCGACGGCAGGCCGTCCGCAGCTGTGACTCTCTGGAACCGCGGTGTTTCCGGCAGGACGGGCGCAGCAATCCCGTCGGCATCCAGCACCAGGCCAAGCAGGACAACTGCAGCGCTACGGATCATCGCCTGGCCGCCCCCGGTCAGCGTCTCGTTCCACGGCCGGCAAGGTGCGACCGGACTCAGAGCCTACAATCCTTTGATGGCCATGCCAAAGCTACCCACTGTGCACCCGCCCGCCCAGCTGCTGCGCCGGGCGCTGGCGGTGGTCGTTATCGTTGCGACACTGGTCGGACTGAACGCCCTCATCGGGCTGGCCGACGCCACCCTGCTGTTCTGGCAGCGGATGCAGGACCTGCCGCTGCTGCTGCGCGCAGGACTGGCTGCTCTGGCAATGGCGCTGGCCGGTGCGGCCGGTTGGCTGGTCTGGCGACTGCTGCGCAGCGGACCGCCGCGGGTCGCGAAGGCCGAGCCGGTGAACCGCCAGCGTCTTGAGCAGCGGATTGCCCAGCTTGGCGCGCCCAAGCCGCTGGCCGACGAGCTGCTGGAGCTGGATCGACGGCGCGCCGCTGGCATCGTCCACGTCGCCCTGTTTGGCGAGATATCAAGCGGCAAGTCCAGTCTGCTCAAGGCGCTCGCCCCGGAAAGCGGACCGGCCATCGGTGTCGGTGGCGGCACCACGCGACGCGTCGAGCACGCCACCGGTGCGTTGCCCGACGGCCGCACGCTGCAGATCGCGGACATGCCTGGCGTCAACGAAGCGAGTGGCGCCGGGAGGGCGACGCTGGCCCGCGATGAGGCCGCCCGCGCCCACGCGCTGGTGTTCGTCGCCGACGGTGACCTCACTCGGAGCCAGGATGCGGACCTGCGCGCGCTGCTGGCCAGCGGTCGGCCGCTGGTGCTGGCGCTGAACAAGTCGGACCGCTACCGCGAGGATGAGCGTGACACGCTGCTGGCGCGCCTGCGCCAGCGCTATCCGCCGCCGCAGGTGCAGGTGGTTGCGATCAGCGCCGGACGCAGCGAGCCGGTCATTCGCGAGTACGCCGACGGCCGCCGTGAAACCAGCCAGCGCGAACTGGCCGCCAGCATCGAACCCCTGCGACTGGCGCTGTCAGAAATCACTACCGCCGGGGCCGGCGCGCTCGAACCGGCTCGCGAACTGGCCACCCTGCAGCGCTTGGATCAGCAGCTCAGCGCGACCGAGAGCGAACATCGCCAGGTTCAGAGTGACGCCTGCGTCGGCCGCTACACCCGACGTGCCGTGGTCGGCGCAATGGCTGCCGTAGCGCCCGGCACCGACCTGCTGATTCAGGGCGCGCTGGCCGCCGCGATGATCCGCGAACTTTGTACGATCCACGCGCTGACCGCCCGCGACATTGATCTGGACGGTCTGATCGCGCGCGCCGGCGGCACCGTCCGCAGCAGCACTGCGATCACCCTGGCCATCGCCGGCAACGCCCTGAAGGCGTTTCCAGGCGCGGGCACCCTCGGCGGCGGGTTGGTTCATGCGCTCGCCTACGGTCTGATCTTCGACGCACTGGGCCGGGCGGTGACACAAACGCTGGCCGCCAGCCGTGCGCTGGATCGCGAGGCCACGCTGCAGGCGTTCTCCGAGCAACTGGCTCGGCCCAGCGGCGAGCGTCTGCGGGCGCTGGCGTCGCTGGCCTGGGAATCGGCCCGCAAGGGCGGCGGCAGTGGTGCGGATCATCGGGCACACTCGACACATGAGCACTGATCGCAGACTTGCCACGCTGCTGACCGTCATCGCGCCATGGCTACTGGCAACCAGCGTCGCGAGCGCCGCGGCGCGCGACTACCGGATCGATCCCGTCCACACGCGGATCGTATTCGCGGTGGAGCACTTCGGCTTCGCACGCTCGCTGGGCACCCTGTCGGGGCCCACCGGCTCGCTGCGCTTCGATCCGGACGATTGGAGCAGCGCCGAGGTGGACGTGCAGATTCCGATCGAGCGCCTCGATCTGGGTGACGCCGATTGGAACGCGCGCATGCTCAAGCGCGACTTTTTCGACGCCGGTCGCCATCCCACGGCGCGCTTCCAATCGATGCGGGTGGAGTTGATCGACGCCAGCAGCGCGCGAATCGTGGGCACTCTGACCCTGCGTGGCGAGACCCGTGAAGTGGTCTTGCAGGCGCGACTGAACCGCCTGGCGCGCAATCCGCTGACTCTGCGCCGCACAGCGGGGTTCTCGGCCACCGCCAGCTTCAGTCGCAGCGACTTCGGAATGCGCGGCTGGGCGTCAGCGATTGGCGACCGGGTCGAGTTGACCATCGAAGTCGAGGCAACCCGCGCGCGCCGCGGGGACAGCGGCGACGCCGCGGAACCGGACGAAACCAAGACTCCTCCCGCCAGCACCCGAGGAGCAGACCGTGCAGTGGCGCAATAGCGAAGACCGCTGGGGAACCACCGCCCGCCTGCTGCACTGGAGCATCGCGCTGCTGATCATTGGTCTGGTGGCGGTCGGTCTGCTGATGCAAGAGCTGCCCAACTCGCTGTTCAAGCTGAAGGTCTATGCCTGGCACAAGTCGTTCGGGATCACCGTCCTGCTGCTGGTGGTGATCCGACTCGGCTGGCGATTGGTCGACTCGCGGCCAGCCTATCCGGCCAGCCTGCCACGCTGGCAGAAGAGGCTGTCGAGCCTCGCCCACGGCCTGATGTACCTGCTGATGATCGGCATGCCGCTGAGCGGATGGTTGTACAACTCGGCGGCCAACTTTCCGCTGCGCTGGTTTGGACTGCTGTCGCTGCCGGCGCTGGCGGGTCCGGATCCTGAACTCAAGCAGCTGGCTCGCGCGCTCCACGAGTACGGCTTCTACGTCCTCGGCGCGCTGTTCACGGTGCACGTGGGTGCAGCCCTGCATCATCACTTCATCAAGCGTGACGCCACCCTGGCGCGCATGTTGCCCGGACTGCGGAAACCCGAGGATCCCTCATGATGAAGTCAGCTGCTCTCGCCCTGCCCTTGGCTGCCGCGCTGCTCGCTTCGAGCGCAGCCATCGGCAGCCAGTGGTCGACCGCCTCTGATTCAACGCTGGGCTTTTCCGCCGCCGCACAGGGCGAGAGCTTCGACGGGGTCTTCAAGCGATTTGACGCCAACATCCGGTTCGCACCGGACGCGTTAGCCGGCAGTCGTTTCGAAGTCGAGATCGATCTCACCTCGGTCGACAGCCAGAACAGTGAACGTGACGAGATGCTCGCCGACGCGGCGTTCTTCGACAGCGCCAGCCAGCCTACCGCGAGCTATTTTGCGGAACGCTTCGTGGCGCTTGAGGACGGCCGCTTCCGGGCCGAGGGCACCCTGACGTTACGCGGGATAAGCCTGCCGGTGCCGTTGGAGTTCAGCTGGGGCAGTGATGGCGCGACCGCCACGCTGGCGGGCGAGGCCGACCTGGATCGTCTGGCGTTCAAGGTCGGTGATGGCGAATGGGCCGACGCCGACGCGATTGCACTCACCGTTCGCGTGATCACCGCGTTGACGCTCACCGCGGCGCCCAGCAGCACGCCGTGACCTCGCTGCGCCAGCGTCTGCGCAATCTTTGGCCGCGCAGCGCGAGCGAGTCGACGCTCCGAACCGACCCGCTCGGCCGCGCCGCCGACAGCCTGCGCAGCCTGCTCGACGATCCCTCGATTCCTGCTGCCGTGCGCGACAGTCTGGCGGCCGACTATGCCGAAGTGGAAGCGCAGCTCGACAAGCTCGAGCGCGGGCGGATCGACCTGGCGGTGTTTGGACGCGTCAGCGTCGGCAAGTCGGCGCTGCTGAATGCCCTGCTGGGACGGGATGCCTTCGAGGTCGGGGTGCTGCACGGCACCACCACGGCGCGCAGCATGCAGCCGTGGAGCGAGGCCAGCGACGGCCACGTCCATCTGGTCGACACACCGGGCATCGAGGAGCTGAACGGCGAGCAGCGGGAGCAGCTCGCGCACGACATCGCCGGGCGCTGCGACCTGCTGCTGTTCGTGGTCGATGGCGATATGACCGGCAGCGAGACCGAGGCGCTGCAGCGGATCGCCGCCAGCCAGCGACCGCTGCTGCTGGTCCTGAACAAGGCCGACCGCTACACCGAGACCCAGCGCGACGAGCTGCTGCAGCGACTGCGGCAACACAGCGCCGGCACGGTGGCGGCGCAGAACGTACTGGCGGTGGCGGCGCGACCGGCGCCGCATACGGTGCTGAAGGTCGCCGCAGACGGCACTGAAACCGAGCTCGTGCGGCAGCGCGATGTGGACATTGAAGCCCTGCGCGCGCGGCTGCTGGATGTGCTTGAAAGCGAGGGCAAGACGCTGGCGGCGCTAAACGCCGCGCTGTTCGCCGGCCGGCTGTCGGATGCGGTCGGCGAGCGGTTGGCCGCACTGCGCCATGACCTGGCCGAAAAAGTCACCCGCAGCTATTGTCTGACCAAGGGCGTTGCGGTCGGATTGAATCCGATCCCGGTGGCCGACCTGCTTGCCGCCGCCAGCATCGATGTGGCGCTGGTGATGCACCTGAGCCGCATCTACAACCTGCCGCTGACCCGCTCGGAAGCCGGCCAGCTGCTGGTCACCATCGCGGCCCAACTGGTCGCCCTGATGGGCGCGATCTGGGGCGCCCATCTGGTTGCCTCGGCGCTCAAGGCCGGCAGCGTTGGCCTCTCCACTGCGCTGACTGCGGGCGTGCAGGGCGCGCTGGCCTGGTACGCCACGCTGCTGGTGGCGCGCGCCGCCGAACGCTACCTGGCCGCCGGCAAAAGCTGGGGTGAGGACGGGCCCAAGCGGGTGGTTCGCGAGATTGTCGATGGCCTCGACCGCGACTCGATCCTGCGCGAGGCGCGCCAGGAGATTCTCGGTCGGCTGCGGCGCAACAGCGCGCGGACCTGACTGCGCCGGTTCGGCTGCGCAGCCCTGCGATACGCCGCTCCGATTGCAGCGGTGGCGGCGCTCCGCGACGATAGCGAGCCCAACAGCAGCCCCATGATCGCCCGATGACCACCAGCAACCCCCTGCGCGAGTACTTCGAAGCCAATCCCGGCCGCCTGATGAGCAAGTGGCGGCACTATCTGGATGTCTACCATCGCCACTTCGAGCGCTACCGCGGCAACCCCTGCACGCTGGTCGAGTTTGGCGTCTATCACGGCGGGTCGCTGCAGATGTGGCGGCACTATCTGGGTCCGCAGGCGCGGATCGTCGGCGTTGATATCAATCCGCGGCTGCGCGAACTGGGCGAGCCGGGCATCGAGATCCACATCGGTGATCAGGCCGACCGCGGCTTCCTCGCCGAGCTGGCGCAGAAGGTCGGGCCCATCGACATCCTGATCGACGATGGCGGCCACCAGATGGCGCAGCAGATCGCCACGCTCGAAGGCCTGTACGGTGCGGTCAAGGCGGATGGCGTGATCCTGGTCGAGGATACCCACACCAGCTACTGGCGCGAGTACGGCGGCGGCCTGCGTACGCCGCACAGCTTCATGGAGTTTGCCAAGCGGCTGGTCGACGAGCTGAACGCCTGGCATTCGCGCGATCCGCACAGCTTCGCGCCGGGTCCGTTCACGCGCAGTGCGCAGTCGCTGCACTTCTACGACAGCATCGTGGTCGTCGAGAAAGGCGCGCATCCGCAGCCCGAGGAGATAGTAAGCGGCACGCCAAGCTTTGCGATCACTACGCCGGTCAACGAATAGCGCTCAGCGCCCCAGCAGGCCGCGCACGTCGCTCGCAGCGAAGGGCCAATCCAACTCCACCTCGCGCTGCACCTCGCGCAGCACCGGCACCCGCAGGCCGTAGCGTGTCTCGAGCGCTGCGTCGCCGTCGATGAACGCGCTGTCGAACTCCGGCGCGCGCGCCTCGACCAGCACCTCGAGCGCGAGGTCGCACAGATGGCAGTCGTCGCGCTGGTAGAGGATGAGGGTCGACACGCGCCTAGAATAGCGCCCTGCCCCACCGGACCGCGCACATGGCTATCAGCGTCTTCGACCTGTTCAAGATCGGCATCGGTCCATCGTCTTCGCACACCGTGGGGCCGATGCGGGCGGCGGCGCGCTTTGTGCAGCGCTGGCTCGACGAGCCCGGCCGGTTGGCCGACTGTCAGCGGCTGCGCTGCGAGCTGTTCGGCTCGCTGGCGCTGACCGGTCGCGGCCACGGCACCGACAAGGCGGTTCTGCTGGGGTTGGAGGGTAACTGGCCGGACCGGATCGATCCCGACCGTATTCCGCCAATCCTGCAGCGGATCCGCGACAGCAAGCGCATCGCGTTGCTCGGCCGTCACGAGATCGAGTTCGACGAGAAGCGCGACCTGCTGTTCAACAAGCGACAGAAGCTCCCCCTGCATTCCAACGGCATGCGCTTCTCTGCGTTTGATGCACAGGACCAGCAGATCGCCACCCGCGACTATTACTCGGTCGGCGGAGGCTTCGTGGTCAATCAAGACGAGGCGGCCGAAGACCGCATCGTCGCTGACACCACCGAATTGCCGTACCCGTTTCCCAGCGGCGACGCGCTGCTGGCGCACTGCCGTGAACGCCGCCAGAGCATCGCTGAACTGGTCCGCGCGAACGAGCGCGTGTGGCGCAGTGACGCCGAGATCGACGCCGGTCTGCAGCAGCTGTGGGAGGCCATGCAGGCCTGCGTGCAGCGCGGCATCCGCAGCGAGGGCACCCTGCCCGGCGGCTTGCGGGTATCGCGGCGGGCGCCGGCGCTGGCGCGCGAGCTGACGGCCAAGCCGGAGGCGGCGATGAAGGACCCGCTGACCGTGCTCGACTGGGTCAATCTCTACGCGCTGGCGGTCAACGAAGAGAACGCCGCCGGTGGCCGGGTGGTCACCGCGCCGACCAACGGAGCCGCCGGTATCGTGCCGGCGGTGCTGCACTACTACGACCGTTTCTGCCCCGGCGCCACTCAAAAAGGTGTGTTCGACTTCATGTTGACCGCCGGCGCGATCGGCATTCTCTACAAGGAAAACGCCTCGATCTCCGGCGCTGAGGTCGGCTGCCAGGGCGAGGTTGGCGTGGCCTGCTCGATGGCCGCCGCCGGGCTCACCGCCGCGCTCGGCGGCACGCCAATCCAGATCGAGAACGCCGCCGAGATCGGCATGGAGCATAACCTCGGACTGACCTGCGACCCGATTGGCGGCCTGGTGCAAATTCCCTGCATCGAGCGCAACGCAATGGGCGCGGTGAAGGCGATCAACGCCTCGCGCATGGCGGTGCGCGGCGACGGCAAGCACAAGGTCAGCCTGGACAAGGTCATCAAGACCATGCGCGACACCGGCCGCGACATGCAGGACAAGTACAAGGAAACCAGCCGCGGCGGGCTGGCGGTCAATGTGATCGAGTGTTGACGCCAGCTACCCGCCGCGTCTTGCACTGCCCTTTTGGACAGGAGCACAGCAGCACCGTGTGATGCCACGCTGGATTACACTCCCCCCGTGAGCCCGCTTCGCCGCCTGCCTCGATTCGCCACGATCATTGCCCTGTACCTGGGCGGAACGCTGCTGGGCTCACAGGTGCTGCATGGACCCGACCAGGTGGCGCTGATCTGGCTGCCTTCAGGCGTGGCAATCGCGACGCTGCTGATGTTCGGTCTGCGCTACTGGCCGCTGGTGCTGCTGGCCGATCTGTTGTCCCAGCTGCTGACCGGCGCACCGCTGGCGTTTCTGCCCTATTCGGCTGTCGCCAACACGCTGGGTGCGCTGGGCGGGGCGTGGCTCGCGCGTCGGATCGGCGGCCGCCACCTTGCAGGCTTTGCGGTGCGCTCGGGCCTCGCGGTGATGGCAGGCGGAGCGCTGATGTCCGCACTCAGCGCACCCGTCGGCGTGGCCGGGCTGGTTGCCACCGGCATGAGCCCAGCCAGCGAGGTGATCCCGGCCCTCGCCAAGTGGTTTGTCGGCAACCTGTTTGGCGTGGTGCTGGTGGCGCCAGCGCTGCGGCTGGCCTTTCTGCGCCGCCACGAGCGCCGCGACGGCGGCCAGCGGATGCGCTTTGCGACCCGCCGCGAAATGGTTCTGTGGTCGACGCTATTCATCCTGGGCTCGGCCATCCTGCTGGGCTCGGGGCGGATCGCGACAACCTATGCGCTGGGCCTGACCAGTTTGCCGCTGGCGCTGCTGCTGTGGAGCGCGCTGCGCTTTCCGCCGATGTGGACCGCTGGCGGATCGCTGCTGGTCGGCGTCGGCCTTTCGCTGGTGGCGGGCATGGGGCTGGGCGGCTTTTATCCGCCGCCTTCGTTGTTCGAAGCGGTGGTGCTGCTGGTGTTCCTGTCGGTCCTGACGCTGGCGCCGCTGTTCCTCGCCGCATCCAGCTTCGAGAGCCGCATCGCCTCTGGCCAGATGCTGCATGCCGCGCGCCACGACGAGCTTACCGGCCTGCTCAACCGCGTCGGGTTCGAGGCTCAGGCCCGCGCGCTGATCGAGGGTGGTGGCGAAGAACCCATGGCGCTGGCCTACATCGACCTTGACCAGTTCAAATTGATCAACGATACCGCCAGCCATGAAGTGGGCGACGCGCTGGTGAGGTCGTTGGCGGGGGTCATTTCGACCTGTCTGAAGCCCGACGACCTGATTGCTCGGATCGGCGGCGACGAGTTTGCGGTGATCTTCCGCCGGCGGCTGCCGTTGGAGGCAGAGCGCGACAGCGAGAAACTGCGCCAGGCGATCGCCGGGTTCCGTTATCCGCACGCAGGCCACGTCTACTCGCTGACCGCGAGCATCGGCATGGTGCCATTCCAGCCGCGCAGACTGGACTATCCGGCCCTGCTCGCACAGGCCGATGCCGCGTGTTTCGGAGCCAAGGAGCTCGGCGGGAATCGGGTCAAGACGGTGGTCAGTGGTGATGCGGCGCGCGAACGCTCCTCGGCCATGCTCTGGGCCATGCGCCTGACCACGGCGCTCGAGCAGGGCAACTTCAAGCTGTACTGCCAAACCATCAGCCCGCTGGGCAACACAGCGGATCGAGGTCGACACTTCGAGGTCCTGACCCGGATGATCGACCCGCAAACCGGCACGCTGCTGCAGCCCGACCAGTTTGTCGCCGCCGCCGAGCGCTTTCGGCTCGGCACAAGACTCGACCGCCATGTGGTTGAGCTGACGCTGGGCTGGCTGGAGGCGCATCCGGAGGCGCAGGATGAGGTGGATCTATGCGGGATCAATCTGTGCGCGGCGTCGGTCAATGACCCGGAGTTCCTGCTGTTCCTGCGCCGTCGGCTGACCGAAAGCAGCGTGCCGCGCGCCAAGCTGTGCTTCGAGATCACCGAGACCTCCGCCATACGGGACCTGGGTGAAGCGCGCCGCTTCATCGACGGCGTGCGCTCGCTGGGCTGCCGGCTGGCCTTGGACGACTTCGGCACCGGCTTCTGCTCGTTTGCCTACCTGAACGCGCTCGACGTGGACTACTTCAAGATTGACGGCAGCTTTGTCCGCGAGCTCGATAGCTCGCCGCTTTCGCTTTCCATCGTCCGCGCCATCGCCGACATCGCGCGCGGAATCAACAAGCGTACGGTGGCTGAGTTCGTCGAGTCCGAGGCAATCAGCGAGCGACTCCTGGAGCTTGGCGTGGACTACGCCCAAGGCTATGTGATCGACCAGCCGACCCCGATAGACCAGTACTTCGCCAGCCCGCCGCCTGGCTTGAGCCAGCCGCTTTCGCGCGCCGCGTGAGCCATCCGGGCCGGACGTCGCGGCCGGTCAGTAGCCCCAGACCGCCGCCGCCGGGGCGGCCGCAGAGGCACGATCCAATCCGGCGCGCAGGTCGGCGAGCAGGTCTTCAGCCGCTTCAATGCCAATCGACAGGCGCAGCAGGCCATCGCCGATGCCGGCCTTGGCCCGCACCTCGGCGGTCATCGCCGCATGCGTCATGCTCGCCGGGTGGGCGACAAGACTCTCCACTCCGCCCAGCGATTCGGCCAGCGTGAAGCAGTGCAGGCCGTCGAGAAAGGCGCGTACGGCGTCGACGCCGCCGCCCAGATCAAACGAGATCATCGCGCCGAAGCCACGCTGCTGGCGCGCGGCCAGCGCGTGGCCGGGATGGTCGGGCAGCCCCGGATAGTGCACGGCAGCGACCGCCGCATGCCCATCGAGCAGCGCGGCGACGGCGCTCGCGTTTTCGCTATGGACACGCAGACGCGCGTCGAGGGTGCGTAATCCGCGCAGGGTCAGGAAGCTGTCGAACGGACTGCCGGTCAGCCCGAGTGCGTTGGCCCACCAGGTCAAACGCTCATGCAGCGCCGTGTCGCGCGCGATCACGGCGCCGCCCACCACATCGCTGTGGCCATTGATGTACTTGGTGGTCGAATGCAAAACCAGGTCGGCACCGAAGGCAATCGGCGTCTGCAGGCCAGGCGACAGGAAGGTGTTGTCCACCAGCACCAGCGCATCGACCCGATGGGCGGCTTCGATGACGAAGCGCAGGTCGGTGATCCGCAGCAGGGGGTTGCTGGGCGTCTCGATCCAGACCAGCTTGGGCGCCGGCGTGAGCGCTTGCGCCAGCGCGCGCGGGTCGGTGAAGTCGGTAACCACCAGCTCGAAGTGGCCTTTCCTGGCCAACGCATCAAACAGCCGCCAGCTGCCGCCATAGCAGTCGTGCGGAACGACCAATCGATCTCCCGGCTCAAGCAGCTGCAGCACCAGGGTGATGGCGGCCATGCCGCTGGCGGTAATCACGGCACCCGCGCCGCCTTCCAGATCAGCCAGGGCTTCGCCAAGCTGGTCGCGCGTTGGATTGCCGCTGCGGGTGTAGTCATACGCGCGCTTTTCGCCGAAGCCGGCAAAGCTGAAGTTGGTCGACAGGACCAGCGGCGGCACCACTGCGCCAAACGCGGTGTCGCGATCAATCGAGGCACGAACGGCGCGGGTGGCCGGGGCAAACGAGGTGCTCATCAGCTCAGACTCCAGTGCAAGCAGCGGTGGGCGGTGCAGACAGCGCTTCCCGCAGGAACGCGTCGACAGCGGTCAACTCCTTCAAAAACGCATCGTGGCCGTAGCGGGATTGGATTCGCCGCAAGCGGGTTGGTGCGGCAATGCTCGCGGCGAGCGCGGCAAGCTCGGTCGGCGGCGCCAGCCAATCCTGCTCGACAGCGAACAGATCGGTCGGCACCCGCACCAGCGCTGGATCGACCCGATGCAGGTCAATGGACTCAGACAGCCGCAGGAAAGCCGTTGGAGACCAGCGCTCGGCGTAGCGCGCACCGCAGGCGGTCAGATAGTCCTCGGACGCACAGCGTACGCGTTGACCATCCAGCGCCACCGGCGCGTCAAAGCGCTCGCCGAATTCCTCTGGCGTGCGATAACTGAGCATGGCCAGCTGGCGCGCCAGCGACAGCCCATGGCTGCCATCACACTGCAGCTGCCCCAGCGCCACGACCTGCCGCTGCAGGGCGCGGAAGGCGCTGGCATAGGGATGCGGCCGATGGGCGCCGCTCAGCACCACCAGCTGCCGCAGGCGCTGCGGATGGGCGACGGCAAACGCCAGACCAACCATGGCGCCGTAGGAGGCTCCCACAAAGGCGTGCAGGCTGCTGATGCCAAGACAATCCAGCACCAGTCCGATGGCGTTGGCCTGATCGGCGGTGTCGATTGCGGCGTCCAGCTCGCCATCGCTGCCCACCCAGTCGAATGAGATCAGTCGATAGCGTGAGGGATCGAGTGACCGGCCATGGCCGACTGCCTGTTCCCACCACCCGGCGCCGGCATCGGCGGCGTTCGCGGCCAGATGCCGGTTGGCCGAAATGCCGCCGGCAACGAACACCGCAGGCGCATTGCGAGGGCCACTGGTTTCGACCTTCAGCCGCAGTCGACGCACTCCCGCGTGACGCATCAGCAGCTCGCAGTCGAACTCGGCGCGACGGGCATCAGCCAGCGCCGGGATCTCGATGGACTGCGGGGTCTGCTCTATGAAGCAGGTGGCGGATTCGGCAAGGCTCATGGCGCGGGGTCCTGGTTGGACCATCCAACCCGCGGATCCGGCGATGAGGCTGCACGCAGGGCCCGCGCTGGGCCCATGCCGTACACCCATCTTCCGGACGCCCCGACCATCGGGGCTCCGCAGGAATTAGCACCGTCGCTTCAGCTTTCGCTGTTGCGGGTTGCCCCGGCTTCAAAGGGCCTGTCCCTCTGCCGGTCTGGATGGTGTGGATGGGAGATTATGCCCGCCTTTGCTCACTGTCAATCGCTTTATGCGGATGGAGCGATGGAAGGGCCGACCGAGGCCGCTCCGGTCCACGTTGAACCGCTGCGCAGGACCCGCAGCGTCTGCATCTGCTGCAACGTTGCTCGCGCGCAGGCGCCAGTCTGGCCAGCAACGCTCAGGCACAAAAATGCGGACTGGTAGACTTCAGCGCTTACTCAGAGGCACCCACTTTCGATGACCATCGACATTGCGCGCGCGCGCGCGCTCACGATCACGCTGACGTTGCTCCTGCTTGCCGCCTGCGGCGACACGCCCAAAGACGACCCCGCAGCCCCCGCACCAGCGGCAACGCCGGCAGCGGCCCCGGCAGCGGAGCAAGCGCCCCAGGCTGTGGCCGAGCCCGACGAGCTGAAAGTAGTCCTGCTGGCTGAATCGGGCGTCACCCATGTGGTCGTCGAGGAGGCCTACATCACCGCCAGCGCGGCCGCGAACGAACTCGACTCGCCAGCCCTGTGGCAGGCACCCGACGGCAGCACCTGGCTCTACGCCACCTCCAAAAACAAGGACATGCTGCTGATTTACGACGGCGACAGCGGCGCCTTCAAGGGAATCGCTGGCGGCACGGGCGCGGGCCAAGGCGAATTTCGCCGACCCAACGGCATCTACGCGATCGACAATCTGCTCCTGATCGTTGAGCGGGACAACCGCCGGGTCCAGGTACTCAGCCTGCCCTCGCTGCTGCCGCTGGGCACGTTTGGCGACGACGTCCTCAAGCAGCCATACGGTATCTGGGCGCGCAGCCACGAAGGCGGCTATGACGTGATCGTCAGCGACTCGTTCATGAGCACAGAGAATGACAAGCGGCCGCCGCCGCTGGCCGAACTGGGCGAGCGCTTCCATCGCTTCCAGCTGCAGGTGCTGGAGGGTGCGCTGAGCGCGGAGCCGAAAGGCACGTTCGGCGCCACCGATGCGGCCGGCGCCATCCGCATCGCCGAATCGGTGTTCGGCGATGCGCTGCACAATCGGCTGCTGCTGGCCGAAGAAGATCAGGCCAGCGGCACCCGGATCAAGGTCTACGACCTCGCAGGCAGCTATACCGGCACCGACCTGGGGGCCGAGCTGTTCAAGGCGCAGGCTGAAGGCATCGCCCGCTGGGACTGCGCCGATGGCAGCGGCTACTGGATTGCCGCAGACCAATACCAGGATCGCTCGCTGTTCCACGTCTTCGACCGTCAAACGCTGACGCATCGCGGCAGCTTTGCGGGCAAGACCACGGCCAACACGGACGGCGTCTGGCTGCAGCAGGCGCCGACCCGGGCGTTCCCCGACGGCGTGTTCTACGCCATTCATGACGATCAGGCGGTGGCCGCGTTTGACTGGCGGGCGATCGCAACGGCGGTAGGTGTGCGCGCCAGCTGCAGCGAATAGTGCCCGGTCGGCACGGCTGCGGCGCTTCCGCCGCAGCCTAAAACCGGACCGCTATACTCTGCGTCCCGCCGCGGCCATGCGTTGCCGCCACGCCCGCATTGAGCCCATGTCCGAACATCTGCGCGAAACCCAGCGCCGCCGAACCTTTGCGATTATTTCGCACCCCGATGCCGGCAAGACCACGCTGACTGAAAAGCTCCTGCTGTTCGGCGGCGCAATCCAGCTGGCTGGGTCGGTGAAGGGTCGCAAGGCGGCGCGCCACGCCACCTCGGACTGGATGGCGCTGGAGAAGGAGCGCGGGATCTCGGTGACCAGCTCGGTGATGCAGTTTCCCTATGAGGGTCGCATCGTCAACCTGCTGGACACGCCCGGCCACGCCGACTTCGGCGAGGACACCTATCGCGTGCTGACCGCGGTCGACTCGGCGTTGATGGTGATCGACGTGGCCAAAGGCGTCGAGGAACGCACGATCAAGCTGATGGAAGTGTGCCGACTGCGCGACACGCCGATCATGACCTTCATCAACAAGCTTGACCGGGAGGGCCGCGAGCCGATCGACCTGCTCGACGAGGTGGAATCGGTGCTTGGCATCCAATGCGCGCCGGTGACCTGGCCGATCGGCATGGGCAAGCGCCTGCGCGGCGTCGTGCACCTGCTCAGCGGTGAGGTGCATCTGTACGAGCAGGGCCGCAATTTCACCCGCCAGGACAGCACCATCTTTGCCTCACTGGATGACCCGGGGCTGCGGCAGCGAATTGGCGCCGAAATGCTCAACGAGCTCCGCAGCGAACTGGAGCTGGTGCAGGGCGCCTCGCACGCGTTCGACCCCGAGGCCTATCTGGCCGGTCGACAAACGCCGGTGTTCTTCGGGTCTGCGGTGAACAATTTTGGCGTGCAGCCGCTGCTGGACTTCTTCGTCGAACACGCCCCGGCGCCGCAGCCGCGGGCAACCACGGTGCGTCTGGTGTCGCCGGACGAGGAGACCTTCTCCGGTTTTGTCTTCAAGATCCAGGCCAACATGGACCCGCAGCACCGCGACCGGGTCGCGTTTCTGCGCATCTGCTCAGGTCGCTTCGATGCGGGCATGAAGGCGTTCCATGTGCGCCTCGGCAAGGACTCGAAGTTGGCCAACGCGCTGACCTTCATGGCCTCGGATCGGGAAATCGTTGAAACCGCCTGGCCGGGCGATGTCATCGGCCTGCACAACCACGGGACGATTTCGATCGGCGACACCTTCAGCGCTGGCGAGTCGCTGGCGTTCACCGGCATTCCCAACTTTGCGCCGGAGCTGTTCCGCCGTGCGCGTTTGCGCGACCCGCTGAAGCTCAAACAGCTGCAGAAGGGGCTGGCCCAGCTCAGCGAAGAGGGCGCGACGCAATTTTTCCGGCCGCTGATGAGCAACGATCTGATTCTTGGCGCGGTGGGGACGCTGCAGTTCGAGGTGGTCGCCTATCGACTCAAAGATGAGTACGGGGTGGACGCCAGTTTCGAGCAGGTCGGGGTCAGCACGGCGCGCTGGGTACACTGCGACAACGCCAGAAAACTCGACGAGTTCAGGGAAAAAAACGCAACCAATCTCGCTCTCGACGGTGCCAATCAGCTGGTCTACCTGGCGCCTACCCGGGTCAACCTGCAGCTGGCGCAGGAGCGCTCACCGGAGGTTCGCTTCGCCGCCACCCGCGAGCACGCGCAGTCCATCGCCCACGGCTGACGCCCGACGTCCCGGATTGACGCAACCCAAGCAACGCCGTCGCGGATCATCAGGCACCATGGTGGCCCGCCATTGGGCCCGGGATCCATGTCTCCCACTTACTCGCTGCGCGAGGAAGTCGCCAACGCGTTGACCCACGGCTTGGCCGCTGCCGCGGCCTTGGCGGGTGCCTCGGTATTGATCACGCTGGCGGTCCTGTTCGGTGACGGCTGGCAGCTGACCGCTGCCGTTGTCTACGGCGCCTGCCTGTTGCTTCTGTACCTGGCCTCGACCCTGTACCACGCGATCCCGCATGCGGCCGCCAAAGCACGGCTGAAAGTCTTCGATCACTGCGCCATCTACCTGCTGATCGCCGGCACCTACACGCCGTTTGCGCTGGTGGGACTGCGCGGGCCGTGGGGCTGGACCTTGCTGGGACTGGTCTGGAGCATGGCGCTGATCGGCTGCGTCTTCAAACTTTACTTCACCGGCCGCTTCAAGCGACTGTCGACGGCCATCTATATCGGCATGGGCTGGACTGCACTGGTCGCCATCGAACCGATGCTGCGGCTGCTGTCAACCTGGACACTCGGCTGGCTGTTGGCTGGCGGCATCGCCTACACCGCGGGCACACTGTTCTACTTGAGCCGGCTGACCTACGCCCACGCGATCTGGCACGGCTTTGTGATTCTGGGCAGCGCCTGCCACTACGTGGCTGTGTACTCGCAGGTGACGGGCTAGATCATCTGCCGCCCCGGGCTGACCCGGATCAGGAATCGAAATCGCCAATAAAGATCTTTGGCGCCGCCGTTGGCGCCGTGGACGTGGCGGACTCGGCTTCGAAAGACGCCAGCATGATTTTCCCGCGGTCGGTCGCCGCGCTGTCGCCTGCGGCGGCCAGACCTGACTCGCCTGCCTCGGCCTCAAGACTGGCGCTGCCCTCGTCGACGGTCGCTGGTGAATACATCGCCAGCGCCACCACGCCGGCCAGCGCCACGCTGGCAGCCACCGCCATCCAGCGCCGAGGACGTGCGGCCGGCCGCCCAACGCGGGCCGGGCGACGCTCGCGCTGGATGGCTTCGTCGAGCGCTGCCGCATCCGCCGCCACCGCGCGCAGGACGCGCAGCAGGTCGGCGTTGCGAGCACATTCAGCCACGTCTGCCAGTCGCGCGTCGCGGCCAGCGGACGGACCCGAGCCATCTGCCAGCGCAGCGAGGGCGTCGACGTCCAGCGGAGCGGCAGCGGCTCTGGCGGTCAAACGGCGGTAGGCGTGCTTGAGTGCGGCGTCAGTCATCGAATCCTTCCTCGCCGGCGTCACGCAGGCGTTGCTTGGTTTCTGCGAGCCCCCGGTAAACCAGCTTGCGCGCGGCATCGAAGGTCAGCTCGCACAGGTCGGCCAGTTCGGGAACGGTATAGCCCTGAAGGTAAAGCTGCAGCGGCCGTCGTCGCCGCTCCGGAATCTCGGCAATGGCTGCCGCGACCCGATCCAGCTGACGCGATTCCGCCGCCCAGCGATCCGGCCTTGGATCACCTGCGGCGGGCTCCCAGAAACCGGCCGCGTCGTCCTCGGGCAGCACCTCGGTGGTGCGCAGGCTGGCTCGGCGAACGGCGTCGACCAGCACGCTGGCAACTACCTTCTGGATATAAGACGCGGGAAGCAGCGCATTCGGGTCACGCTCGAGTGCCTTCCAGAGGCGAATGTGCACGTCCTGCTCGACATCGGCGGGGTCGATGCCGTATCGATCAAGCCGATGACCGGCGATCTGCGCCCGCACGCGGCTGGCGAAGCGCCTGATCAGCGCTTCGATGGCTGACGGGTTCATTGAGCGACGGCAGCGCGCAGCCGCCTGTCGCGCACGCCCAATCAGCCGGCGATGTATTGCTGCAGCTGGTTGATCTCCTGCTGCTGATCTTCGATGACGGCCTTGACCAGATCGCCGATCGACAGCATGCCAACCACGATGCCGTTGTCCACCACCGGCAGATGGCGGATCCGCGACTCGGTCATCGTCTTCATGCAGCCATGCACGCTGCGATCAGGCCCAACCGTCTTTACATCGCTGGTCATGATCTCCTCGACCCGAGTGTCGCCGGACGAGCGGCCTTTGAGGATCACCTTGCGGGCATAGTCGCGCTCGGAGAGTATGCCGGCGAGGCGCGTGCCCTCCATGACCAGCAGCGCACCGACCCCGTGCTCGGCCATCAGCCGGATCGCCTCCAGTACGGGGGCGGAAGGAGCGATCGCAATGATCTGCCTACCCTTACCATCGAGCAGCTGGTTGACTGTGCGCATCGTCTTCTCCCGTTGGACTGACCGTTGCCGATAATAGACCGCTCGCCAGTCGACGCACATCCCGGGCGTCCCCGACGGCGGCAGACGGGCCGCCGCCACAGCGTTGCTGGATCAGATACAGCGGCCGCTGCTTGACCTCGTCGAACAGGCGGCCGAGGTACTCGCCAATGATGCCCAGCGCCACCAGCTGCACGCCTCCAAGAAACAGCACCACCGACATCAGCGACGGGTAGCCGGCGACGGGATCGCCCCACAGCAGGGTCTTCAGCAGGGTCCATGTGCCGTAGGTGAAGGCCAGTGCGGCGGTAACCAGCCCGACATAGGTCGCCAGCCGCAGCGGTACGGTAGAAAACGAAGTGATGCCATCAAGCGCGAAGTTCCACAGCTTCCAGTAGTTGAACTTGCTCAGTCCGGCCTGGCGGGCGTCACGCCGAAAGGGCAGCTCGCACTGTCGAAAGCCAACCCAGGCGAACAGGCCCTTCATGAAACGGTGGCGCTCGCGCACCCCGCGCAGCGCGTTGATCGCCGGCCGCGACAGCAGACGGTAGTCGCCGGTGTCGGCCGGAATCGGGGTCGATGACAGGCGCGCCATCACCCGGTAGAACGCCGCCGCCGACGTCCGTTTCAGCCACGACTCGCCGTCCCGCGCCAGGCGGGTTCCGAACACCACGTCGAAGCCCTCCTGCCAGCGCGCAATGAAATCTGGAATCAACTCAGGCGGATCCTGCAGATCGGCATCGATCACGATGACCGCGTCGGCATCGGCTGCGTCCAGTCCCGCAGTCAGCGCCAGCTCCTTGCCAAAGTTGCGACTCAGTCGGATCGCCCGCACCCGCGGGTCGGCGGCAGCCAGCGCGGCCATGATCTGCCAGGTGGCATCACGACTGCCGTCGTCCACGTAGATCACGCTGCTGTCGAGACTCAGCCCGTCCAGCACAGCAGCCAGCCGCGCGTGGAAACGCGCCAGCACTTCCGCCTCGTTGTAGGCGGGAACCACCACCGCCAGCGACTGCGCCATGAAATACCTTCGATGTGCCCGGCCGGCCATGCTACCCGAGCTGGCCGCTCACTCCGCCGGCGCAGCCGAAAGCAGGTAGCCGGCGCCTCCAAGCTGTTGCACCTGCGTTTCGATCCAGGCCGCACGGCGCCGCACGTAGGCTCCCGGCGCGGCCACCGAATAGCGCCGTGGGCTGGGCAGAACCGCCGCCATGCGCGCCGCCTGGACGGCAGTCAGCCCCCGGGCCGAGGTGCCCAGGAAGCGCTGCGCGGCGGCTTCTGCGCCATACACGCCGTCCCCGAACTCGGCGATATTCAGATAGACCTCGAGAATCCGCTGCTTCGACCACAGCGCTTCGATCAGCACCGTGTACCAGGCCTCGCACGCCTTGCGCAGCCAGCTGCGGCCGCTCCACAGGAACAGGTTCTTGGCCACCTGCTGCGACAGGGTCGAGCCACCGCGCAGCGAACGACCGCCCTGCCGGTAGCGCGACCAGGCCTCGCGGATCGCCTCGGTGTCAAAGCCCTGGTGCTGCGGAAAGCGCTGATCCTCGGCGGCCACCACGGCTATCGCCAGAGCCGACGACAGCTCGTCCCAGTCGCGCCAGCGGAAATCCAGCGTGTCCGGGCGATTCTGGGCGCGCAGTTCGAATCCGCGCTCAATCATCATCATGCTGGTTGGCGGCTCCAGCCAGCGCAGCGCGAGCACCTGCAGCACGCTGAACAGCAGCGGCACAAAGAACAGGATCGGCAGCAGGCGCAGCAAACGGCGCCAGCCGGCTGGCCGGCTGCGCGCCGCTGCCTTGATTGCAGGGCGCATCAGCCGCCAGCCCCGCAGTGGCGTGGCGCAGCAAGTCCGCCGCAACAGCTGCGATGCGGCAACACGCGGTGCCGGCGCCCGCTCTGGGATACTTCCGACTTTCCAATTCGTGAGCCAGCCATGTGCGCCGCCTGTCTGAACAGCATTCCCGAACCATGCGCGGCGCAAGCTGGCGGGTGGGGCCGGTGATCCCGTCACCGCCGCTTCACTCCGACGGACTGCTGCGCTTCATCATCGAGCGCTCCGGTGTGCGCGGCGTGCTGGTCCAGCTTGGCGACGCTTGGCGCAGTATCGCGCAACGCAACGCCTACCCGGCTGCGGTGCGCGATCTGCTCGGCCAGACGGTGGCCGCTGCGGCGCTGTTCAGCGGGCACAGCAAGATTCATGGGCGGCTGGGCATCCAGATCAAGGGCACCGGCGCGCTGCGCACGCTGTTCTCGGAGTACTCCAGCAGCGGCAGCCTGCGCGGCATCGCGCTCTGGAACGACCCGCTGCCCGACCTCCTCACGCCGCGGGATTTCGGCCGCGACGCGCTATTGGCGATCACCATCGACACTCTGCCGCCCGGAGCTACCGACAGCACGCGCTATCAGGGCCTGGTCGGCCTCGACAGCGAACGCCTCGACCGCGCCTTCGAAGGCTATTTCGCGCAGTCAGAACAGCTGCCAACCCGCGTCCTTCTCGCCGCCGACCACGACCATGCAGCCGGTCTGATGCTCCAGCAACTGCCCGGCGAAAGCCGCGATGTCGATGGTTGGACGCGCGCCCAGGCGCTGTTCGAGACCTTGGGCGCCGACGAGCTGCTGGGATCGGACCCGATGGAGCTGCTGCTGCGTCTCTATCACGAGGACGGCGTGCGCCTGCTCGGCACCCAGCCGCTGCGCTTTGGCTGCTCGTGCTCGCGCGAGCGCGTTGCCAGCGTGCTGCTGCAGCTGGGGCCAGACGAGGCGTTGGCGGCAGCCTCTGGCCAGCCAGACCAGGCGGCCGAAATCGCCTGTGAAATGTGTGGCCAGCGCTACCGGTTCGACCGGATCGATCTTGGTCAGCTGTTCGGTGGCGGAGGCAGTGACCCTGCCGCAGGCGCCCATTGATTGCGGCGACCCGCGCTCATCCTGACGGTTGGCTCGGCATGAAGCCGCTTTCCGCCAACAGATCCTGCAGTGGTCGCGGCTTCGAAAACAGAAAGCCCTGGCCGTAGTCGCAGCCAAGCAGCCGCAGTGTCTCCAGCTGACGCTGGGTTTCGATGCCCTCCGCGACAACATGCATGCCCAGTGAGCGGCCCAGCGAGCAGATCGCCCGCAGCACGGCCTGGGCATTGCGGCCGCTGTCGGCGCTCAGAGCGACCACGAACGCGCGGTCGACCTTCAGGACATCCAGCGGGAACTGGTGCAGGTAGCTGAGTGACGAAAACCCGGTGCCGAAGTCGTCGAGCGCCAGCCGCATGCCGCTGCCGCGCAGCTCGCGCATCAGCTCGCGCGCCTGGTCCGGATCCTCCAGCAGGGTGCGCTCGGTGATTTCGACGCACAGCTGGGAGGGCGGGAACTCATAGCGCTCGACCAGCCGCAGCAGGTCGGGCACGAAACGGGCGCTGCGAAAATGCCGGGCACCGACGTTGATGCTGACGTAGGCGCCTGACTCGCGCAGCGCCCAGCCCTGGGCCAGCACCAACTCGTAGACCTGCCAGTCGATCGCCTCGGCCAGCCCGGATTCCTCTGCGATCGACAGGAAATCGGCCGGGGCCAGCAGTCCGCCCTGCGGATGGCGCCAGCGAACCAGCGCTTCGTAACCGATCACATGGCCGCCGTCGAGCGCCAGGATCGGCTGGAACAGCGGCTCGAACTCGTTGCGCACCAGCGCCCGGCGCAGGTTGCCCTCGACCTCCAGACGATGCAGCGCCAGCCGGCGCAGCTCCTCATCAAACATCTCGTGACAGCGGCGCCCCTTGGCTTTGGCGCGGTACAGGGCGACATCGGCGTCGCGCAACAGCTCATCGGGATTGCTGTAGTGCGCGCGCGCCACCGTGATGCCGATGCTGGCCGAGGTGAACAGCTCCTTGCCGGCGACCCGGATCGGCTCGTCGAGCGCGGCGATGATGCGGTCAGCCAGCTCGACAGCCTCGCTGTCAACGCGTAACGGCTCGATCAGGATCGCGAACTCGTCGCCACCCAGCCTCGCAACCATGCCGCAGTCCCCGACCACGCCGGCGATGCGGTTGCCCGCTTCCTTCAACAGGTCGTCGCCGACCAGATGGCCGACCGAATCGTTGATGACCTTGAAGCGGTCGAGATCGAGGAACAGGACCGCAAAACGCCGATCACCGTCAGCGCGATACAGGCGCATCACGTCGGTCATGCGGCGCTGGAAGCTGATCCGGTTTGGCAACCCGGTCAGCGCGTCGTGACTGGCGGCAAACTGCAGCTGGCGCTCGAAACGCTCGCGCTCGGCGATCTGCAGTCGCAAATCGCGATTGGCGGCAAACAGCGCCTCGGTGCGCTCAGCGACGCGCCGCTCAAGCTCGGTGTTGGCCAGCCGCAGCCGCTCGGCCGCGCGCTTGCGCTCCAGCGCATTGGCGATGTGGTAGGAGACAAACGTCAGCAGCTCCTGGTCGCGACGGGTGTAACGATGCACGTCGTCATAGGACTGCACCGCCAACACGCCAACCGTGCCACTTTCACAAATCAGCGGGACCCCGAGCCAGGTGCGCGCCGCCACGCCGTGGGCGAAGACCTCGCCGGTCTCCGCCAGCTGCTGGTGCACCTCATCGTCGGCCAGTATCGGCTGACTGGTGCGCAGGACGTACTCGGTCATTCCCCGCCCAAGCTTGCGCGACGGGCGGCGGGCGTCGTTCTGGTCGACTGAGTAGGGAAACTCGATCTCGGCGCCGGACGAACTGAGCAGAGCAATGTAGAAGTTCTCGGCGTACAGCAGCCGTCCGACCACGCGATGCAGCGAGGTGTAGAAGCTCTCCAGGCTGTCGGACGCCGAGCCAAGCTCGGCAATCCGGAACAACGCGGCCTGCAGCAGCTCGCCACGCTGACGCTCTTCGACTTCGATGCGGAGCAGCCGGTTGGCCTCACGCAACTCGTCGGTTCGCTCGGCAACCCGATCCTCAAGTTCGTCGTGGGCCCGCTTGCGCAGCAGCGCGGTGGCGATGTGGCTGGCAACAAAGCTCAGCAGCTCGCGGTCGCGCTCGCTATAGCGCTGCGATTCGAGATAGCTCTGCACCACCACCGCGCCAAAGGTCTCCCCACCCGCATTCAGCGGCACGCCCAGCCAGTCGATACTTTGCGGACCGGCGCCGTGGGTCGACCCGCCAATCCGGGCCTCGAGGGTTTCCGAGGGCCCCATCAACGGCTCGGCGGACATGATCACATGGGCGGTCAACGAGCCGCGGAAATGCTCCAGCGCGTAACCGGTGGCCGAGTCCGGTGGTTCTTCGTCGACCGTGTCGCAAAAATAGGCAAAACGGATTTGGGTGCCGTTGCGGTCAAGCAGCGCAATGAAGAAGTTCTCGGCGTACATCAGTCCGCCGACGATCCGGTGCAGTCCGCGGAGCAGGTCACTCATGTCGCGTGAAGCGCTGGCGGTTTCGGCAATCGCATACAGCGCGCGCTGCAGGCGCTCGGCATCAGCGAGTCGCTCCACCGCCCGATGCAGGCGATCAAGTTCAATTGCTGCCGGAAGACGCTGGTTGAGCAGGCTGGCCAGTAGCGGAAGTTGGCCGATCAGCTCGGCGGGCGGACAGCCGGAGAAGTCCAGCTGCAGCACGCCGTAGTTGCGACCGTCCTGCGGCAATATCTCGCAAAAGCGCTGGCCATCGCGTTGCGACTGCGCTTCGATCAGGCAGCGCCGCACATGATCAATTGCCGTGTTGTCGCCAGCGTCACCGATCTGTGCCAGCAGCTGCGGTCCACGCTCACCGTCCAACCACAGCTGGACTGTTTTGCACTGCGCCTGGGAAGAGGCCCAACCCATGATGGACCGGGCAAGCTCCGGCGCGGTGCTGCCCGCCAGCACCAGCATGCCGCGCGACACTCGCCCCGCATCGGGCGTCCAGCCCGCGGCTCCGGTTACTGCCAGTGAAACCGGCTCCCGCCCCATGCTGCCCCCTTTCTTCCCGGGCGAGTCTAGCAGCCTGTCGGACTTCGAACGGATCAAGGCCACCCGGTCTTTGGTGAACCGCTATGGTTCCGATTGCCGGCCGCAGCCCTCGCCGGTAAGCGATACCTACGGACCTTCGCTTGTGTGAACAGATGACATTCAATGTAATTGTTAAGCAACTGTAATTCCAGTATTGTTCTGGTCCCAGTTGGTCAACGCTCGGAACTCCGCGCCCCGGCGCCGCTCCAAGGTTGACCATCGTCGTCCTTGGAGCCCGTCGTCGTGCGTAGGTTGCGCCAGGCTTGGCCATTGCTTGCTGCGCTCGCATTTGTGTCCGCCAATGCAGCGGCCGAGTCGCTGCGCGTGCTGCCGGTGCTCAGTCAGGAAAGTGGCCGTGTCGAGGCACTGCTGTTGCTGGATGGCAGCCAGGATGCCGCGTCCGCCCGTGCGCTTGATCGTGTGCTGACGCCGCCCGCTTCTGGCGGACTGCGGGTCCAACTCGGCGGCGGCAAGCGGATCAGCGCTGATCTCCTGCTCGACAGCCAGCCCGGCCTGGCGCTGCTATGTCGCGGCAATATTGGCTTGGCGGCTGCACTGGGATCGCTCGGCGACCACTGCCTGCTCGCCGACGTCGGCGCCACTGATCCCATGTTGAGCAACCTTGGGCGGCGTATCGGACTGAACACGGGGTGGCAATCGGCCGACGGTGACCTCGATCTGCGCTTTGGACTGGCGTGGCTGGACACGCGTCTTGACGCGACCCCGGATGCCTTGGCCGAGGCACTGCGTCCGTTGGGCTCGACACCGTCGCCGCTGCTGCTTGCGGACCACTTCTCGCTGGAGTCGCAGCAGGTGAACCTGAGCGGCACCCGGCGACTCGGCGACGCCGGCTGGCTGAGAATCGACGGCTCGCTTGCTCGCACATTTGCCGGCTCACCCTTGCTGATCGGCGTTCCGCTGCGGTGGGACAGCACGGCGCTCAGTCTCGAGGGTGGCTACGGCGCCGTGTCCGGACGCATCACCGGCCGCTTGATCGAGGTGCCCGGCCTCAGCGCGGATGATGGGTCGCAAAGCTCGTTCGATATCGACCTCGGCGTTTCCTGGCGGACGCCATGGCAGGCCCAGCTTACGGTTGGCGCCCGCAGTCTGCTTGGGCAACCCGACGCCAGCCAGTGGCCGCTGAGCACCCTGCCGCGTCGTCCAGATGCCGAAACGCGCACGCCCTACGTGCGTTACCACCAGGACCTCTGATTGCTTTGAGGGAGTGGATGGCGCCCTGAATCGGGGCTCGCCGTTCGGTTGAGCCTGAGCCTGATCCTGATCCTGATCCAGAGCGCAGCCTGGCGCTGGCAACCTGTCAGACTCAGGTCGGCGGGGCTGCAAACCCGTCTACGCGGCCCCAGTGCTCACGTAGATCATCCTGCCCATGCGTGCCCCATCGCGCTGCGGTGGGGGTGAGAATCGTGATTGTCTGGCCTCCCGCAGCCAGCGTTTCGCTTCGACCACCCGTGGCCGACAGGCTGCTTGACTGACGGCACTGTCGAACACTATCGACGAACACCGTCAGCATCTGCGTCGACAGCGGCGCCGCCGGCTGAACCGGGCGGCGCTCGGACGCAGCCGCAGCACGCCGACTGCGGACCTCAGCGCCCGTCAGCCTGCAGGGTGGTGGAGCCGGAGAAGTTTTCCAGCTCGATCACGCCATCGCCCGCGCCAAGCGTGGTCTGCAGGCTGGCGCCCGGCCCGTGCTTCTCGGTTCTGACCTCGCCATGCGAGCTGCGGATGGCGCCGGTGAAGCTGGATGCCGTTACCTTGGCAGAGGTTCCAGCGGGCAGCGTCAGGACAATCTTGCCGCTGAGGCTTTCGACGCTGATTCGACCGCCGGGCTGCAGGCCGCTGCGCAGGTCAATCGCGCCTGATACAACCCCGGCCTTGATCCGCTCGACCCGTTGATCGGTGTCCAGGCGCAACGCCCCCGACACCGACTCCAGCGAGATCCGACCGGAAACCGCGCCGCGCAGGTCGATAGTCCCGCTGACCGATTCCATCGCGACATCGGCAGCCCGCACGTCCAGTCGCTGCCGCCCGCTAACCGTCTCGATGAAGACGTCCCTGGCGGCCGCGCTGACCTCCACGTCGCCGCTGACGGATTCGATGCTGAGCCGCGGACCATCAAGCCCGCGCACCTCGACCCGCGCGCTCACCGACTTCACCTCCAGGCTGATACCCGCTGGCGCAGTGATCTGCAGATCGCTGTCCCCGGCAGAGGTGCCACCCCAGCCGCCAAACCAGCCGCCCGCCTGGGGATATTTCACCCGCACCTTCAACCGATCTGGGCTGCCATCGATCTCCAGACCGTCAGTGCCGTCTCCCAGCGAACCGCGAATCTGCAGCTCTGGCCGGTCCCAGGTGTTGACTGCTATCCGCCCCTTCACGTTCTCCAGCACGAGCGTTGCGTCAGCCGCCAGCGGCCGACTGTCCTCGATGGGCGTTGACGCCATTGCCAGCGGCGCGGCCGCAAGCAGAACAAGCAACCGCAGTAGCGATGCAGTCTTCATGAGTTTGCTCGATGGGTGGGCTGATCGATTGGCGGCCGCATCAGCCGTGGCCGTCCAACGTGGACGATGGCGCCTGTGCCGCTGCCAGCCGGGCCAGCTTGAGTCGCCGGTCGTAGGTGTTACGCAGGCGGTTGAGAAGAAAGCTCGCATCGGGCTGCTCACGCAGCGCATCCAGCAGCTGCTCTGCGCTGGCATCCAGCTGGTCCGACGCCAGCAGCAGGTCTGCCGGCAGCGTTCGGGGTTCGAGGGCAGCGAGCGCAATCCGGTACTCGTCGGACATTGCCTGGGCCTCGCGACGAATCAGCGCATCGCGCAGACCGGCGCCGTCGACCTGCGCTGAGCGGTCGATCACCGCATCCTGCTGCCTTTGCAGCGCCGGCGGCAACGCCGCCAACAGGGCCAGCGCCACGCCCGCAGCGAGCAGCCAGCGGGCGACATTGCGCGATCGCAACCGCCGCTTGGACGCCGCTGGCGCCAGACGCGCCTGGATATCCGGCCACAGGTCACGCGCGGGTTCGCGCTCGCGCGGCAGCGACCGCAGCTGGCGCAGCAGGTCGAGTTCGTCGTTTGGCGGGTTCATTCGGCGCTTCCCAACATGACGCGCAATAGTCCACGGGCACGGTGCAGCTGCGCCTTGGAGCTGCCCACGGCCATTCCCAGCGCCGCGCCGATCTCGGCGTGCTTCCAGCCTTCCACATCGTGCAGGACCAGCACCGCTCGGGCACGCGGCGGCAGGCGCGCAACCAGCCGTTCGAGATCCAGCCCAAGATCGTGCCGGACCGCCGGGGCAATCATGCTATCCAGTGCATCCGCAGCGGTTTCCATCGCCTCGGCGCCGGCGCGGCCGCGCAGGTCCATGAGCGCCGTGTTGACCGCCAGCCGGTGCAGCCAGGTCGAAAAGGCGCTGTCCAGGCGGAACCCGGCCAGCCCCCGCCAAGCGTGCAGAAACGTGTCCTGCGCCAGTTCCTCGGCACGCGCATCGACGCCGCCGATCAGGCGCCAGATCACGCTGTGCACGCGCCTGACGTGCCGCCGATACAGGCGCTCGAACGCGCGGGTGTCGCCGGCGCTGGCCTGCCGCACCAGATCCCGATCGGGCGTGCAGTCCTGATCGGCGGGCAACGGCGACGGTTCGATGGACGGCGACGAGTCCAATGCAGGCGACAGTGGGGATGAGCAGGTGGCAAGCAGCATAGTCACTTGGATGCCGCGCCAGACGGAAAGGTTTAGACGCCTGCGAATTTGTCAGTTGGCGCTGCGCCGGACACGCGCCTTCGCTCCGGTCACCGCTTTTTGCCTTCAGTCGTTCGCAGCGGCCAGTTCCGCGACGATGCGGGCGCACTCGTCGCGCAGCGCCGTCGGCACACGGTCGCCGAACTCGGTCAGGAACGCGTCGATGGCGGCAAACTCCGGCTGCCAGTCAGCCGCCGACACCTGCAGCAGCTGGTCCAGCGTCGAGGCCTCCATTGGCAAGCCGTCCAGCTGGATATCCTGGGGCTGCGGCACCCAGCCGATCGGCGTCTGTACCGCCTGCACAACGCCGGCACAGCGCGCCAGCATCCACTCCAGAACGCGCAGGTTGTCGCCGAACCCCGGCCAAAGGAAGGCGCCGTCAGCACCTTTGCGGAACCAGTTGACGTGGAAGATCTGCGGCAGCTTTGCGCCAGCCACGTCAAAGCTCAGCCAGTGCGCACAATAGTCGCCGAAGTTGTAGCCGCAGAACGGCTTCATGGCCATCGGATCGCGACGCACCACACCGACCGCGCCGGTGGCCGCTGCGGTCGTTTCCGACGCCATGGCGGCACCCACCAGCACACCGTGGCGCCAGTCGCGCGCCTGAAAGACCAGCGGCACCAGCGATTCCCGGCGGCCGCCGAACACGATGGCCGACAGCGGCACGCCCTGCGCATCTTCAGCGCGCGGGCTGACGCTGGGACACTGCTTGGCGCTGACCGTGAAGCGCGAGTTGGGATGCGCCGCGGGTCCGTTGGCGGGGTCGTAGTCGCGACCGCGCCAATCGGTCACCGGCTGGCCCGGCAGGCCTTCCCACCAGGGCTGGTTGTCCGCCGTCAGCGCCACATTGGTGAAGATCGCATCGTGGCCCAGCGTCGCCAGCGCATTGGGGTTGGTCTTTTCGCTGGTACCCGGCGCGACGCCGAAGAATCCGGCCTCCGGATTGATCGCCCAAAGTCGGCCATCCGCGCCGGGCCGCATCCAGCAGATGTCGTCGCCAACCGTCCAGATTTTCCAGCCCGCCTCGCCGTAGCCCGCCGGCGGAATCAACATCGCCAGGTTGGTCTTGCCACAGGCACTAGGGAACGCCGCCGCGATGTAGTGCGTCTCGCCCTGCGGCGTCTCGACACCGAGTATCAGCATGTGCTCGGCCAGCCAGCCCTCGCTGCGGGCCTGATGGCTGGCAATGCGCAGCGCGTGGCACTTCTTGCCCAGCAGCGCGTTGCCGCCGTAGCCCGACCCGTAGGACTTGATGCTGAGCTCGGCCGGGAAATGCATGATGAAGCGGCGCGCCGGGTCGAGTTCGCCGATGGAGTGCAGGCCGCGTACAAAATGCGCTTCACGTTCAATACGAGCCAGTGCAGCAGCGCCCATCCGCGTCATGATGCGCATGTTGGCGACGACGTAAGCGCTGTCGGTGATCTCCACGCCGCAGCGCGCCAGCTCCGATCCGATCGGCCCCATGCAGTAGGGAACGACGTACAGCGTCCGTCCGCGCATGCAGCCCGCGAACAGTGCGTCCATTTTCGCGTGCGCCTCGTCCGGGGCCATCCATGGGTTGTTCGGACCGGCGTCGTCACGCTCCGGGGTGCACACATACGTGAGGTGCTCGACCCGCGCCACGTCACCCGGATCGGAGCGATGCAGGTAGCTGCGCGGGTGGGTCTGCGGATTCAAGGCCAGCAGGTCGCCGGTCGCCAGCATGCCCTCGATCAGCATCCGGTACTCGGCGTCGGAGCCGTCACACCAGTGAATCGACTGCGGCTGGGTGAGTCGGGCGGTGGCTTCGACCCACTCGTTCAAGGCAGCAAGCTGGCTGGCCATGCGAAGTAGCGCTCCTCGGCCAGTGCGGCCGGACTAGGGACATTGGGAGGCGTGCGAGGTAGCACGGCGGCGCCGAAACGGGACAGGCGCGGGACGGCGATTCTAGCCGGCCCAGGCGGGCCAACGATGTCCACCGGTGGAACAGAACACCCCGAAATCGGGCTGCGACCGCCGCGTCGACAGAGGGCTGACGGTCAGCCCGGGCTGCTCGGGACGGCAGGTGCCAACGAATCATTGCAATCGCTGGCGCCAGCGGAAAAGAGCGCGCCGGCCCGGCGTTCAACGGCGGTCGAGGCGGCCGGATGTCAGGGAATCAGGGTATTCACAACGTGCGCGAGATAGTCATCAAAATCCTCGTGACTCAGGCGCGGCTGCTTGAGCTGCAGCGACAGCTGCAGGAAGCCGACATAGGCCGCATAGGTCAGCCGGGCGCGCTGCTGCGCCTCGTCGCGTGGCATACCGATCTGGCGAAACGACAGCCCCAGGTAGTCCAGGCGTCGCTTGGACACCCGCTCCATTACCGGCTGCACCAGCGGGTGGTCGAGCGCCTTCAGCAGCTCGGAGTAGATGATGTGACCCTTGGCTTCGACGGCCACCCGCCGGAACAGCTCGCGCATCCGCTCGCGGGGGTCTTCGATGCCTTCGAGCCGCGCAAAGACTTCCTCAAGCTCGGTCTGCTCCCAGCGATCCAGTGCCGCCGCAAGCAGGGCGTCGCGTGACGGGAAGTGCCAGTAGAAGCTGCCCTTGGTCACTCCAAGGCGGCGCGCCAGCGGCTCCACCGCTACCCCGGCTACGCCCGCTTCCGCCAGCAGATCCAGCGCGCCCTGCGCCCAGTCATCCGCAGACAGGCGCGGGGTGCGTTCCAGCTTGTTGGCGAGAATGGTCATTGCAGGAGTCTATCGTCGCCCAAGGCGGACGCAAGCTGCACGGCATTTTCACGAACGTGTGCAGCCTCACGCCCAACAACCATACGCATGCGTATTGACAATGGCATTCGGCGCCCCCATACTGCGCCGTATGGCCGCATTCCCGATCACCGCCTCGACCGCCCCGCCATCCGAGTGCACGCGGCTGCTGCGGCCGGACGGCATGACGCTCACAGTCGAATCGATCGGCCACCTGCAGGCGCCGGCGGTGCTGTTCGCACACGGCTTCGGCCAGACCCGGCAGGCGTGGGGCAGCAGTGCGGAATCGCTGGCTGCAGCGGGCTACCGGAGCGTATTCGCCGACGGCCGCGGCCACGGCGAAAGCGGCTGGAATCCGCCCGCACTCGTCTACTCGATGGACCAGTTTGTGGACGATCTCGACGCGCTGGCCACGTCGTCCGGGCCGGCACCGGCGCTGGTCGGTGCATCAATGGGCGGTCTGCTCGGACTCTTCGCTGAAGGCCGCAGACCCGGCCGCTTCCGGGCGCTGGTGCTGGTGGACATCACGCCGCGCTGGGAAGCCGCTGGCGTCAACCGCATTCTGGATTTCATGGGCGCCCATCCACAGGGCTTCAGCGATTTTGAGCATGCCGCCGAAGCAATTGCCGCCTACCTGCCGCATCGGCGCGCGCGCAAGACGCCCGAGCAGCTGCGCAGCCTGCTGGTCCGCAGAGACGACGGGCGCCTGGTCTGGCACTGGGATCCGCGCTTGCTGAACGAGATTGCCCGCGGCGGCGAGCGCCACCAGGAGGCGTTGATGGCGGCGGCACGCGCGGTGACCGCGCCAACATTGCTGATCAGCGGCGGCCGCAGCGATCTGGTGTCCGAACGCACCACGGCCGAGTTCCTGCAGCTGGTACCCCACGCACGTCACGTCTGTATCGCCGACGCCACCCATATGGTCGCCGGTGACCGCAATGATCAGTTCACCCAGACCATCCTGGATTTTCTTACCGCTGTGGCGCCTGCCGCAGCGTCCAACGGAGCATCGTCATGAGCGTAGTCATTCCGTTCCTCGCCCTGCTGGCGGCCGGGCTGCTGGCAGCCTACCTGCGGGTCTCGCTGCGGACCTGGGCGGCACTAAGCCTGGCCGTGCTCATCGGTGCGGCGCTGCTGCTCAAAGCCAGCGCGATTGCGACTGTGATCGCCGGCCTGCTGCTGGCGGTGGTCGTGGTGCCCTTGCTGCACCTGCCGACGCGCCGCCACAAGCTCACCGCGCCGCTGCTGAAGATTTACACCCGGATGCTGCCGCAGCTCTCCGACACCGAGAAAACCGCGCTGGAAGCCGGCACGGTCGGCTGGGAAGGCGAGCTGTTTTCCGGCCTGCCGCAGTGGCAGCAGCTGCTGGCCCAACCCAAGCCAGAGCTCAGCACGGAAGAGCGCGCCTTCATTGATGGGCCGGTCGAGGAGGTCTGCAAGATGACCAACGACTGGGAGACCACGCACGATCGCTCCGACCTCGCCCCGGAAGTCTGGGAGTACCTGAAGAAGAACAAGTTCTTCGGGATGATCATCCCCAAGCAGTACGGCGGACTTGGCTTCACGGCGCTGGGCCATCACAAGGTGATCCAGAAGCTGGCGTCGATCTCGAGCACGCTATCCTCCACCGTCGGCGTACCCAATTCGCTCGGCCCGGCCGAACTGCTGCTGCATTACGGCACCGACGAGCAGAAGAATCATTACCTGCCGCGGCTGGCAGACGGCCGCGAGATTCCCTGCTTCGCGCTCACTGGCCCGTTCGCCGGCTCGGACGCCACGTCGCTGCCCGACTACGGCATCGTCTGCGAAGGCGACTGGAATGGCGCCAAGGTGCTCGGCGTCAAGCTCACCTTCGACAAGCGCTACATCACGCTGGCGCCAATCGCCAGCGTGATTGGGCTCGCCTTTCGCCTGCTGGATCCGGATGGATTGCTCAGCGAAAAGCAGGATCGCGGCATCACCTTGGCGCTGGTTCCGCGCAACTCGCCAGGTCTGGAGATCGGCCGTCGCCACTTCCCGCTCAACTGCGCTTTCCAGAACGGTCCGGTGCGCGGCAAGGAAATTTTCCTGCCGCTCTCTCAGCTGATTGGCGGCGAGGACTACATCGGCGAAGGCTGGCGAATGCTGGTGGAATGCCTGTCGGTGGGTCGCGCCATCACCCTGCCCTCCACCTCCAGCGGCGCCAGCAAGATGGCCGCCGTCGTCACCGGCGCCTACGCCCGCATTCGCAAGCAGTTCGGCCTGTCGATCGGCCGCTTCGAAGGTGTCGAGGAAGCGCTGGCGCGGATTGCCGGCTACAGCTATGCGATCAGCGCGCTGTCCGAAGCCACGGCGGCGGCGGTGGATCGCGGCGAGAAGCCGGCGGTGCCATCCGCGATTGCCAAGTACCACTGCACCGAGCTGTCGCGCGAAGTGGCGCGCGATGCCATGGACATCCACGGCGGCAAGGGCGTCATCCTCGGGCCGAAAAACTACCTTGGTCGGGGCTGGCAGGCGGCGCCGATCTCGATCACCGTCGAGGGCGCCAACATCATGACCCGTTCACTGATGATCTTCGGCCAGGGCGCGATCCGCTGCCATCCATGGGTGCTGAAGGAGATGCAGGCGGCGCAGCATCCCGATCCCGACACCCGGCTGCGCGAGTTCGACCGCAACCTGTTTGGCCACATCGGTTTCGCAGTCTCCAACGCCGTGCGCAGCTGGGTGCTGGGGCTGACCGGATCGGCCATCGGCAGCGTTCCAGGCGATGCCTACACCCGCCGCTACTACCGCAAGCTCAACCGCTATTCGGCCAATCTGGCGCTGGTCGCTGACACTTCGATGCTGCTGTTGGGCGGCAAGCTGAAGTTCAAGGAAAGTCTGTCCGGCCGCCTGGGCGACGTGCTGAGCCAGCTGTACATCGCGTCGGCCATGCTCAAGCGCTACGAGGATCGCGATTGCCCGGCCTCCGAGCGGCCGCTGCTGGCCTGGGCGTTTCACGACGCCTCGCACAAGATCGAGCTTGCGCTCTCCTCCGCCTTGCGCAACTTCCCGATCCGCCCCGCCGGCTACCTGCTGTGGGCGCTGGTATTCCCGTGGGGCAGGCGCGCCCAGGCGCCGTCGGATCGTCTGGGCCATCGGGTCGCCAGCCTGCTGATGAACCCGTCGGAAACTCGCGACCGGATTGGCGAGGGCACCTTCCTCACGCCCTGCGCGAACAACCCGGCCGGCCGCATCAACGCCGCCTTGCCCAAGGCCATCGCCGCCGAGCCGGTGGAGCGCAAGTTCCAGAAGCTGGTGAAGTCCGGCGATCTGACCAACCTGGACACCCACAGTCAGCTCCACGAAGCGCAGTTGAAAGGCTTGTTGACGGCCGATGAGGTAGCGCTGCTGAACGAGCTGCAGCTGATCATCCATGACACCATCAGCGTCGATGATTTTGATCCGCGCGAACTGGAGTCTGCGGCCTTGGCATCGCGCAGTCCGGCACGCAAGGCCGCTGCCTGACGGCGGCGACGAGCGCAGACACAACCACCCCAGCGGCGGCAGAGGTCGCCGCTGTCACGTGAGGGCATAGTCATGTCCGATATTCCAAAAACCCTGGCCCTCTACCAACGCTTTGCCGGTTTGCCGGCCGGGCGCTGGCTGTTCAGCCGCGCGGTGTGCCTGCGCGCACCCTATTTCGCCACTGTCCGGCCCCGCGTGGTGACGCTGGAGGCCGGTCGCTGCGTCGCCGAGATGCCGCATCGCCGCGCGGTCCAGAACCACATCGGCACGGTCCACGCGATCGCCCTGTGCAACCTCGCCGAGTTCGTCGCCGGGCTTTGCTCCGAGGCCAGCCTGCCGACCAGCATGCGCTGGATCCCCAAGGGCATGACCGTTGACTACGTGGCCAAGGCCAAGGGTCGGATGCGCGCTGTTGCCACGCCTGCGGTTCCAGCCGTGCACGCCGAACAGGCCTACGAACTGCCGATGAGCGTGGTGATCAGCGACCCTGGCGGCACCGAGGTGCTGCGGGCGACCATCCGGATGTGGGCCAGCCGGTCGAGCACCAGGGGCTGAGCAATTCGCGTCACACCCGGGCGACTCCGGTCCGTCCAAAAAAAGCGCGCGGGCGGGTACCGCACGCGACCTGCGCCGCGGCCGCTATTTCATCCTGCCGGCTGAGCGGCACCGCAATCACGCCGCGCCCAGCATCCATCAAGGGCTGGCGGATGAACGCCGCCGGCACCGAATCTGCGGCCCCGATGATGTGTGCGCCGCTGTTGCCGGTGAGGATGGCCAGTCCGCCAGCTGAGCACGAACGAGCAACCCGCATCACAGCCGATGGCGCTGATCGGCCTCAGCGAACAGCGCGGCAACGTCGATGCCGCGCTGCAGGCCGATAGCCTTGAAGCGCTCGCCCATCTCGCCCGGCAGCAGCAGGCGGCGGGCCTGCTCGACCGCGCGTGCAGCGGCCACGCCATCATCGGCTGACTGCTTGCGGGCGAGTTCGTCGAGCAGCCCGCAGCCGAGCAGGAAGCCGGCCTGCGAGCTGAACCCAGCCAGCTCGAATCCGGCGCTTCGGCCGGCCTCGGCGACAGCCGTGAAGTCAACGAAGGCAGTGATGTCGGACAATCCTGGCAGCCACAGCGGCTCGCTGTGGGCGCGGTGGCGGTAGTGGCAGATCAAGGTCCCCTGACTGCGGTCTGGCAGATAGAACTCGCCGCGCGGATAGCCGTAGTCGAGGAACAGCAGCAAGCCCTGCTCGAGCCCCCCACTTACCGCCTGCAGCCACCACGGCAGTTGCACCAGCACCTCGGATCGGTAGCCGACCGGTAAACGTCGGCCCAGGGCGCGCTCGATGTGATTGACCGCGCGCAGCAGCAGCGCATCGGCCGGACGGTCCGCGCGCACCAGCGCGCCGTCGGCATTCAGGCCAACGTACTCCTCCTGCAGCTCTTCCTCGCCGACCACAAAGCGCGTGGTGGGCAAGGCATCCAGCACCTCGTTGGCGAACAGCACGCCTCGCCATGGCTGATCCGGCAGTCGGTCAAGCCACTCGACGCGAGCGAACACATCGGGCGAAAGCTGCGCCTGCAGTCTCGCCATCTGCCGCTGGCGCAGGTCGGCGCTCGGCTCGAGGATGCGGTAACGCGACGGCAGCGCGTCGCGAGCTGCCAACGCGAGCAGCGCATCAGCGGCAAAGGCGCCGCTGCCCCCGCCCAACTCCAGCACGTCGCCGCTACCATCAAAGGTCGTCAGCACCGCGCCGATGGCAGCGGCAACACTGCGCGCGAACAGCGGCCCCAGCTCGGGCGCGGTGACGAAATCTCCCGCAGCACCAAACTTGGTGGCGCCAGCGCTGTAATAGCCGAGCCCGGGTGCGTACAGCGCCAACTCCATGTAGCGCGAGAACGGGATGGCGCCGCCCGCCGCTCGGATCTCGGCGGCAATCGCCGCGCGCAGGTGCTGGCTGTGTGCCAGTGCGTCGGCGTCGGGCTCGGGCAGGCTGAGCGGGATCACGCGGGCGGCTTTGGCAACGCGAGTCGCTGCAGATCGGCGCCGGTCGGCTGCTGGAAGACGCGCAGACCGAACTCCGGCAGGATCGCCAGCAGGTGGTCAAACAGATCGCTCTGGATCGCTTCATAGGCGGCCCATGCCGTGGTCGCGGTGAAGCAGTAGATCTCCAACGGAATGCCGTTGGGCCCCGGCTGCAGCTGCCGCACCATGCGGGTCATCTGCGGGTGGATCTGCGGGTGGTGCTCAAGGTAGGCCTCGACGTAGGCGCGGAAGGTGCCCAGGTTGGTGACCCGACGGGTGTTCACCGGATCCTTGCCTTCGGCCAGCAGAGCGGCATTCCACGCTTCCAGCTCCTCGCGCTTGCGCGCCAGGTAGCCATCGATCAGGGCGAAGCGGCGCAGACGGTCACGCTCTTCGCTGTCCAGAAAACGCACCGAACCCTGGTCCAGCAGCAGCGCACGCTTGATCCGCCGGCCACCCGACTCGCTCATCCCCCGCCAGTTCCGAAAGCTCTCGCTGATCAGCCGGTGGGTGGGAATGCTGGTGATGGTGCGATCCCAGTTCTGCACCTTCACCGTGTGCAGGGCGATGTCGATGACGTCGCCGTCGGCGTTGAGCTGGGGCATTTCGATCCAGTCGCCGACCCGCAGCATGTCGTGACTGGACAGCTGTATGCCTGCCACCAGCGACAGGATGGTGTCCTTGAATACCAGCAGCAACACCGCCGTCATCGCACCCAGACCCGACAGCAGCAGCAGCGGTGAGCGCTCGATCAGCGCGGCGATAATCAACACGGTGGCCAGAATGTAGACCAGCAGCTGACCGAGCTGCACATAGCTCTTGATCGGCCGTGTTTGTGCCTGGACCGGATCGCGCTCTCGGTACAGGGCTTCGACGGTCGCCAGCAGGCGGCCGATCGCCAGCGCCACGGTCAGCACGATGTAGGCGATCGACACGTTGCGTCCGAGCTTGACCAGCGCCTCGGGAAGGCCCGGCAGCAGGGCCACGCCGGCGTAGATCACCAGTGCCGGCACTACGTGGGCGAGACGGCTGATCACACCGCGCTCCAGCAGGGCATCGTCCCAGCGCATCGGCGAGGCAAGGACCAGCCGGGTGATGCCGCGCAGCAGCACCTGCTTGGTCAGCCGGTCAGACAGCCACGCCGCCAGAAACAGCAGGCACAGGGCTGCCAGCAGGTGCAGCTGCGGGAAATCGGCAAACAGATCGTCGAGCTCGGTCAAGGCTGGCATCGCGGGCGAACGAAGAAGGTCAGTAGACTAAGCCTACCCGCTCACCGCCGCCGGCTAAACCTGCGGGCGGTCCGATACCATGGTGGCCATGACTGTCTCCAGCCCTCCCAGCCACGCCAGCAAACATCCCGTGGCACTGGTAACCGGCGCCGCCAAGCGCATCGGTGCCAGCATTGCCAGGCGTCTGCATGCGGCCGGCTTCGATCTTGTGCTCCACTATCGCGGCTCGGCCGAGGAGGCCGAGGCACTGTCTGCGGAGCTGGAGCAGACGCGCGCAAACAGCACCCTGCTGCTGCAGTGCGATCTGGCCGAAACTGCGCGCTTGCCCGACCTGATCGAGGCGACGTTGAGCCGCTTCGGGCGCCTCGACGCGCTGGTCAACAACGCGTCCAGCTACTACCGCACGCCGGTCGGCGCGATCAGCATCGGCGACTGGAACGCGCTGTTCGCGGCCAACGCCCAGGGCCCGCTGTTTCTTGCCCAGGCCGCCAACCAGGCGCTGCGCGCGCAGCGCGGCTGCATTGTCAACATCGTCGATATCTACGGAGAGCGACCGCTGGAACAGCACACCGTCTACTGCATGGCAAAAGCGGCGCTCGGGATGATGACCATGTCGCTGGCGCGCGAGCTCGGCCCGGAGGTACGCGTCAATGGCGTTGCGCCAGGCAACATGCTGTGGTCGGAGAATCCGATGAAGGCGGAAACCTTGTCAGTGGTCGAAGAGCGCACGGCGCTGCGCCGCCAAGGCCGACCGGAGGACATTGCCGAGGCGGTGCGCTGGCTGATTCAGGACGCGCCCTACGTCACCGGGCAGATCGTGCGCGTCGACGGCGGACGGTCACTATTCATCTGACGCGCTGGCGGGGCGCGCCGGCAAGCGCGGCGCCGCGGGAGCGGCGCCCTCCAACAGCGTGTCGCGACACTGGAGGGCCGTGCTCCTGCGCGGCCGCTCTTGATGCCTGCGCCAGCCCGCATGTTTCATGGATCTCCCACGCACTCGCTGGTCTCTTGTTCGCACACGGGATTTTCCTCAGTCGGTCGTTTGGCCCGATACGCCGCTCCGGCGGAAAATCCCGTGTGCGAACAATATCCTGCGCGATCATCGCGCGAATTCATGAACCATGCGGGCCACGTCCGACAGGCTGCTAGTCAATCGTCACGCTTCAATCCTGCACGCCCGCAAACCACGCGCGCAGCAGCTCGGCCACCGCCGGTATCTGGCGCGGCTTGTCGGCCAGCCAGGTGGGCCTGCCGTCTTCGTCAATCCGCGCCAGCAGGTCGATGTCGAGGTCGCACAGCCCTTGCAGCATGCGCGCGGGGCTGCGGCCCTGGGCGCGCTCGATGGCCTTGAGCGGCGCGACCAGCGCGTCGCAATCGGCCGCAAGCTCCACCAACTGGTTGAGGTAGATCAGGCCGCTGCCAGCGACGTCCGCACTCGCGATCCGCGGACTCGTTGCGGTCACTTGGCCGAGTTCGGCGAGTGCGCGCAAGGCCTCACCCAGCTGCTGTTCGGCATCGACATTGCTGCCCAGTACCAGCAGCGAGCGCTGCGCGGCGCGCTCAGTCATACGTGCCCGCGTCGTCGTCGTAGCTGCGTTCGATGATGACCCCCACCGAGCGCGCCTCGGGCACCGCCAGCGGCTTGTCGATCCGCAATCGAAGTGCGCGCGCGCCAAACTCCCGCTGCAGCGCGTCGGCGCAGGCTTCGGCCAATGTCTCGATCAGCAGCCACGCGTGGCCTTGAGCGATTTCGCGCAGTCGTGTGGCAATGGCGTGGTAATCCAGCGTATCGCCAATACGACAGCTCGCGGCCGGTATGCGATTGTCGAAGCCAACCCGCAGCGACAGCCTGAGCGGCTGCGGCGCGACCTGCTCGTGCGGGTGGATGCCGATGATCGTGTCGATCTCCAGCGCATCAACGAAAACCCAATCCATCAGGCCACCGCCGGCAAGCTGGCCATGTCCCAGCGCGGCCGCGCGCTGATTACCGACGATTCATGCTGCCCGACGGACAGCCGCCGCCAGCCGGCGTAGGCGATCATCGCGCCGTTGTCGGTACAAAACTCCGGTCGCGGAAAGCACACCCGCAGCTGGCGACGCTCGGCCAACGCCGCCAGCCGCTCGCGCAGTCGAAGATTGGCGCCGACGCCACCCGCCACCACCAGCGTGCGATGACCGGTCGCCAACAGCGCACGCTCGCACTTGATCGCCAGCGTCTCGATCGCGGCGTCTTCGAATCCGCGCGCCAGATCCGCGCGTGTGGCCTCGGTCTGGTCGCTGGCCTTCCACGCCAGCAGCACCTGGGTTTTCAGACCAGAAAAGCTGAAGTCCAGTCCCGGGCGATCCGTCATCGGTCGGGAAAACCGGAAGACACCCGGCGTGCCACGTGTTGCCAGCTTGGCCAACTCCGGTCCACCGGGATACGGAAGTCCGATCAGTTTGGCGGTCTTGTCGAAGGCCTCACCAACGGCATCGTCCAGCGTTTCACCCAGCAGCCGATACTCGCCAATCGCCCGCACCTCGACCAGCTGGGTATGACCGCCGGACACCAGCAGCGCGACAAACGGCGGCTGCGGCGGATGCGACTCCAGCAGCGGCGCCAGCAGATGGCCTTCCATGTGATGCACGCCAATGGCCGGAATATCCAGCGCCCAGGCGATGGCGCGGGCCGTCGCCGCGCCGACCAGCAGCGCGCCGATCAGCCCGGGACCGGCCGTGTAGGCCACGCCGCTCACATCCTTCATGGCCAGCCCGGCCTCGGCCAGCGCCTGCCGGATCAGCGGCAGCAGCTTGCGCACATGGTCGCGGCTGGCCAGCTCAGGCACCACGCCACCATAGGCGGCATGCAGCCGTACCTGGCTGTAAAGCGCGTGCGACAGCAGACCGCGATGGCTGTCATACAGCGCCACGCCGGTCTCATCGCACGAGGTTTCAATGCCGAGAACGAGCAAAATCCGCACCCTGAAAGTTCATGTCGACGGCCGTCAACCCGAGGAGGCCAGCCGCGCGCAGCGCGATAACTTGCCGCGAACGTAACGCTTCGTTATCATACGCGGCTCCCCGCCAGCGGGGGCAGCTGCAATCCATCCCCCGGAGATATCATGCCGAGCGTCAAAGTCCGCGAAAACGAGCCTTTCGAGTTTGCCCTGCGCCGCTTCAAGCGCACCTGCGAAAAGGCTGGCGTACTGGCCGAAACCCGCAAGCGCGAGTTCTACGAGAAGCCGACCCAGGAGCGCAAGCGCAAGGCCGCAGCAGCGGTGAAGCGCCACCTGCGACGCATCTCGCGCGACGTCACCAAGCGGCAGCGCCTCTACTAGAAGCCAGCCGGGCGCCGTTGCCGGGCCCTGACACTTCTGCTCCAAGCCGGCCGCGCCCTGCGCTGTCGGCTTTTTGCGTTTCCGGGCGTTTTTTCAGGGCGGCTGCAGGCGCAATGGCCGTGACAGCGGCCGTCCACCAACGGAGTTCTCGACATGAGCATGAAACAGCAGCTGATCGACGACATGAAGACAGCAATGAAGTCGGGCGAGAAGGACCGGCTCGGCGTCATCCGCCTCGTCAATGCCGCCCTCAAGCAGCGCGAAGTGGATGAGCGGATCGAGATCACTGACGTGATCGTGCTGGCCGTGATGGAGAAGATGCTCAAGCAGCGCAAGGACTCGGTCAGCCAGTACGAAGCGGCCAAGCGCGAAGATCTGGCCGCCGTCGAACGCTACGAGATCGGGATCATCCAGGCCTATCTGCCGGCGCAGATGGCGGCCGACGAAGTCGACGCGGCGATTGCCGCCGCCATCAGCGAGAGCGGCGCCAGCTCAGCGGCCGACATGGGCAAGGTGATGGCCATTCTCAAGCCGCGCATTGCGGGCAAGGCTGATGTCGGGCAGGCCTCGGCCAAGGTCAAGTCCAAGCTGGCTGGCTGAGTCGCTCGGGGCGCCGCGACGGCCCGGCGCCTCCCCCAACTCCGCGCGGCCGACTCGCGCGGCACTGAATGGCACTCACGCAGGGCTCTTCATCCCGGCGCAGGCCGGGATCCAGTGCTGCTGACGCGTCGATACTTGCCGCAGACGCTGGATTCTGACCTGCGCCGGTATGACAATTGTTGGCGGTTCTCGCTTGAGTAAGTGGCATTCCCGACCGACCCCAAAAAGCGCATCGGGCACAATGCCGGGATGGCCGGACGCATCCCCGATTCCTTCATTGACGACCTGCTGGCGCGGACTGACATCGTCGAGCTGATCGGTGCGCGCGTGCCGTTGAAGCGGCAGGGGCGTGAGTATTCGGCGCGCTGTCCATTCCACGACGAGCGCTCGCCCAGCTTCACGGTCAGTCCGGTCAAGCAGTTCTATCACTGCTTCGGCTGCGGCGCGCACGGCAGCGCCATCAAGTTCCTGATGGACTACGACCGATTGGAGTTTCTCGATGCGATCGAGGAACTGGCCAAGCGCGCCGGCGTCGAGGTGCCGCGCGAAACCCGACAGCAGCATCAGCGCAGCGACTTCAGCGACCTGCACGACATCTGCGCCGCGGCCGCGACGTTTTTCCGACAGCAGCTGGAAGGCAGCCGCAAGGCGCGCGATTATCTTGACCGCCGCGGCGTCGATGCCGGTGTCCGCGAGCGCTTCCTGATCGGCTACGCGCCGGATGGCTGGGACGCGCTGAAGACCTCCCTGGGCACCGACCCGCCGCGCCTTGGCCTGCTCGAACGCGCCGGGTTGCTGTCGAAAAGCGACGGCGGACGGGTTTACGACAAGTTCCGCGACCGCATCATCTTTCCGATCCATGACCGGCGCGGACGGGTGATCGCCTTCGGCGGACGGGTTCTGGAGAAGGACGACACTCCCAAGTACCTCAACTCGCCGGAAACTCCGCTGTTCCACAAGGGCCGCGAGCTTTACGGCCTGTGGCAGGTGCGCCAGGCGCACAGCAGGATCGAGCAGATTGTGGTGGTCGAGGGCTACATGGACGTCGTGGCGCTGTTCCAGTACGGCGTCACCAGCGCCGTTGCGACGCTTGGCACCGCCACTACACCGGATCACGCGGAGCTGCTGTTCCGCAATGCAGCCGATGTCTACTTCTGCTTCGACGGAGATCGCGCCGGTCGCGGCGCCGCGTGGAAAGCGCTGGAATCGGCGCTACCGCGGATGAAGGACGGGCGCCAGGCGCACTTTCTGTTTCTGCCCGAAGGCGAGGATCCCGACAGCATTGTGCGCAAGGACGGTGCGAGCGGCTTCGAGCAGCGCCTGAAGCAAGCGGTGCCGCTGTCGGAGTTCCTGTTCAACGAACTTTCCAACGGCGTGGAGCTGTCCGGACTCGAAGGCAAGGCGCGCTTGGCCGAGCGTGCCAAACCGCTGCTGGAAGTGATCCCGGACGGCGCCTTTCGCGATCTCATGCAGCAGCGTCTGCGCGAGCTGACCGGCGTTGGCCAGCGCAACGAGCCACGCAGCAGCGACACGTCGCGTCGTCAGTACGCGCAGCCGCCTGCGGCCGCGCGCCGCAGCGTGGTGCGCAGCGCCATCTCGCTGCTGCTGCACAAGCCCGACCTGGCGCTGGCACTGCAGCCGCCGTGGACGTTTGGCGAGCTGCGTCAGCCCGGCGTCCCACTGCTGCTGGAGATGCTCGACCTGTGCCGCAATCGGCCCGGTCTCAACGCCGCCGGTGTACTCATGCACTTCGAGGATCGTGCTGAAACAGCGGCTTTGAACAAGCTCGCGATGAGCGACTTTCCGGGTTCTGAGTCTGCCTGGCAGTCCGAATTCCTCGACGCCATCGGCCAACTCGAAAAGCAGACCCGCACCCAGCGTCTGACAGATTTGCGCGCTCTACAAAGCGAACGCAAGCTGCAGCCGTCTGAAAGCGACGAACTGCGTGCCCTGCTGCTTCAGCGCGGTCGCGAGCCGGGTTGAGTGATAGGCGCTACACGCCATCGTCTGCCGCTGGCAGTAGCGTTCAGGCGGACGCCAATCCCGCGCACTACAATCGCACCATGCCAACCGCATTGCGCCGCAGACTGCGCCCGCTGGTTCAAATACTGACCCTGGCCCTCGCAGTATCGCCATCGTTTGCCGCCGGAACAGAGCGATTTCCTGCGCGCAGCTACGACACCCGCTACATCAGCAGCGAGCACCTCGACTTGCTCAAGGCGCAGGTCGAGGCCGGCTTCTGGCTTGAAACCGGCGATGCGCTGCTGGTGGCCGCACCGGAGCAGGTGCATGCGGCGCTGGCGCAGCATGCCAAGGTCGCCGCGGAGCATGGGCTGCTCAGGCTTGATGAGCTGGTCACGCTGCCAATCGGCTGCGATGTGGATGTTCACGAGGTGCCGACAGCGCTCGCTGTGATGGGGCGCCAGGCGCTGGTGCACCTGCCTTTCTCGCTGGCCAATCAGCATCCCGAGGCACAGCCGGTGGCTGCAAACAGCATTTTGGCCAGCGAGTTTCGAACGGCCGCCCGCGCCAAGGGTTCGCTGGACCCGCAAATCGAGGCACTGGTGCAGCGGGTCGACACGGAGCGCTGGTTTGGCCGTGTCGAAACCCTGGCTGGGTTTGACCGATCAAGCTATGGAGCGGCGATTGAAGGCAGCGAAATGAACCAGGCTCGCGACTGGCTGGCCTTCACCTTCGAGTCGATGGGCATGGTCACCACCACACCCACCTTCAGCGGCGGATCAGTGGTTGCAGAGAACGTGATCGCCATGCGCCCGGGCACCACGCGGCCAGATGAGTGGGTGCTGATCGGCGGCCACTATGATTCACGCAACACGGTCAGCGGCCCGAGCGGCATCCAGCACACGCCGGGCGCCGAGGACAACGCGTCCGGCTGCGCCGGGGTGCTGGAGATGGCCAGCCTGTTCACCCACCTGCCGACCGAGCGCACGCTGGTGTTCGCCTGCTACGCCGGTGAGGAGCAGGGCCTGTTCGGATCACTGGCGCATGCGCAATCACTGGCGGACTCGGGCGATCTGGCGCGCGTCAAACTGGCGGTCATCATGGACATGATCGGCTACTCGCAGGACACCGACTACGACATCCTGCTGGAAAGCGGTGCGTCTCCGACCCAGGTGAACGTGCTCAACACGTTCGCCCAGCTTGCCGCGGACTACGCGCCGGGTAGCCGCACCATCATCGACACCAGTCCGTGCTGTTCGGATCACATGCCGTGGATCAATCGCGGCGTCCCGGCCCTGCTGACGATCGAGAACGACTGGTCACAGTACCCTCACTATCACCGCAGCACCGACCTGCCGCAGAACATGACCAATGCGAAGCCGATGGCGGAGAAGATCCTGCGCACCAACGCGGCGGCGGTCGCGACGTGGGCGGTGATCGACGACAGCCGCGTATTCGTCGACGGCTTCGAGTAACGCCTGCATCGTCGCTGTGCGGTCGGCGACGGCGTTTGCCGGCAGCCGCGTGCGATCATCCGCGCTTCGCAATCGGGGTGCGCATGGGCCAGTTCGACTTTACTGATCACGTGGTGCTGGTCACCGGTGGCGCCAGCGGCATTGGCGCCGCCAGCGCGCGGGCCTTCGCCTCGGCCGGCGCCACCGTGGTGGTTGCCGACGTTGCCGAGCCTGCCGGCACGGCGGTGGTTGCCGACATCCAGGCCAGCGGCGGCCGGGCCGAGTTCGTGCGCGTCGATGTCACGTCGAGTGAGCAGGTCGAGGCGCTGCTGGCCGCTATCGTCATCCGCCACGGACGCCTCGACTGTGCCTTCAACAACGCCGGCATCGAAGAGGAGACCACCCGACTCGCCGATGGCGACGAAGCGCTGTTCGACCGCATGCTTGCGATCAACGTCAAGGGCGTGTGGCTGTGCATGAAGCACGAACTGGCGCTGATGGCCCGCCAGCGTCGCGGCAGCATCGTCAATACGGCGTCGGTGGCCGGTCTGGTTGGCGCCCCCAAGCACGCGATCTACGCCGCCACCAAGCACGCCGTGCTGGGCCTGACCCGCAGCGCCGCGGCCGAATATGGTCGGATCGGCGTGCGCGTCAACGCGATCTGTCCTGGCGTCATCCGCACGCCGATGTTCGAGCGCGCCCTGCAGCGCCAGCTGGCCAGCGCGGAAGCGATCACCGCAATGCATCCGGTGGGGCGCATCGGCGAGGTGGCCGAGGTGGCCAACGCGGTGCTGTTTCTGAGCTCGGACGCCTCGCCCTTCATCACCGGGCACGCGCTGGCGATCGATGGCGGGATGACTGCCATCTGAGGGCAATCAGAGGGCGGCTGGCCGGCGACGGCGGTGCGTTCGCACAGCAGACACCCTGAGACGTCTCGGTGATACCCGCCAGCATTGTTGCTGCCGACCAGCCCTGCTTTGGGAGCTAACGCCGAACGCTATCCGACGCTGGCCGCTCGATGTGCTGCCCTCGAGCACGGCGCAGGGCGGCGTCGACTACATCGCGTTCCCGCCGGTGTTGGTCGACTTTCCCAGCCTGGCCCAGTTCGGCTCGGCCAGCCACACGGAAATCCGCAGCATCAGCCTGCCGGCGGTCACCGGCGAAGGCCTCGAGCGCCAGCGGGATGTCGGGCAGATCGACGGCGTGCTGGTCACCAACCCCACCGGATCGGCCCAGATTGATCGCTTCTTTGGCGACGGCGCGGGGGCGCCGCAGCCTGATCCATACCCGTGTCACCCAACCGCTTCGGCGCGGCCTATCGCATGGCGTACTCAGGCCGGATGAGATCCAGCTTCTGGTTTGACGGAATTGATCAACGCAACCGGCCGCGCTTGGTTCAGTGCAGCACTGGGAACCGAGCCGGCCCCTACTTACAAAGGTCGCGCACACCTTCGCACCCGCGAATCGACCACCGCTCTGCGATCAACTCGGCAATCCAAAGCGTCGCGACGTTGGACTGCGGTTCGCAAGCGCGTACGTCGAAGCCGGCCGGCAGAGCGAGTTCCTCAAGGCATCGGCCAGCGTGAGCAGCAGAACCCCCAGCAGCGCTTGGCCAGCTTGCGCGAGGCGCACAACATTTGCGGGCCGTGGACGGCAGAGCGCGGTGAAATGCGCGACCTGCTCGCCGCAGCGTTGAGCCGACGAAGGGCCGCGAACTTCTGCGTGACGCCTGCTAACCCGCCGGATGAAACCACAGACCATCGACGGGCGCTGCCGGCAGCAGATAGTGATCGACCAACAGGAACGCAAACAGCGCCGTCAGATAGATGATCGAGTAGTTGAACACTTCCATCGCGAAGCGCTCGCCGGGCGGGTTCATCAGTCGGATTGCGTAGTACAAGAATCCAGCGCCCAGCACCGCCGCGCCACCCAGATAGAACAGGCCGCTCATGCCGGTCAACCACGGCAACAGCGTCACCACGCACAGCAGCACGGTGTAGAACAGCACGTGCCAGCGCGTGTACTCGACGCCGTAGACCACTGGCAGCATGGGAACCATGGCGCGGGCGTAGTCATCACGGCGGTAGATGGCCAGCGCCCAGAAATGCGGCGGCGTCCAGACGAAGATGATCAGCACCAGCAGCAGCGCGTGCGGATGCAGGTGGCCAGTGACCGCGACCCAACCCAGAGCTGGCGGCGCCGCGCCGGCCAAGCCGCCGATCACGATGTTCTGCGGCGTGGCGCGCTTGAGATAGCCGGTGTAGATGATCGCGTAGCCAATCAGCGACGCGAAGGTCAGCAGCGCGGTCAGGGTGTTGACCAGCAGCACCAGAATGGCCATCGACAGCACGCCCAGCGCAACCGCAAACAGCAGCACCTGCCTGGAGGTCAACGAGCCGCTGGGCAGCGGGCGGTGCGCGGTGCGCGCCATTACGGCATCGATACGCTGGTCGATAAGATGGTTGATGGCCGCTGCCGAGGCTGCCGCCAGCCAGATGCCAAGGCTGCCAAACAGCAGTGCCGGCCACGGCGGCATTGCCGGCACCGCCAGAAACATTCCGATCACCGCGGTGAACACGATCAGCGCGACCACGCGCGGCTTGGTCAGCGACCAGTAGGAAGTGAGGAGCGAGGTCATGATGCGCAAGCCTGAGGCGCTGAGGCAGGCAGCGCAAGCTGCCGCACTGCTTCAGCGCGGGTAGGGCGCGCGCAGACGCGCGAGCAGCGAGACCAACAGCGCCAGCAGCGCGACGGCGCCGGCGGTGTGCAATGTTGCCACCCACAGCGGCAGGCCGAGCACCACGTTGGCGATCCCAAGGGCGATCTGAGCGGCCAGCGCGAGCAACAGCATGAGGCCCCAGTTGACCAGTGCAGGCGTGCGCAGCAGGCGCCAGCCGAGCACCCCCAGCTGCGCAGCCACCAGCAGCGCGAACAGCCGGTGGACCATCTGAATGGTGCTGCGCGCCGGACCGTCGAGCACACCGCCCTCGAAATCGACGCCTATTCCGCGCCACAGCACGAAGGCTTCGGTAAAGTTGGTCTGCGGCCACCACTGATTGAGGCACTTGGGGAAGTCGGTGCCGCAGGCCAGCGCGGCGTAGTTCGCCGACACCCAGCCTCCAAGTGCAATCTGCAGCACCAGCAGCACCAGACCGATCACGCCCAGCCGCTTGAGCGCGCTGGCGTGGCCAGCAATCAGCCAGACATTGGGCGTGCTGCGCCATGCCACCCACAGCAGCAGCGACAGCGTGGTCAGGCCACCCAGCAGATGCGCCATCACCACCACCGGCTTGAGCAGCCAGGTGACCGTCCACAGCCCGAGCGTTGCCTGCATCACGATTACCGCCAGCAGGCAGGCCGTGATGCGGGCGAAGTCCCGATTGTCCCAGCGCACGGCGGCACCCAGCAGCAGCAGCAGTCCTGAGCTGACCAGCAGGCTGGCGAGCACGTAGTGAGCCCACATATAGGCGGGTATCGAGGCGGCGACCAGCGCACTCGCACCAAAAACCAAAGCGAGGCCAAGCGGCCGCGCGCGCGCCGCCAGCGCCGCCAGCGCAAGCACGAGAATGCCGAGCAGCGCCGCGATGTGGCGGTGGAACTGCTCGCGCCCCGCTTTCCTGGGCTCCACAGCGCGCTCCGGGAAGGCCTCATTGGCCGCTGCCACGTCGTGCGGCAGCGTTGGCCAGGTGGCCTTGCCGTAGCAGGTCGGCCAGTCCGGGCAGGACAGCCCCGCATTGGACAGGCGCACAAACGCCCCGAACAGGATGACGCAAAGTGCGAGGCCAACCGCCAGCCAGGCGATGCGATGGAAGTACCGATGTGGCGAGTTCATGCTGCTCATGCCTGGTTTGAGGCCGCTCGTGTTGAACCGCTGCGGCTGCGGTCTTGGGGTCGAGTCACTTGAGTCGAGTCACTTGATCAATCGGGCCAGGTCGCGGCGCAGGCCGTTGGGATCAAAGCCCTCGCGATAGCGCATCACCAGGTAGCCATGCGGGTCGACCAGCCATACCTGCGGCTGTTCAGTCGGCACCTCCTGCAGCGGCGCTGGCAGTGACCCCTGCAGCGCCAGCGGCTGCAACGGACCCGTGCTGCTCAACTGATACGCGTGCAGCTTGTGGGCGTGGCGACCCAAGGCGTATTGCACCGTGGGCAGCACGGCGGCGGCAGTCTGGCACGGGTCAGAGCAGCTCGCTGGCAGCTGCAGCAGCAGCGTCCAGTTCCGATCAAAGTTGACCCACGGCCATGGTTGACCATCTGCGAGTCGCGCCGCCACGCCCTCCATGCTCAGCGGTGGCGCCAACAGCTCGCCGAAATTGCGCGTGCGCGGCGGCTCCCAGCCGCCGAATCGCATCACCACAGCGGCTATGAGAGGAGTGAAAAACAGCAGCACGATGAGAACGAGCTGTTTGGTGGGTCGGGTTGAGGCCGTCACGTGCGCGAGGTCCTGAAGAGAAGGATGAGGTAAATCAAGGCCAGGGCGGCGGCGAAGCCGAACCACTGCAGTGCGTAACCGTAGTGCCGCTCTGGCGTAAGAGTATTGGGTAGCGCGTCAAGGTCGCGCTCAAATCCCGCCTGCACATCTGGCGCCAGCCGCAGCAGGCCTGCAAACGGCCGCTGGCCGATCATCTGGGCGACTTCGTCCAGATCGAGATAGGTCAAGAGGACCTGACCGCCTGACTCCGCTGGCCAGGGATTGGCCGCAAGACGCAGGCCCTGTCCGGGCATTGGTACCAGCAGCCCGCGGGCATCCAGTATGTCTGGCGGGCTTGCCAGCGTCGGCATTCGACGGTCAGGCGGCAGCGGCAGCCAGCCAAGGTCGAGCAGCAGGACGTTGGCACTGGCGGTCTGGTAGATCGCGACCGCACGTATGCCGACCCGGGCGCCCCGACGCACATTGTCGAGCAGCAGCAACGGGGCCTGCGGCAGCCGCGTCAGCGGGCCCTGCACCCGTCGCGGCAGGTCCGCCGGCGCACGCAGGGCGGCGTCGATCGGCACCGCCAGCGCGTCGGCGCCGAGCGCATTGCCGAAGCGCTCCAGATAGGCGGCCTTCTCCACGCCGCGGCCATACTGCCAAAAGCCGGCAGCAACAAACGCGCCGCAGGCCAGGAGAGTCAGCAGCAGCCAGTGCAGGCGAAACCTCACCAGCGGGGGCCAGCCGTCACGCGGAACCCACGCCGACAGCAGCCCGAATTGCGATACTGGCGAACCGCACATCCCTGGGAAAGCTGCATGTTGCAGAAGCTCATCATCGTCGCCTTTCTTGTTGTCATCCTCTACAACCTTGGCGCCGGGCTTTACTACATGCTCACGGACAAGGGCGGCAGCGACCGCATGGCCAACGCGCTGACGCGGCGCGTCGCGCTGTCAGTGGCGCTGATACTTCTGGTCATCCTCGGGATGGCGACCGGCGTGATCCAACCTCACGGCATCGGTCGCTGACAGGCGTCGCCCGAACCTCACGCGCCCGGCAGCCTGCGGCGGGCGCTTTCCTGCTCCGCTGAAAGGCAGCGCGGGCTTGCGTGACTCAGAGCACGTAAACGAACAGGAACAATCCGAGCCAGACCACGTCGACGAAGTGCCAATACCAGGCAACTGCTTCAAACCCGAAGTGCTGCTCTTTGGTGAAATGGCCCTTGGCACACCGAAACCAGATCACCGTGAGCATGATGGCACCCAAGGTGACATGCATGCCGTGGAAGCCGGTGAGCAGGAAAAAGGTGGACCCGTAGATTCCCGAACCCAGGGTCAGATTGAGGTCGCCGTAGGCATGGGTGTACTCGTAGATCTGGAAGCACATGAACACCGCCCCGAGTGCGACGGTGGCCGCCAGCCAGAACAGCAGAGAGCCACGCCTGCCGGCCCGCAGCGCATGATGGGCGATGGTCAGGGTGACACCGGAGGCCAGCAGCAGCATCGTGTTGAGCAGCGGAATGTCCCACGCCGGAATCGTCTGGAAGTCGCCGCCGATCTCCGCCGGACCGTTGGTTGGCCACGCGGCGTCGTAGCCGCTCCAAAGGAGGTTGTGGGTCAGCATTCCGTCACCCTCACCGCCCAGCCACGGAATGGAAAAGATCCGGGCGTAGAACAGGGCACCGAAGAACGCCGCAAAGAACATGACTTCGGAAAAAATGAACCAGATCATTCCCATCCGGAACGATGTGTCCACCTGCCGGTTGTACATTCCGCGAATCGACTCGCCGATCACATTGCCGAACCAGCCAAACAGCATGTAAATCAGGATGACCGAACCGGCCAAGAGCAGCCAGAACCCCCAGCTGTGGTCGTTCATCCAGCTGGCCGCGCCAAACAGCATGATGAACATGCCGACGGAGCCGACCAGCGGCCAATGGCTGCTATGCGGGACGTAGTAGATGTTGGCGTCGTGGCTAGGTGCGGCCATGGTGGTCCCCGTATGAAACGCTGCAGTCATTGTGGTAGCGCGAGCAATGCGCCGACCGGCAGCGTCAGCCGCCGGCAGCGGTCAGTCGTGCAGTCGCCAGATCGTTATTGTAGAACGTGTAGGACAAAGTGAGGGTCTGGACGCCTGGCGGGAGGTCGGGATCGACCATAAATCGAACCGGCATTTCGCGCTCTTCACCCGGCGACAGCAGTTGCTCGGTGAAGCAGAAGCACTCGGTCTTGTTGAAGTAAATCGATGCCGAACTTGGCGCCACCGATGGCACCGCCTGTCCGATGATTGCTCCAGCAGATTCGTTGCGGGCGAAAAAGATCGCCTCGTTGAGCTGACCCGGATGCACCCGCATCGACGCGGTGGCGGCGCGGAAACTCCATGGCAGCTTGGAGTTCACGGTCGTATCGAACTCGACGACCACCTCGCGACTGAGATCGACTTGCCTGGTAGCCGCCTGGACGTCGCTGATGGGCGTACCGTCGAGGCGGATGCCAAACACTTTCTCGCAGGCAATCCGGTACATCGGCACCAGCGCGAAACACACGCCAAACGCCACCACGCACGTCCACAGGCCGCGCCGCAGTACGCGACGATGGTCCCCCGCGATGCTCATCGGCCAATAACTCCCGAAAGGATGAAGGCAAGGTAGAAGCCGATAGCGATGACGCCGATTATGATCGCCGTGCGCCGGGCGGCGGCGCGGCGGGCGTCCTCTGAAGGCAGTGTCATGGTGGTCAGGTCGGCGTCCGGTTAGTGACTGATGTTGCCGTGCGCCAGCTTGCTGTCATCGATCACCGGCGGCACCGTGAATGTGTGGTGCGGCGCCGGCGAAGGCACGGTCCATTCCAGGCCCTTGGCGCCGGCCCAGACTTCATCGGTGGCCTTCACGCCGCCGCGCGCGCACTGCCAGACCATGTAGGCGAACAGCAGCTGCGACAGACCGAACCCGAATCCACCAATCGACGACCACATGTTGAAGTCGGCAAAAGCGACGTTGTAGTCCGGGATACGCCGCGGCATTCCCGCCAGCCCGAGGAAATGCTGCGGGAAGAACAACAGGTTGACGAAGAACGTGCTCAACCAGAAGTGCCACTTTCCGAGCGTCTCGTTGTACATGTGACCGGTCCACTTCGGGATCCAGTAATAGACACCGGCCATGATGGCGAACACCGAGCCGGTGACCAGCACGTAGTGGAAGTGCGCGACCACGAAGTAGGTGTCGTGATACTGGTAGTCAGCCGGCACGATGGCCAGCATCAGACCGGAGAAACCGCCGATGGTGAACATGATCACGAAGCCGATCGCGAACAGCATCGGCGTCTCGAAGGTCATTGAGCTTTTCCACATCGTGCTGACCCAGTTGAAGACCTTCACGCCCGTGGGAATACCGATGAGCATCGTCGCGTACATGAAGTACAGCTTGCCGCCCAGCGGCATGCCGACGGTGAACATGTGGTGGGCCCAGACGATGAACGACAGAAACGCGATCGAGGCGGTGGCGTAGACCATCGCCTGATAGCCGAACAGCGGCTTGCGGGCGAAGGTCGGGATGATTTCCGAGACGATCCCGAATGCCGGCAGGATCATGATGTAGACCTCGGGATGGCCGAAAAACCAGAAGATGTGCTGGAACATCACCGGGTCGCCGCCGCCGGCCGCGTTGAAGAAACTGGTGTCGAAAAACTTGTCGGTGAGCAGCATGGTGACTGCGCCCGCCAGAACCGGCATCACGGCGATAAGCAGGAAGGCGGTGATCAGCCAGGTCCAGACGAAGATCGGCATTTTCAGCAGATCCATGCCCGGTGCGCGCATGTTCAGGATGGTGGCGATGATGTTGATCGCGCCCATGATCGAGCTGATACCCATCATGTGGATGGCGAAAATCACGAAGGCCACGTTCGACCCGCCCTGCAGCGACAACGGCGGATACAGCGTCCAGCCACCGGCCGGACCGCCGCCGGGCAGGAACAGGGTCAACAGCAGCATCGCGAAGGCGAACGGCAGAATCCAGAAGGACCAGTTGTTCATCCGCGGCAGCGCCATGTCTGGCGCACCCACCATCAGCGGAATCATCCAGTTGGCGAGGCCAACGAAGGCCGGCATCACGGCACCGAAGATCATCACCAGCGCGTGCATGGTGGTCATCTGGTTGAAGAATTCCGGATGCACCAGCTGCAGGCCGGGCTGGAACAGCTCGGCGCGGATCACCAGCGCCATGGCGCCGCCGATGAAGAACATCATCAGCGCGAACAGCAGGTACAGCGTGCCGATGTCCTTGTGGTTGGTGGCATAGAACCAGCGCTCGAAGAAACTCGGCGTGTGGTGGTGCTCGTCGTTGGGGGCAGCAGCGCTATAAGCCATGGTCCAGCCTCTCGCGAAAATGGGGTGCTTCAGAACGTATCAGTGCGTTGGATCAGCCTTCACCGGGTGCAATCACGCCCACCTGGGCGGTGGTCGCAGCCGGGTTGGCGAGGCTCTGCTCCGCCGCCAGCCAGGTTTCGAACTCGGCGCGCGGCACGGCCTTGACGACAATCGGCATGAATCCGTGGTCCTTACCGCACAGCTCCGCACACTGGCCACGATAGGTACCCGGCTCACGGATGTTGGTCCAAGCCTCGTTGATCACGCCAGGAATCGCGTCCTGCTTCCATCCGAATGCCGGTACCCACCATGAGTGAATGACGTCGTCCGCCGTGATGACGAAGCGGATTTTGGTGTCGGTGGGCAGCACCAGCTCGCGATCCACTTCAAGCAGATAATTCGGATTTTCGGCGACCGTGGGTCGGGCGCCGGAACCTCGCACGCGCAGCTGGTCATCGGCAGGATTCAGACGGCTGACAAAATTTACTCCGCCGGACTCGCCCCGATAGTTGAGGATCTCGTAACGCCACAACCACTGATAACCGGTGACCTTGACCGTCATTTCCGAGCCGGTGGTGTCGTCCATCTCAAACAGGACGCGCGTCGCCGGCCATGCCATCGCGACGAGGATCAGCACCGGCACCACGGTCCAGATGATCTCGGCGGTGGTGTTGTGGCTCCAGGTCGCGGCAACTGCGCCCTTGGACTTGCGAAACGCGAACATGGCATAGGCCATGGCGCCAAAAACCAGCACGCCAATCGCGACGCAGATCCACAGAATGGTCATGTGCAGCTGGTAGACCTGCGCGGCGGAATCGGTCGCGCCCTTGGTCATATTGAGCTGCCACGGCTGCGGGTTGGCGGCCAGCGCCGGCAGCGCAGCCAGCACCAGCGCGGTGCCCAGCAAATACGAGATCGGTCCAGCAAGCTTCATGCGCTACCCCAGCAGTGAATTCAAGGCGCCCCGGCGGGCTCAGCTGTGCGGCTCGACGCGGCCGCACCCATCATGTCGCGCAACCGCGTGACCAGCGACTGCCGCTCTGCCTCGCCAAGGCAGGCTCCTACTTCCACCTCGCGGCCGCGACTGACCAGCAGCACGCGACCTTCACGCTCACTAAGACTCACCCAAAACGGATGTTCGCGCAGCATGTCGTGCATTTCCGGCAGCCGACGCACCGAAATCTCCGATGGGCCGATCGCCACGACCTCGAACCGCTCTCCCGCCCGCCACACCAGCCGCAGGCATGCTGCCAACAGCGAGAGTTCGAGCAGCGCAAAAAACGGCGCGAATACGTTTCCATACACCCAGCTGAGCGTCGATACCGTCAGCGACGCCGTCGCCACCACCGCAAATGCCGCGGTCAATTGCCTGCTGCTCAGCGCCCGATTGGGGCGAATCACCAGACTCGCCTCGCCTGTGACGCTCCGCGGAGCATGCTGCTCAATCACCGCACTGCCTCTTGAAGGAGTCGGCGCGGCCTTTCAGGGCCGGCCGTCTCACCGCGAAATGATAGTTCCCCGAGGGTCTTCACAGCAAGCAAACACGCTGCGGGAAGCAGTCTGATCGTCATGCCGACGAGTGTCGCGCCGAGTCCGTGCACGCGACGCCAAGGGCGCGTGAATCAAGGCGTCCGCAGGTTGGCGTCCGCGCCGGAAGCACCGCATGTGACACCCGGCGCAAGGGAATCTGCTTTCAACGGTCGGAGCAACGGGCCGCTGCTCCGGCGCCTGGAAATGCGCCGTCTCGGCCGAGGAGCCAACGGCCACCCAGAGATCAGACCGTGAACGCGTGTCATTGGCCGTCGGCTGGAGGCCGAAGGCCCGCTCCGGTGCCGCGCTACTCGCGGTCGGCGCTCGCCTTGACGATCATGTAGAGGCGCTCGGACTTGCTGCGAAGCTCGGCGATCTGGGCCTCATCCATCTGCTCACCCTCAGCGTGACGGTTCAGCAGAACTTCGCCGCTATCGCCCCAGCCAACCAGGCTCAGGACACCCTTCTGTTCGCGCGCAATCACCCACGGCTGGCCGCTCCGGTAGCCATAGCGCAGCGACGCCGAGCCGGCATCGCCGTAGTCGACATTCTCACGCGCAAAGCGAACGTCATCGCCGTCGGCAAAGCCATCCCAACCAATGGTGACATTGGCGTCGATGCGCTCACCGGTCAGTCGCTCCATGCCGCCGATCGATGCCTCGAGCGCGTCGAAGGCCTGCTTGAGCAGATCGGCAGGCGCCGCATCGGCCGCGCTGAGGCTGCCGCGCACCAGCGTGAGGTTGACCTGGCGACCCGCTCCCTGGGTCAGCACCGAGACCGGCGCCGGCGTGCCGTAAAGAATGGCACCGCTCGCCAGCAGGCTGCTCTCGATGGCGTAGCGGCGGTCAGGGGCGATCCGGGCCTGCTCAAACGGCAGGGCATAGCTGTAGGGTACTTTTGCCGGCGCCGGCTCCAGCCGCTCCGCAATGACCGGCGGCGCGATGCTCGGGTCGCTGACGTCGAGCAGGCGCAGACGCAGCTGCAGCTTGGCCGGCAGGTCGGTCAGACCTTCGATCAGCACGCTGCCGCGCACCGCCGGTGTACCGGCCGGAACCGGCGGCGGACCACCGGCGGCAGGCCCCGCTGTGCTGGCTGCCGGGGTCGGCGCAGACTGCTGGCCGCAGCCTGCAAGGGTCAACAGCGCAAGTGAGACTGCAAACATCAGGGCGCGCATAGCGGCTCCTCGGAAAGTGGATGGAAGTCGAATGATCTTGGCGACGCGGCGCCGGACCGTTTGGGTCGAGCGAGCCGGAAAGTGTAGCAGCAGCGGAAAAGCCGGCGCGTTGGGTGCGCCGATATCCGATTGCAGCGAGGCGAACCGGCCGCTGAGTGCGGGTCAGCGCTCGATCCGATAGTTGAATCCGGCGCGACTTTCGCTTCCCGACTCGATTTCGATGTCGAACTGTTCGCTGAGCAGATAGCGCAGGGTGACCACTTGGCCACTGCCAAACAGCGACACACCGTAGCTCAGGTAAAGCGCCGGCGACAGAAACTTGCCGACAGTGAACGCGGCGCCGCCCAGCGCCTGTGAGTCGGCAACGCCAAAGGTATCGAAGCCCAGTCTGGCGCCCAACCGTCCCGCCAGCAGATTGCCGCCGATCGCGGCGGCGGCTTGCCCGAGCTTGGCGCTATCAGCCGACGATGCCGATCGCAGCGGGCGTCCCAGCACCAGGTAGGACAGCGCTTCGGCCTGGTCGAGCGCCGGGTCCGACCAGACCGCCAGCTGCGGGCGCAAGGCACTGCCGCTGACTTCGATACCGACCGTGATGTCGTCGACCTTGCGTTTGGCGCGCACGTCCACGCCGGGGTCATCCAGCGGCGAATTGGCGAACAGCAAACGGCCGCGCAGGATCTCGAGATCCTGGCCATAGGCGCGATAGCGACCGCGCACGGTCAGGGTACCGCGGCCGGTGGTCGTCCGACCGCTGCGTTCGTTGATCGACAAATTGCCGCTGATGCCGCCATCGAATCCGAGTCCGACCAGCGTGACCTTGCTGCCCAGTTCGACGTCGACGCGCGCCTGCAGCGGCAACACGCTGCCGCGCTGGTGGCCCTCGCGCGGGTCCACCACCACCACGTCAGACGACGTCGCCACTGCGCCATCGAGCTCATCCAGCGCAATCGCAGCGTCGGGAACGACGACCTTGCCGGTCAGGCGCAGCCGTCCATTGCCATAACGCAGCCGCAGATCTGGCGACACCAGTGCGCGAATCTGGGGGGTGTCGGCCACTCGAACGCCCTCGCCACGCAGCTGCAGATCGGCGCTCGGCGTTGTGCCGAAGGCGTCTTCGAGTGAGCCGGCCAGCTGCAGCTTGCCGGCGCCGGTATCGAGTATCCCCTCGATATCGAATCGGCCGTCGTTGCCACGCAGCACGATTCCAGAATCGCGCAACCGGATGCCCAGCGCAGGGAGCTCGGCGCCAAGCGACTCCAGCGTCACGCTGCCGGCGATCTGCGGTGCGTTCCAGCTGCCGCTGAACTCAAGCGCCGCGCGCAGCGCGCCACTCACGTTGGCCAGATCCGGCATCGCCAGCTCCAGCGCGCGAACCGTCGGCAGACTGAGCTGCAGGGAACCCTGCATGGCTGCATCGGGCTCGGCCAGTGGCGACGCGCCGCTGAAGCTGCCAGAAATGCTGCCGGACTCGTCCAAGCGACCAGCGACGCGGGCGGTCAGGCCGGAGGGTTCGAGCGCGGCGGTGAGCTCCACCGCATCCCAGCGCAGCAGGGTTCGCGGATCAACTTCGGTCTGCGCCAAGCTTCCGGTGGGCAGGCGCAGCGCGACCGTGCCCGTCCAAGGCTTTGCGCCGCGCCGCTCGAGATCCAGTTTGCCTTCAATCAGCCCATCAACCTGCAGTCCCTCGATGCCCGCGGCCAGCGCCAACGCCTGCAGCTCAACGCCGCGCAACTGTGCGGCCAGAGTCTGCTGCGTGCCGCTGCCGTCTGCCTCAAGGCACAGTTGGCGTGCCGGGGGCGCCTGCAGGCAGGTGCGTTCGATGCTGATGGTGCCCGCGCGCCACGCCAGCGCCGCTGGCGCGTCCAGCTGCCAGCGCTCCCGTTCGCCAGGCTGCACGCTCAGTTGCTCCAGGCGGCCCGACCAGGCTTCCCCTGCGAAGGAACCGTCTGCAGCCAGCTCGAGGTCGCCGCGTTCGCTGGCAATCGACACAGTCAATGCATGTTGCCCGCGATTTCCACTCAAGCGCAGGCTGGCGCTGTCGATCAGAGTGGCGCCGTTCTGGATGCCTGACGCATCCAGCACCAGCCTGCCGTTGCTGGCGCCGCTGGGCTGTCCATCCACATCCACCGCAAGCTGCGTGATCGACCAGCCCTCGGCCTGCAGACCCTCACCCACCAGCGAACCGCTGATGCGCGGCGCGTCCCGCTGGCCGCTCACCCGCAGGTCGGCGCGGACCAGACCTGACGCGCCGGGCAGCACGTCGGCCAGCGCCAGCGGAGTGAGGCGGACCGCCAGATCGAGCGTGTCCCCGGGGTTGCCGCTCACCCGCAGGTGCGAGGAACCCAGCCGCACATCGAGGTCGGCGATCGCGGCTCCGTCGCGCCAGTCCAGCACGCCGCTGCCGCTCAGCGGGCGCTGCCGCAGTTCGCCCTGCAGCGCATCCAGCTCGACATGCAGCTGCGGCGACTGCGGGTCCTGCGTGCCCGAAACCCTGAGCGTGCCGCTGATCCGTCCGGGCAGCTCGGCGAGCAGCAGCGAGGGGTCGAAGCCGTCGAGCTCCGCGATCAGATCCCCCCGCAGTGCCGGCCGCCAGCCGAGACTGCCGCTCGCCGTGAGTGAGCCGTGGGCGCTTCGCAGCGCCAGAGCGTCAAGCCGGAACCCACCGTCTTCCAGCTCCCCCGCCAGTTCGGCGTCAGCGCCGAGAGCCCCTCTGCTGATACGGCCATCCAGCAGCTCGATCCGCAACGCGGTGGGCGGCCCGCGCGCGAGCAGGCGACCATTCAGCAGCGCCTGCTCGCTGCCTTCGCCGGCCGGCACGCCCAGCTGCTCCAGCTGTGCGACCAGATCCAGCTCCAGCGTTTCGGCAAAGTCGATTTTGCCGCTGACGGCAAGGCGTCCGCCGCTATCGGGCGTTAGCTGCAGGCGGTGCAGCTGCAGTGCACTGCCGGCATCGACCAGCTCGGCCCGGCCCTGCTCGACAAGCACGGTTCGCCCGTCTGCTGTCAGCTGGCCGCTCAGCTCGGCTTCGGTTGCGTTGCCGTGCGCCGCAATCACGATGGTCAAGGCAGCGGACTCGGACTCAGGTGCGGATTCGGCATTGCTATCGGCATTGCTATCGGCATTGCTATCGGCATTGCTATCGGCATTGCTATCGGCATTGCCTTCGGAACGGGATTCGGAATCCGGCAGCCAGCGCTGCGGATCGAAGCGCGGCAGGTCGGCCGCAAGACGCCAGCGCATGCTGCGCTCCAGCCGCAGCTGCACGGTGCCGGCGCCTGCCAGCTCCAGCAGCGCCGTCAAACTATCGGACGCGCCGTCGAGTCGCAGCGTGGCCGCACTTTCCGACTCTCCGGCAAACGTCCAGCGCGCGCCCAGGTCGGCCGCAATCTCGCCGGCCAGGCCCAGCTCCCCTGCCAGATCGAGGCGGCCGCGCTGATTCACGATATCGAGCGCTGCGATGCGCAGCCCCTCGGCGTCCAGTTCCAGATCGTGCGCGCGAACCGCCGAGGGCGGAATCAGCGCCTCGCCGTCCTGCACGATCTCCACCCGGCCGATGCTCAGCTCGGCCAGCGAGACGGCAACCGGCAGGTCGAACGATGGCCACGGGATCTGCTCGGGAAGCGTGACGCGGTTGGGCTCGCTGGACGGTGGCAGCGGATCCAGCTCAACCCGCAGGTGATCGATCTGCAGCGCGTGGATGTCCAGCCGGCCGCCGAGCAGCGCCGGCAGCGCATGATCCAGCGTCAGGCGGTCGATGCTCAGCACATAGCCTGCGCCGCGATAGCGCACGTCGCGCAGCGTCAGCGGCCCTCGAAGCTGGCCCTCGGATGCGCCGATCTGCAGGGCACCAGGCGGCAGCCGATCAAGTACCCGTGCCAGCGTCCAGTCGCGACCCGAGCCGCTGGTGAGCAGCCAGACCAGGCCGGCCAGCGGGAGCAAAATCAGCAGCACAGCTGCAGCCAGCAACCAGCGGCGTCGGCGGCTCACAGCTCGGGTCCGATGCCGATATGGATGCGGACCGCCCGGTTCGGGTCGTCGAGACCGTGGCCGAGGTCAATCCGAACCGGACCCACCGGCGAGCGCCAGCGCAGGCCCAGACCGACACCCACCGCCGGCTCGAAGGCGCCGCTGTCAAACGCGTTCCCGGCATCGACAAAGGCTGCGACCGCCCATTGCTCGCCGATCCGGCGTTCGATCTCGGCGCTGGCCACAGCGAGATGGCGGGCGCCGGCGGGCTCTCCGAACGGGTCAAGCGGAGCCAGCTCCTGATAGCCGTAGCCGCGCACGCTGCGGTCACCGCCGGCATAGTTTCGCAACGACGGCGGCAGCCGCAGAAAATCATCGACGCGGGTGCTGGCCACCTCACCGCGCACCAGCACGCGATAGCGGTCGCCGAGGCCGCGGATCCAACGTCCGCTCACCCCGACCTGCGCAAAGTCGATGTCGGAACCCAGCGCCGTGCTGCCGGCGCGCACATACGCCGAAAGCGAGTAGCCACGGCTCGGATAAAGCAGATCATCGGCGTCCACCCGGTCTATGCGCAACGCGGGAAACACCAAAAAGGTGTCGCGATCCACCCGCCGCAGCAGTTCGACCTGCTCGAAGCGCTCGCTCTGGGCATTCAGCTCAGCGCTAAGCTGATTGCCACGCCAGCGCGCGCTGCGGGCGACGCTGGCAACGCCGATCTGGGAGTTGCTGCCGCCGATTTCCTCTTCACGCACGCTGATTCCCGTCGTCCACCAACCCGGCAGCCACTCGAACTCGGGAATCCGATACTGCACGCCAATCTGCGAACGGCGCTGACCCAGCTCGGCATCGGCCTTGAGCTTGTGCCCCCGCTCGTTGACCCAGCGACGGTCCAGTCCCAGGCGCAGCGCTGCGCCGTTGTCGGTGCCAAAGCTCACGCCGGCGCTGTAGCGGCTGCGCTTGGCCGGTGTGACGCTGACCAGGATGGGCACTTCCGGCGTCGGCTCCAGCGCTGCCTCTGCGCCAGCAACGGCGTCCTGCGCATCCTCCGAATCTTCCACGTCGTCGCTGCCTCGAAGCACCCCGCCAGCACCGGCCTCTCCGCGCAGCGCACGCAGGTCAGGCTGGATATCGATCAGCCCGAAGTAGTCGAGCTCCACCAGCGCGCGCTGCAGCCGCAGCAGCTCCGGCTGACTGTAGGGCTCGCCTTCGCGATAGCGGATCAGCGGCTCCAGCAGTCCCGGCCGCAGATGACTGCCGGAGATGGTGGTCGGACCAAAGTTGAATCGCGGCCCGGTTCTCCAGGCGAGGTCGATCTGGGCGCTCTTGCTCGCGCGCTCGACCCGGACCTCGGCGCGCTCGCCGCGGCTTTGAAAGTAGCCGCGCTCCAGCAGACCGCGCTCGATGTCTGACTTGCTGGCCTCGTAGCGCGCATGCCGCAGCACCTGGCCAACCCGCGGCCGGAAGCGCTTGAGCAGCGGCTGCAGCGTCGTGTCATCAGCGCCGGCGCCGATCAGCTGCACGTCGCGCGCCGTTATCCGAACGGGCTCACCGGTGGCGACCACCAGCCGCAGGCTGACGCGATCCGCCTGGCGGCTGCTGATGATTTCCACCGTCGCGTCGTAGTAGCCGAACGGCTCCAGCGCGCGCGACACCTGCAGCGGCACCTGGCGCAGCTGATAGGCCAGCATCGCCTCGGTCAGCGAACGGTCCTCGGGCATCCTCGCGAGATCCAGCCGCGCCTCTATGTTGTCGAGCAGGGCGCTCTCCACACCCTCGACACGTATCTGGGCCACGGTCAGAGCGCGGGCTGCCGGCGCCATCGCCAGCAGCGCAAGCGCAAGCGCAAGCGCAAGCACAGTGAACCTCAGCCGGGCTCTGCGGAGTGTCGCCGTCCAGCCCCGGCGCAGAGTGATCGCTGCCATGTGGGGAGCTTACCCGCCGCCGGGGTGTCAGCGGGTCAAGGCGCCGGAATCAGACCTGAACGATGCTGAGCTGCGACACGTCGCCTACCGCAAGGAACTGCGACGACAGGCGCCCAAGCAGGGCCAGTCGGTTCTGCCGGATTTCAGCGTCGTCCACCAGCACCATCACGCTCTCGAAGAACCCATCGATCGGCTTACGCAGGCGCGCCAGACGCTTCAGAACAGTGACGTAGTCGCGCTCTTTCAGGGGCAGGAAATTGTCGCGCGCGGCGTCTTGCAGCGCGACGAACAGCGCGCGCTCGGCGGGATCGGTGAGCAGATCGGGATCGATCCGGTCGCCGATCGGATCGGTCGCCTTGCGCAGAATGTTGCGCAACCGCTTGTTGGCCGCAGCCAGCGCGCCGGAGTCCGGCAGCCGGACAAACTCGGCCAATGCCACGAGTCTGCGGTTGAAGTCGACCAGCGAACCGGGGCGGACTTCCAGCACCGCCGCAAACATGTCGGGCGGAATTTTCAGATCGGCGTAGTAGCCGCGCAGGCGCTCGATGACGAAGTCGTAGATCTCTTCTGTCGGCGGCGGCGTGAGCCCTTCCGGAAGCAGCTCTGATGCCAGCGCAATCAGCGCTCGCAGATCGATGTCCAAGCCGCCTTCAACCAGCGTTCGGCCGATGCCGAGTGCCGCCCGCCGCAGCGCGAACGGATCCTTGTTGCCGGTCGGCTTGAGGCCCGCAGCGAAGCCGCCAACCAGTGTGTCGATCCGGTCGGCGACAGCCAGCGTTCGGCCCTGCGCGGTCTCGGCAATCCGGTCGCCGGCAAAGCGCGGCCGGTAGGCCTCGTCGATCGCGATCGCCAGCGTTTCCGGCTCGCCCGACGCCAGCGCGTAATGACGCCCCATGACGCCCTGCAGCTCCGGAAACTCGCCGACCATGCGGGTCATCAGGTCGGCTTTGCACAGCAGCGCCGCCCGCTTCGCCATGTTCTCGTCAAAGCCGAGCTGTCCGGCAATTTTTTCACTCAGCTCGGAGACACGCGCGCACTTGTCGGCATAGCTGCCCAACTTCTGCTGGTATGAGACAGTCTCCAGCTTCGGCAGCAGCGCCGAGAGCGGCGTCTTGAGGTCTTCGTCAAAGAAAAAGCCGGCATCGGCAAAGCGCGGCCGGATCACCCGCTCAAAACCCTTGCGGACTTCGGCGACGTCGCTGGAATCGATATTCGCAACGGCAATGAAGTGCTCGCTCAGTCGGCCCTTGCTGTCGAGCACCGGAAAGAACTTCTGGTTGGTTTCCATCGTCAGCATCAGCGCCTCCTGCGGCACGCGCAGGAACTCCGGTTCGAAGCTGCAGCGGATCGGCCGCGGCCACTCGACCAGGCAATTGACCTCCGCGACCAGCGCGTCAGGCATCCGCGCCTCACCGCCCACCTGCTTGGCCGCCGCCTGGATGTCGGCACGCAGTCGACTGAGGCGTTCGGCGGGATCGACCAGCACAAACGCCTCGCGCATGACGTCGACATAGTCCGCCGCGTTGTTGAGCCAGATCGGTTTGGGCGCGTGAAAGCGGTGACCGACGCTCATCCGGTCGGCCTTCAAGCCCATCACCAGGCCGTCGGCCACATGCGTACCAAGCAGGATGACCAGCCAATGCACCGGGCGGGCGAAGGCAAAATCGTGCTCGCCCCAGCGCATGGGCTTCGGGACCGGCAGCGTGCGGATGACCTCGGCGACGATCTCGGGCAAAACGCTCAAGGTCGATACGCCAGGGTCGACGCGCCGCAGGATGAAGCGCTCGACGCCGCCGTTCCAGACGCGCTCGAGCTTGCCGACCGCCACGCCGTTCTTGGCCGCAAAGCCGGTCAGCGCCGCGGTCGGCTTGCCCTTGGCATCCAGCGCAGCGGACACCGGTGGACCGCTTATCTCGACGTTCTGGGCAGGTTGCTGCGTCGCCACGCCCGGCAGCAGCACGGCGAGCCGGCGCGGCGTGTAGAGCGGCCGCGCCATGTCCATATCCCAGCTCTTGTCGAGCGGAATGCGGCGGCTTTCCAGTCCGGCGCGAATGCCGTCAAAGAACGCCTTGCCGAGCTCGGGCAGTGCTTTGGCCGGAAGTTCCTCGGTACCCAACTCGACCAACAGCGGCTTGAACTCGGTCATTGCTCCCTCTCCTACACGCTCTGGTCGCTAAGATTCGATCTGTCGTTCGCTCCGAGCCGCGTATAGGCCCCGGTTGGAACGATACCTCAGGCCTTGACGGCCTGCCCGCGGAGGCCGGGAAATCCCAGCTTCTGGCGTTTGTCGAAGTAACTCTTCGCCACCCCCCGCGCCAGCGTGCGGACACGCAGGATGTAGCGCTGGCGCTCGGTGACGCTGATCGCCCGGCGCGCATCCAGCAGGTTGAAGCTGTGCGAAGCCTTGCATACCTGGTCGTAGGCCGGAAGCGGGAGGTCAAGTTCGATCAGCTTCAGCGCTTCGGCCTCGCAGGCGGCGAAGCGATGGAACAGCTCCTCGACGTTGGCGTGCTCGAAGTTGTACGCGCTCTGCTCGACCTCGTTCTGGTGGAACACGTCGCGATAGGTGACGTTACCTTGTGGTCCACTTGCCCAGACGATGTCGAACACGCTTTCGACATTCTGCAGATACATGCACAGGCGCTCGAGGCCGTAGGTGATCTCGCCCAGCACCGGCCGGCACTCCAGGCCACCGGCCTGCTGGAAATAGGTGAACTGGGTCACCTCCATGCCGTTCAGCCAAACTTCCCAACCAAGCCCCCAGGCACCCAGCGTGGGCGACTCCCAGTTGTCCTCGACCAGACGCAGATCGTGCACCAGCGGGTCGATGCCGAGGGCCTTGAGTGAGCCAAAGTACCGCTCGACAATGTCGTCCGGACTGGGCTTCATCACCACTTGGAACTGGTAGTAGTGCTGCAGACGGTTCGGGTTGTCGCCGTAGCGACCGTCGGTGGGCCGGCGGCTGGGCTGCACGTAGGCGGCATTCCATGGCTCGGGTCCCAGCGCGCGCAGAAATGTGGCGGGATGAAACGTGCCGGCACCGACCTCAAGGTCAAGCGGCTGGATCAGCACGCAGCCCTGCTCCGCCCAGTAGGCGCTGAGCGTCTGGATCATCGACTGAAAAGTGGGCACAGGCATGGCAATCGGCACAAAAAGGCAGCGTTGAAGTATAGCGGTCCAGCCTCATGCGGCGGCTACTTGGGCACGTCGGGACTAGTGCGCCGGCTCGGCCGCGGCCCGTCGTTCCAGCAGGCGGGCAACCACGATCCCGACCTCGTACAGCAGGCACATCGGCACTGCCAGCATGATCTGGGAGATCACATCTGGCGGCGTAATAATGGCGGCGACCACAAACGCCCCAACGATCACGTAGGCGCGCGATTCACGAAGCTGCTCGACGCTCACCCACCCCATGGAAGCAAGTATGACCACCGCAACGGGCAGCTCGAAACAGAAGCCAAAGGCCAGAAACACGACCAGCACGAAATCCAGGTAGCGGCTGATGTCAGTCATCATCGCCACACCTTCGGGTGTGATCGCGGTCAGAAAAGCGAACACCGTCGGCAGAACCAGAAACCACGCGAATGCGCAGCCGATGTAGAAAAGCAAAACCGCCGAGACCAGCAGCGGCACCGCCAGGCGCTTCTCGTTGCGATAAAGGCCCGGCGCCACGAACGCCCACAGCTGGTAGAGCACGACCGGCATCGCCAGGATCAGTCCGAGCACGAAGGTCAGCTTGATGGGCGCAAAGAACGGGCTGGCCACGTCGATCGCGATGATCTGTCCGCCGGCCGGAAGTTTGCTCAGCAGTGGCTCGGCAAAGAGGCTGTAGGTCTGCTGGGAGAACGGCAAGAGCGCCACGAATCCGGCCAGCACGGCGAGCACCGCGCGCAGCAGGCGGGCACGCAGCTCGATGAGGTGCGACATGAAGCTTTCTTCGCGGTGGCCCGGCTCGTCAATCACGGCGGGGCGGCTGGCTTGTCGCCAGGCACCGGTTCGAGCGGCGCCTGCAGATCGCGCTTGAGCAGCTGCACCTCATCACGCACATTGCGCAGACTGGCCTTCATGTCTTCGTCCGCCAGCTCGCGCTCAAGCTCGGCGCGCAGCGAGAACCAGCTCGCGCGGGCACGCCTTACCCACAGCCCGATGGTGCGCGCCGCGCGCGGCAGGCGCTTGGGGCCGAGTACAAGTAAACCGATCACCGCGGTCAGCAGCATCTCGGCAAAGCCGAACTCGAACATCGCGCGCTACCTCTGATGAATCAGCTGCGGCGCTGGCGTTCGCCTTCGGGGGTGCTGCTGGCTGCTTCCTTGGCGTCCGCCTCCAGCTTGCTGGCGGGTTCGTCCGGGTCGGAGTCGGCCATGCCGCGACGGAAGCTCTTGATTGCCGAGCCCAGGTCACCGCCGACGTTGCGCAGCTTCTTGGTGCCGAACAACAGCACTACCACGAGCAGCACGATGACCCAATGCCAAATGCTGAAACTTCCCATAGCTGCTCCTGAGTGATCGCTGGCCGACAAGAATAACGCAGGGTCGACAACCCCAGCTAACCCGCATGTTTCATGAATTCGCGCGATGATCGCGCAGGATGTTGTTCCCACAGAAGATTTTCGGAAGGAGCGGCGTAGCGGGCCATACGAGCGACTGAGGAAAATCTCCTGTGCGGACAAGAGACAAGCGAGGGCGCGCGCGATTCATGAAACAGGCGGGCTAAGGCTGTTGTCAGCGCGAAGTGTATTCCTCAAGACGATCACGCAGGTCAACGACCTGCGCGGTCGGGCTGCTGGTGCGTCCTTCGAAGATCGCACGCGGCGTGCTGTTGCGACCATAGGTGGCCTGGTTGGCGCGGTGGTCGATGGCGATGACTGCACCCTCCAGCGCAACGCCGGCAAACAGCCCGCGGGCGCGCGAATACGAGTAGATCTCGGCCCTCAGCTGTCCATCGGTCGAGGCTTGCGCCGTGCGCCCAACCGGTCCAGCGGCAACCGCCGCGTCGGCGCCCAGGGTGAACTTGCCGTTGACGATCGAGTCGACCCCACCGCGGGTGCGGAACACCAGCACCACGTCGGTCGACTGCACGCCGGCCTGGAAGCCGATGCTGCCGCCAGTCAACTTGACGAAGCTCGGGTTGCTCCAGACGCCTTCCGGCGTGCGTACCGAGATCAGCCCCCTGCCGGCGCGCCCGCCAAGTACAAAACCGGCCTTGACCACATTCGGAATGACGGCGATGGCCTGCGCGTCCTGCAGCATGCGCGACGGAATGGCGTGGTCGGGCGCCTGCATGATTTCATCCAGCACCACCGCCGCGGCAGCCGCTCGACGATCCTCGCGCTCTCCGGCGTTGGCCGCTCCGGCCGCGGAAAGAACCAACAGTGCCACTAGCAGGTAGGGACGCATGCAAAGGACTCCAAAGTCAGACGCCGACGCGCCAGCGTGTCCGGTGCGTCACGTCGCAAGTGTGGGAGACAACAGGTGAATGCGGGCTAATCGCAGCCGGAATCAGCCTTGACGGCGCAGGCGCAGGCCGCCGAGAAGTCCGGCAAGGCCGACCAGCAGCGCGAGTACCGGAGCCACGGGGCCCGGCACGATGACCGGGTCGATCGCGGGAACGCCGGCGGGACTGCAGCCGCCGGGAGGCGCTAATGCCAGTGCCTTGATGCCAATACCCGGCACCGAATTGAGGTTTCGGACGTCGGATGCGTTGCCGGTCTGCAGATTGATCCGCGCCACACGTGACGGCGCAACCTCTGACGGATCAAGCGTGGCCCAGAGCGTGCCGGCTGCATCGAAATCGAGGCCGACATTGAGCACCGCCCCGCCGGCATTCAGCGGGCCAATCACGCTGGCGGCGCCGGTGGTCGTGTCGATTCGATGGAGCCGCGGCGAGGGCTCGACGCTGACGCCGTATAGTTCTGCGCCGCGCGCAGCCAGACCAGAGATGCTGGCGCCGGTGTTACCGATCAGCCGCAGTTCGGCCGTGCCCGTATTGACTTCCCACAGCTCACCGGTGGTTTCAGCCGCCAGCCACAGCCGGCCATCACAGGTGAAGGCCAGACCGTAGTCGAGCTGGCCACCAGGCCCGCGACTCTGCAATCCCGGCAGCTGCGCCACCAGGCTCCCCGCGCCGGTGCTGGTGTTTACCCGGATCAGAAAATCGGTGGTTGACGAGCTGTTCGCGCCGATCTGCATGGTGCCGTCGACGGCGGCGTACAGGGCGCCATTGGGTGCCAACGCGAAGCCTTCGACATCGCTGAAGCCGATCGGCCCAAGCAAGGTCGCCTGGCCAGTGGCCAGGTCAACCCGATAGAGATCGCGAAAGCCGGACGCAAAGCCAAACGGCTCCGCCAGCGCGGCGCTGGAAAACAGGACCAAAGCAGCGGCGAACCACTGTGCAGGGCGGGGACGCATCGTGTCGTCCTTCGAGTAATAATATGAATCGTCACTGCGCCTTGCTGGGCGCCGCCGCAGGATATCACCGGTTCCCTGTCCAATCATAGTCTTGGCGCTGCTCAGGCAAATGCCTGCGGCGCCCGGGTCGCTTTTTCGTTTCGGACACTTCGCCCCCCATCGCATGCGCTATCTCGGTCTTCCACAGTATCCCCACGCAGGCACGCCACGCTGCGGCGTTCTGGTAGTCAATCTGGGCACACCGCAGGCCCCGAATGCAGCGTCATTGCGGCGGTATCTTGCAGAGTTCCTCGCCGATCGTCGGGTAATTGAGCTGCCGCGCGCGCTGTGGCTGCCGCTCCTCTACGGGGTCATCCTGCCGTTCCGCGCGCCGCGCTCGGCGCGGGCGTACCGAAAGGTCTGGACCGACGCCGGATCACCGCTGCGGGTCAACAGCGAAAGCATCACGGCCGGTCTGGCAGCAAACCTGCGCGCCGCCGGCATCGACGCCGACGTCCGCATGGCGATGCGCTACGGAGCGCCGTCGGTGGCCGACGTACTGGATCGCTGGCATGCCGAAGGATTGCGCCGCCTTCTGGTGCTGCCGCTGTATCCACAGTATTCCGCCACCACCACCGCCTCGGTGTTTGACGCGGTCTACGCCGCCGTGCAGCGTTGGCGCTGGCAGCCCGAGCTGCGCCTGATCACCGACTATTTCGGCGAGCCGGCCTGGGTCCAGGCGATGGCGGAGTCGGTGCGCGCGCACTGGGCGACCCACGGTCGGGCCCAGCAGCTGCTGTTTTCCTTTCACGGCATTCCCAAGCGCTACCTGCTGGCGGGAGACCCGTACTTCTGTCAATGCCAGGCATCGGCGCGGCGCATCGCCGCGGCTCTTGACCTGACGCCGGACGAATGGCTGCTGAGCTTCCAGTCGCGGGTTGGACGCGAGGAGTGGCTGCGCCCCTACACCGACGAAACCATCAAGGCGCTGCCCAAGCAGGGCGTGCGCGAGCTGGATGTGGTCTGCCCGGGCTTTGCTGCCGACTGCCTCGAAACGCTCGAGGAAATCGCCATGCAGAACGCCGAGCTGTTCATCGAGTCCGGCGGCGAGACCCTGCGCTACATTCCGGCCTTGAACGATTCTGCGGCCCATATTGACGCGCTGGCGACCCTGGTCAGGCGCCACGCCAGCGGCTGGCCGGAGTTTGGCGATGCGCCGGTGCGTGCCGCTGCCGCCGCCGAGAATGCCGCTTCGGCAGCGGCGTTTCGCGCCTACCGTGGCCCGTTGCGCAGCGAATGACGACGGAGCTGGGACTCTGCGGTCGCGTCAACCCGCTGGCCGCATTGCGCTGGAACGCCGGCGCCCGCCATCGGGTGCTGGCCCTGCACGGCTGGCTGGACAACGCGATGAGCTTCGCACCGCTGGCCGCGCACCTGCCTGATTGCGACCTGGTTGCCATCGATCTCCCCGGTCACGGTCGTTCCGGTCACCTGCCGGAAGGCGTCTGGTATCACTTCATCGACTATCTGGGTGATGCCCTGGATGCGATGGATGCGCTGGGCTGGGATCGCTGCTGTGTGCTTGGCCATTCGCTGGGCGGCGCGACGGCCACCACGCTTGCCGCGGCGATGCCGCAGCGGATTGATCGGCTGCTGCTGATTGAAGCGCTCGGACCGCTGGCCATCGCACCCGGCAAGGCAGCCGAGTCACTGCGTAACGGCATCGCCGACCGTCGCCAGCTGGTAGTCAAGCGCAAGCGCGTTATTCCAAGCGTTGAGGCGGCAGTCGCCGCCCGACTGCAGGCAACCAAGATGGCGCCGGAAAGCGCCAGCTTGCTGGTGCAGCGCAGCCTGATGAGCGTCGATGGCGGCCTACAGTGGAGCAGTGACCCGCGCCTGCGGCTTTCCACGCCAGCCCGCCTCGGCGAAGAGCAGGTGCGCGAGTGGATCGCCGCCGTGCAGGCGCCGACGCTGCTGATCGCGGCGGCCGACCATCCGCCGTATTTCGATCCGGAAACGCGCGGGCGTCGGCTTGCAGCGCTGCGCGACGGGACGGTCAGGATTCTGCCCGGCAACCACCATCTGCACATGGATACGCCGGCGCCGGTCGCGGCCGAGATCAGCGATTTTCTAGGCTGAGCTGCGGCCACTGGCGCGCGCCGCTCAGACGCCGTCAGCGCTGGCGGAACTCTCGCTTATCAGGTCGGCCAGACTGCCCTTCAGCGCCATCCCGGCACCGCGCAGGTACGCACGTTGCTCGCGCCAGGCGGGAGAGCGCAGCGTGACCTCGCGCCAGAACGCCGGGCTGTGATTGCGCTGCAGCAGGTGACAAAGTTCGTGCACCAGCACGTACTCGAACGCGGGCGGCGGTCCGAGCACCAGACTGAGGTCCAGCGACAATCCGTCATCGGCGCTGAGCGAGCCCCATAGGGAACGCAGCGGGCGCAGTCGCAGCAGTCGCGGCGGGCGCGGCAAGCCGGGCAGATAGGCCGGCAGCCAGCGCGCGAGGTCGGTCCGCGCCTGACTCAGATAGAACTCCCGCAGCAGTCGCTGCGCCACCCGGTCGGGCGCCGCGTCCGGCAGCGTGATGACCAGTTCATCGGGATGCAGGCCGAGGTGGGCGTAGCGTCCGGTTTTCCAGCTCAACGCCAGCGTCGCGCCGCGCAGCACAACCTGCGCCGTGCCACCGCGCTGCAAAGGCACCCGCGGCGCGCTGGCCTGTCGGCGCTGCAGCTGGGCGTCCAACCAGTCGCGATGTTTGGCCAGAAAGGCCTGCGCCTCGCCGACCGACGCGCCGCGTGGAACCGTCAGTCGGACGCCGCGCTCGCCCACCAGCAGCCGGATCCGACGCGCCCGCGGGTCCCTGACCCGCTCGATGTCGACCTGCCGGCCATCGGCCAGCGTGAGTGCAATGCGCTCGCGGTGAATGGCTATCCCGGACATTGCAGACAATCGCTCAGGACTCCGCGCGGCTCAGTTTGAAACTCACCTCCAGAACGGCGAAGAGTCGCTTGAGCTCGGCGGCCATGAGGGCATAGCGGGCATCCAGCTCTGCCCGCATCGAATCCCGCTCAGTGCTTTCCAGGCTGTCGACGGCGCCCTCCAGGAACTTCAGCTTGCGGACCACCAGATCCTCGCCAATGACGAAGCTGACGTGGTCGTCCAGCGTCAGCGCCAGCTTTGAGCACAGCTTGCCGACCTCCAGATGCTTAGCCACTTCCGCCGCGGTCAGCTCCTGGCGCTGGCACTTCACGACCGCGCCGCGATCTGCCGGATCCCTGAGCTCGCATTCATCGCCAAGGCTCAAGCCCTCCGGCAGCGCCTCGCCCGCCAGCCAGCCGGTGAGGATGGCGCGCGGTGCCACTTCGGCATTCAGCGGCAGCGCCGGAAAGCTGCCCAGCGCGCGCCGCAGCTCGGAGATCACGCCCTCGGCCGACGTCCGGCTGCTGCTGTCGATGGCGATAAAGGCATGCTCGCGGTCGATGTGCGCGCCGACCCGCGAGGGCCGGGAAAACGCGCGCGGCAGCAGCTCGTGCAGCACATCGTCCTTCAGCCGTTTGCGCGCCCGGCCGCCCAGCTTGCGGCCTTCGCGCTCCTCAATCTCCGCCGCCTTCTGGGCCACAAACTCATTCACCACCGCCGCCGGCAGCAGCTTATCTTCGCCGCCAAGGCTGATCCACAGCCCGTCTCCGACGGCGTGGCTGAGCGCCTCCTCGTCGCGGCCAAATGGAGACACAAAACCGCGGGATGACATCTCGAGTGGCCCCACCGGCTTGAGTCGGCAGCTGTCGAGGCCGGCGTCCAGGGTGGAGAAATCGAATGCCGAGGGAAAGCGGAACAGCGTCAGATTGCGAAAGAACATGCGTCAGGAAAGGACCTTGGTGGGAATGGATACATCAGAAAGTTCGCCGTTCGACGCGAAAGCAACGCCGGACAGCCAGTCCTGCGCCGCGGGCAGCTCGCCCTCGCGGCGACGACCAAGCGCGAGAAAATCGAACTGTCCTGGGTCGGCCAGATGCTGCGGCTGGACGTTGCCCAGCGCGCGCGCCATCGACTCGATGCGGCCGGGCTGCTCGCGCTCCCAGCCCTCCAGCATGCGCCGCACCTGCTTGCGCTGCAGGTTCTCCTGCGATCCGCACAGCGTACAGGGGATGATCGGAAACTCGCGCAGCTGCGCGTAGGCGCTGATGTCGGCCTCGGCAACCTGGGCCAGCGGCCGGATCACCACGTGCGCACCGTCGTCGCTGAGCAGCTTGGGCGGCATGCTGGCAAGCCGACCATGGAAGAACAGATTGAGGAAAAACGTCGCCAGCAGGTCGTCCCGATGATGACCCAGCGCGATCTTGGTAAATCCGTTTTCGGCAGCGAACCGGTACAGCGCGCCGCGCCGCATGCGCGAGCACAGCGAGCACATCGTCTTGCCTTCGGGAATGATCCGGGTCACCACCGAGTAGGTGTCCTGCTCGATGATGGTGAACGGCACGCCGCGCTCGCGCAGGAAGCCGGGCAGCACCTGTTCGGGGAACCCCGGCTGCTTCTGGTCGAGGTTGACCGCGTGCAGCTCGAATCGCACCGGCGCCTTCTTCTGCAGCTGCAGCAGCACGTCGAGCAGGGTGTAGCTGTCCTTGCCGCCGGACAGACACACCATCACCCGGTCGCCGTCTTCGATCATGCCGAAGTCGGCAATCGTCTGGCCGACCTGGTGGCGCAGCCGCTTGGCCAGCCGCTGGCGCTCGAAGGCCGGTTTACGGACCAGTGGGATTGCTGTCATGGGGGAACCAGATGGGTGACCCAGGGCGCGGCCTGATGGCGAGCCGAAGATGTGCATTCTAGCGCCTGCCCGCCGACCGGTTAGCGCGTTATGCTGGCGGCGTTCATCGCCCTATCGAGCGCGCATGCATCTGGTTGACACGTCCGCCATCACCCGCCGGCTGGTTGAGCTGCGCGTCGAGCATCGCGATCTCGACCTCGCCATCGGCCGGCTGTTCGTGACCGTCTCGGCCGACGAACTGCAGCTGCGCCGCATGAAGAAGCGCAAGCTGCTGCTGAAGGACATGATCGCCCGGCTTGAGAGCAAGCTGATCCCCGACCTGGATGCCTGACGCGCGCTGCGCGTCCGGACGCTGCGACGGGTCTGGCGCGCCGCTGGCGCCCCCGGTCAGGGCTTGAACGAGTAGACCAGGTTCAGCGTGGTCAGCGTGTCGGTCTTTTTGATGGTGGGCGCCACCTCGGTGTTGTGGCGCGCCTGCAGTCCGGCCTTCAGAGCCAGGGTTGCGTTCATTGCCACCGCCACGCCGAACTCGTTCTTGATGAACGTGTTGTCGCTGCCCGACTCCAGCAGCAGCGTGTTGAACAGCTTGGTGTTGTCAGTGAGGACCTGGCTGAAGTCGAGCCCACCGCGCACGATGAAGTCGTTCTGGGTCGCGCCGCTGCCGGCGTCCTTCGCGTGGCGGTAGCCGGGACCGATTTCGGTGCGCAGTTTGGTGACGTCCGAGTCGATCCACTGGTAGCCGTGACCGATCGAAAACGTGGCCTGCGACTCCGACGGCGCGAAGTCGTCGTTCTCATAGCGCAGCGCGGTCACCCAGGAGGTACGGGGGGTCATCTTGTAGGCGCTGGACAGCGCCACGTCATAGCGGTTGGCGGTCAGCTGGCGAGAGCGCTCGGGTCTCCCGTCGCCGTCGAAATCGCCAACCACCTCACCCTTGGCGCGCAGCACGCTCAGCGCTGCGCTGTGCTTCCACTGATCGTCCTCATTGATGAAGACGAGTTTGCCGTTGACGTTCTCCGACTTGGCGTTGCCACTGGTGACCGCCAGGCCCAGCTCGCCGCTGCCGGTCCAGCCTTGTGCATTGGCGGCCAGCGGCGCGGCGGTCAGCAGGCCGATGGCCAGTGCGTGGCGAAGAATGTGTCGAGGGGTCATGTTGATCTCCAGAGGCGGGAAGCAAAGGATCGGCGCCATGGCCGATCACGAGGCCGCGCATGGTAAGCGTGAGCGCACCCGCAGGGAGTGAATCGGTCGTAAATCCTGGGGCTCAGCCGTAATACAGCTGGACCAGATGCCGCGCCTCGGCGAAGAACAGCCAGCGCTCGACCAGCGCGCCCGCAATGGCACACAGCGCCGCTGCCACCAGCAGCGGACCCTGCAGGTGGGGCAGCAACAGCGCCGGCAGCATCAGCAGGCCCGGCAGCACGGCAAACAGCAGCAGCGCTATGCAGCGCAGGGCCTGGCGATGACGACGCGCCAGCACGTAGCCCATTTCGCGATTCAGATAGCTGGCCTCGGTGTGCGGGGCTTCCCACGCACGGACTGTCGAACCGGCCGGTAGACCGACCGCACTCGCCACCGTTGGCTCGCGGGCGGGTTGGTCCAGCGCCTGCCAATAGACACTTTTCACCAGCGCCAACGCAGCCGTTGCCGCACCTGCGATCAGCACCAGCCCCTGCGGCAGCGGCAGCGCCGAGCGCGTGAGGCAAGCCGCTGCCAGAAATCCGCCGGTGAGCAGCGCAAAACCCAGATAGCCGGGCAGCACCAGCGGATGCCGCCAGGCCGGTATCGGCGTGAGACTGGCATAGATCATCGCGGTGCAGGCAACCGTCAGCAGCGCGCCGGCCGCCAGCGCAAGCTGCACGGCGATGCGGGCGGAAGGCGGCAGGCCGATACCAAAAAAACCGCAGACCAACAGCACACCGGCCGGGACATACGTGGCGAGTGCCAGCACTCCTTCGCGCGACAGCCACGAACTGCGCCACTGACTCAAGGCGCGCCAGGCCCGCTGCGGCTGACCCAGATGCGCCAGCGAACTGAGCAGGCCCAGGCTGACCAGCACGAAGCCCAGCAGCAGGCCGGTCGACATGCCAGTGGCGGGCAGTGTCCGCCCCGCTCCCAGCAGGGGCGCCAGCGCCAGCCAGAACCACAGACCGTAGCCAGCGCCGGACAGCGTGGTGAAAACAATGACGGAGAAGGCCGGGTGCATCAGCGGCTCAGCACGCGATCGAGCCAACGCAACACGGGCGGCAACTGTTCGCGATCCAGCGCCTCGTCCCGCGGCGCAACCGCTGCACCGGCTCGCCGGGCGCGCGGCGGCAGATACTTGTTGGTCGGTCGGTAGCCAAGCTCAGGCATCAGATCGACACCGCCACGCTCGGCCACCAGCATCGACACAGCGGACTGCGGATCGCCCAGATCGCCGAAATGCCGTGCGCGGGTCGGGCAGGCCTGGACACACGCCGGCTGCCGCTCGGCTTCATCGAGATGCGTGTTGTAGATGCGGTCGACGCACAGCGTGCACTTCTTCATCACGCCCTCGACCGCGCTGTACTCGCGGGCACCGTACGGACACGCCCAGCTGCAAAGCTTGCAGCCGATGCACTTGTCTTCGTCGACCAGCACGATGCCATCCTCGACGCGCTTGTAGCTGGCGCCGGTGGGGCAGACAGTCACACAGGCGGCATCCTCGCAGTGCAGGCAGGAGCGCGGAAAATGCAGGGTGGTCGGCGGCTGGCCGGTGCCCGCAGGGGGCTCGACTTCGTAGCTGTGGACGCGGTTGAACCAGACGCCGAAAGGCTCCTTGCCATAGGGATTCTCGTCGGTCAGCGGGCCAGTGATGCCGCCGGCATTCCACTGCTTGCAGGCGACTGCGCAGGCGTGGCAACCGACGCAGGTGTCGAGATCGATCACCAGACCGAGTTTCTTTTGTGTGGGCGGCGGCAGCGCGGTCATGATCGGATCAGAAGCTCCAGAACATCGGAATGCAGACCATCGCCACCGCCCAGAACAGCAGATTGAGCGGCAGGCCGATCTTGACGAAGTCGGTGAAACGGTAACCACCCGCGTTGTAGACCATGGTGTTGGTCTGGTAGCCCACCGGGGTGGCGAAGCTGGTGGAGGCGGCGAACGCCACGGCCACCAGGAAGGGCATCGGGCTGACCTCCAGCGACTGCGCGGTGGCGACTGCGATTGGCGTCAGCAGCACGGCGGTGGCGTTGTTGCTCATCGCTTCGGTCAGGGCAGCCGTCAGAAAATAGATTGCCGCCAGCGCCAGCAGCGGGCCATGGCCGCCGACCACTGCCAGCGTGTAGTCGGCAATCATGTCAGCGGCACCCGACTTCTGCAGCGCGATTCCAAGCGGCAGGACGCCGGCCAGCAGCACGATAACGCGCCAGTCGATCGCTTCGTAGACTTCCTCCGGCTCCAGGCAGCGGGTGGCGACCAGGGCAATGCAGCCGAGGATCGCGGAGGCGACAATCGGCAGCCAGCCGAGCACCGTCACTGCGACCACTGCCACCATCACGGCGGTCGCGATCCAGGCTTCGCGCCGATTGCCGACCGACTCCTCACGCTCGCTCAGCACCACCAGGTTGCGGTTGCCGCGCAAGGCGCGCATCTCTTCCGGCGAGGTAACCAGCAGCAGAATGTCACCCACGGTCAGCCGGGTGTCCTTGAGCTTCTCGCGCAGCACCTGGCCACGCCGATGGATGGCCAGCGCAATGGCGTTGTAGTTCCAGTGGAAGTCCAGTTCGGACAGGGTGTGGCCGATCAGGCGCGAGCCGGGCGCGACCATCACCTCGGTCAGCACCTGCTCGGCGCGGGTGAACTGCGCGTCGCGCAGGGTGAACTCCGGCTCCAGCTCCAGTCGCGCCTGTTGCTTCAGCGCGGTCAGCCGGCTCCAGTCGCCGCGCGCGAGCAGCACATCGCCGGCGCTCAGACGTTGCGCTCGCGGTGACCAGATGGTCTGATCGCCGCGCAGCAGTTCGAGCACATAGACACCGTGCTTTTCGCCAAGCTTGGCGTCGGCCACGCTGCTGCCGATCAGCGGCGAGTCGGGCATCACGCGCAGCTCGGTGATGTACTTGCCCAGCTCATAGTTCTCGCTCAGCTCGGCGCCGCGGCGATCGGGCAGCAGCCAGGGACCCACCAGCATCAGATAGACCATGCCCACCGCCATGCAGATCAGGCCGAGCGGCGCGAACTCGAACAGCGAGAAGCCCGGCAGCCCCAGGTCCATCGCCAGCGAATGAACCAGCAGGTTGGTCGAAGTTCCAATCAATGTGCAGACGCCGCCCATCTGCGCCGCGTATGACATCGGGATCAATACCTTGGAGGCGGAGAACTTGTTCGCCGCCGCTACCGCCAGCACCACCGGCAGGAACACCGCCAGCGCCGCGGTGTTGTTGACGAAGGCCGACATCGCCGCCAGCGTGACCATCACCGCGAGCGTGAACAGCCAACCGTTCTTGATGCGTGCGAACCAGCGCCCGATGCCGGCCAACGCGCCGCTGTGCGACAGCCCGGCACTGAGCACGAACATCGCCGCGACGGTAATCGTGGCCTGGCTGGCGAAGCCCGACAGCGCCTCGGCCGGGGTCACCAGACCCAGCACCAGCACGCTGGCCAGCACCAGCATCGCCACCAGGTCGACCGGCAGCTTTTCGGTGGCAAACAGGGCGATCGCGCCGACCAGTATCGCCAGGGTGAGGATCACCTCGAACCCCATCAGCGATCCCTCCACTGCGCGCCGTAGCGCAGCGGCGTGTTGGCCACCTCGCCCAGCGCCAGCGGCGCAAACTGCGGCTCGGCCAGCGTCTTTGGCTCGATCCGGCGCACGCTGACGCGCAGGTCGAACCAGGCGGCCTGGCCAGTGACAGGATCGGCGTTGGCATAGTCATCCTGCGGCAGTCGGTCGCCGATCAGATGATTGAGCAAGAACCCCTGGCGGCCTTCTGGCGCGTCCTTCGACAGCCGCCAGGCGCCGCGCCGCTTGCCGATCGCGTTCCAGGTCCACAGCGTGTCCGGCTGGGTATTGCTGGCATGCCGACAGGGCACGCTGATGGTGCCCACGTGGGAGCGCAGCTCGACCCAATCCCCGTCGGCAATGCCGTACTTCACCGCCGTGTCCGGGTGCAGATAGAGATAGTTGCGCGCGGCGATCTGCCGCAGCCAGGCGTTCTGTGAGCCCCATGAGTGATACATGAACATCGGCCGCTGGGTGATCGCGTACAGCGGATATTCGTCAGCATCGATCTGCGCGCCCTCCAGCGGCGGATACCAGATCGGCAGTGGATCGAAGTAGCGCTCTACCCGCGCCCGCTGCGCCTCCGGCGGCTGCTGCGGACCGTGCCCCTGGGCGGCCAGACGGAAGCGCTGCAGGGTTTCCGAATACAGCTGCATGGCGATCGGCCGCGGGTGTGCGATGAAGCCCATCTCATGCGCCCAGTCCAGATAGTCGCGGTTGGCCATCTTGAAATAGCGCGCGGCGGGCGGCACCGGGGCATGCCAATAGCCGCCGTGCGTGATGTACTGCTCGATCTGACGCGGATTGGGCGCACCCTTGCCGTGGCTGGCACCGTCGACGCCACGCCAGCCGGCCAGCAGACCGACGCCCGGCACGCGCTCATGGCGCAGGATGTAGTCCTGGTAGTCCTGATAGCGCGCGCTGCCGTCCGCGTTGACCAGTCCCGGCAAACCCAGCCGCGCGCCGAGCTCGATCAGCACGCTCTGGAACCCGCGCACGTCGCGCCCGCCGCCTTCTGCATCGGGCTCGAATATCGGGTGGCGGATGGCGTCGGCCGCGCGGTCGGCGTCCGAGATCGGTCGATCAAGCAGGCTGATGGCGTCGAAGCGCTCGAGGTAGGTGGTGTCCGGCAGCACCAGATCGGCGTACGCCACCATCTCCGAGGCATAGGCATCGGAATAGATGATGTGCGGAATCCGATACTCGCCGGAGGCATCGCGGTCGGTCAGCATGCGCTGCGTCTCGCCGGTGTTCATCGCCGAGTTCCAGCTCATGTTCGCCATGAACATCAGCAAGGTGTCGATGCGGTAAGGATCGCCGGCCCAGGCGTTGCGGATCACCGTGTGCATCATGCCGTGGGCCGCCAGCGGATAGGACCAGGAGAACGCATGGTCAATCCGGCGCGGCCGACCGGCGGCGTCCACCAGCAGGTCTTCGGGACCCTGCACGAAACCCAGCGGCGCGCCGTCAAGCACGCCGTTGGGGCCGCGCGTCTTGCCCGGTCGATTGGCCGGCGGCACCGGCCGCGGATAGGGCGGCTGAAAGCGGAAGCTGCCGGGAGCGTCGACCGCGCCCAGCAGCAGCTGCAGCACGTGCAGGGCGCGACAGGTGTGGAAACCGTTGCTGTGCGCGCTGATCCCGCGCATGGCGTGAAAGCTCACCGGTCGCCCGATCATGCTTGCGTGTCGAGTGCCCCAGGCATCGGTCCAAGGCTGCGGCAGTTCGAGCTTGCTGTCGAACGCGGCGCTGGCGATTTCGGTCGCCAGCCGGCGGATCGTGGCTGCCGGCACGCCGCACTTCCCGGCGACGGCGGCCGGGGAATACTGCGGATCGAGATAGCGCTCGGCCAGCAGGTGGAACACCGGGACGACGCGGCGACCATCGGGAAGCGTGTATTCGCCGACCACCAGCGGCGCAATGCCGGCGGCGTCGGCGCGTGCGAAGCCGGCGCTCGTAGATCGCCCTGGCCCGGTCAGTGCGGCGACGGGCTCGTCGTCCATGCCAACTGCGCCGCTGCGCGCAACGCCAGCGCTGTGCGCCGGCGCGCCGCGCACCGCGCACAGCTCGTGGCCCTCCGCATCCCGCGCGAACAGCCCATCGTCGGCCGCGCCGGGATTGCGCACCACCAGCCAGTGCGCGTTCGCGTAGCGCACCAGATAGTCCAGATCGATGCGATCAGTGCGCAACAGCTCGTGGATCAGCGCGAATGCCAGTAGTCCATCGGTGCCGGGCCGGATGCCGATCCACTCGTCGGCGATTGCGCCATAGCCCGAACGCACCGGATTGATCACCAGCACCTTGGCGCCGCGCTCCTTGAGCTTGCCGAGGCCAAGCTTGATCGGATTCGAGTCGTGGTCTTCGGCCACGCCCCACAGCACCAGATAGCGGCTGTGCTCCCAGTCCGGCTCGCCGAACTCCCAGAAACTCCCGCCCAGCGTGTACAGGCCACCGGCCGCCATGTTCACCGAGCAGAAGCCACCGTGCGCGGCATAGTTGATGGTGCCGAACTGCTGCGCCCACCAGCCGGTCAGCGCCTGCGACTGGTCGCGCCCGGTGAAGAACGCCAGCTCGTCGGGATTGCGCTCGCGGATCGGCGCCAGCCAGCCGGTGGCGATCTGCAGCGCCTCCTCCCACTCGATCTCGCGGAACTCGCCGCTGCCACGCTCCCCAACCCGCAGCAGCGGTTTCGAAAGCCGTGCCGGCGAGTAGTGCTGCATGATCCCGGCCGAACCCTTGGCGCACAGCACGCCGCGGTTGACCGGGTGATCGGGATTGCCCTGCAGATAGCGGATCCGGCCGTCCTTCAGCCAGACCTTGAGGCCGCAGCGGCAGGCGCACATGTAGCAGGTCGTGAACTTGACCTCGTCGCCGGGCGATGGCGACAGATTGATCGAAGGATCGCTCATGCGGTGCGCGCGCGTTCGCGCGCCCCATGGGTCGCGCCATCGGCCGCGGCACCCGATGACGGCGTCAAATCGAGCGTGTGCGGCTCCATCAAGCGGTGCGGGCGGACGCGTGCATTGGCGTAGTCTGACAGCCGCACTCGCCGATTGTCTGGCCCACCGTGATAATGCAGCGATGAGCGACCGCCTGCGCCACGAACGCATCATGAACCTGCACCGGCTGCTGAAGTCGGCGCGCTATCCGCTGCCGCTGACGCGGCTGATCGACGAACTGGGCTGCTCGCGAGCCAGCGTGTACCGCGATCTTGCTTATTTGCGCGACGCGCTGGGCGCGCCGGTGGAAACCAGCGAGGATCCGAAGGGTTTTCGCTACGCCGATGGCGAGGGCGAGCGCTTCGAGCTGCCCGGCCTGTGGCTGTCGTCCGAGGAGCTGCACGCGCTGTTGGCCGCCCATCAGCTGTTGGCGCGCACCGCGCCGGGCGTGCTGTCGGGCGCGCTGGCGCCGATCAAGTCGCGCATCGACAGCCTGCTGGCCGAGCAGGCCGGCGGCAAGCGCTTCCCGGTCGAGCGCGTACGGGTGATCGCGCAGGCCACCCGACAACTTGATGAAGCGGCCTTCCGCGTCATTGCCACCGCCGTGCTGGAACGCAAACGCCTGCAGTTCGACTATCGCGCCCGCTCCACCGACACACCGACCCGGCGCAGCGTGTCGCCGCAGCGCATGACCCACTACCGTGACAACTGGTACCTCGACGCGTGGGACCATCAGCGCGAGGGCCTGCGCAGCTTCGCCATGGACCGGATCAAGCAGGCGCGGCTGCTGGACGGCAGCGCGGAGGATCGCGCCGAAACCGAGCTCGATGCCCACTTGTCATCCAGCTACGGCATTTTTTCCGGCCCGGCCAAGGCCTGGGCGACGATTCGATTCTCCAAGCACGCCGCCCGCTGGGTAGCCGACGAGCACTGGCATTCCAAGCAGCAGGGGCAACTGCTGGCGAACGGCACCTACGAGCTGCGCGTGCCCTACTCCAACCCCAAAGAACTGCTGATGGATGTGCTGCGCTACGGGCCCGATGCCGAAGTGATCGAGCCCAACGCACTGCGCAACGAGGCTCGCATCCTGCTGCAGCTGGCCCTGTCCACCTATGACTGAGTCATTGCCGGCGGCCACCGGCAGTGGCCCGCGCGTGGCCCTGGTGCTGGGCTCGGGCGGCGC